>JADLGJ010000001.1 GCA_020849375.1 Candidatus Omnitrophota bacterium
CCGCAGACGGATTTGCCGGCTAAAGATCAGATAAGCACTGATCAGGACCCAAAAGATCATTCCCTGCGTCCTTAAGGAAATGAGCCACGCAAAAAGAAAAGACAATGCCCACGCTTGCGGCAACTCGATCTTTTTTTGGCGCAACACATAAAGAACGATACCTAATAAAAGCGCTGTGAATGGATAATCCGTGAGGATCAAAGCAGAACGAAAACAAAAAACGAGCTGGGTCAATAATAGGGCGAGTGTCAGGCGGGCAGCAAGTTCTCCTCCCTGGCGCAAAGCGATCAAATAACTTAACCAGAGAATGGCTTGGAAAGAAACGATCTGGAGAAAAATACCGCTGATCTCAAATGGGATATTAAAGAACTTCTTGAACAATGAAAAGAAAAGCGGCAAGAATAGCGGCGGATACAAAACCCCTTGATAAAAAGCAAGGTCCCCGCTGACGTGGGAACCATCCGTGATCATGTCCGCAAAATTAAAATATCGGATCGTGTCCGGATAGCCCAAAGGATCAACAAAAAAGAACGCTACGCACTGGATCGCAAGGATAAGAAAAGAAATTAAGAATGCCTCTTTCGAAAAGATCTTCAGCATGAAGTTTTAAAGGGGAGAGATAGGGCCGCCTGGAGTCAAATCATAACCCATTTTTTCACACAACCCTGTTGGCCCACCACTACAAGTGACCACACCACTGGAAGAAATGCTTAAGGTATAAGAACCATTGCGGATAATTGCAAAACGAGGTTGTGGGCCAGAAGCTATAAAGGGCGGTGCAAAATAAGCTAATGCCGGGAGAGTGGCATCAAGCTGCGAAACTGCTGTCGCATAAACACCATCATGCTCGACGGCATAACGCTTTTGCGAAGTAAGCATCGCATAAAGGATCTGGTCCCCTTCCTTCGCGTGCGATTTTTCGACCATCACGCCAAATTTAGTAAAAGCGACCGATGCGACAATCCCAACGATAATGACGGTAATGAGGATCTCTATTAAAGAAAATGCGTTTTTAGTTTTATCGTCCATGTCTTTTCCTTTATTCCGCCGTCAAAAGATACATTTAAAAATGCTTTGATATTACGATAACAGAAAGTGATGGTAATTTCCAAGCAATAATCAAAGCTTGAATAAAAAATATCAACGCAATTCTAAATCTACGAGCGCGCCATCAACAGGTTTTGTTGAGACGCCGGCCTTGGC
This sequence comes from Candidatus Omnitrophota bacterium, assembly GCA_020849375.1. GTDB lineage: Bacteria > Omnitrophota > Gorgyraeia > Zapsychrales > JANLHA01 > JADLGJ01. The sequence continues at coordinate 1,204 of JADLGJ010000001.1, forward strand.
AGGATTTTCCTGATTGACCGCGCGGAATTTGAAAGTTTTAACAATGGCTCCGACGACAAGCCCAACCTCCAATTGCCCGAGGAATTTCCCCGGGCACACTCGGGCGCCATGTCCAAAACCGAAATGCAAAAAATTCTTGGGCACATATCCTTTTTCCATCAACTTCTCCCATCGCTGCGGCGCAAAAATGGACGCGGGATAGCCGGTATTGGCAACGCCCCAATACTCTTCAAGGCGATTGGCATGCCAGACATCCAGAAGAATGTGCGTTCCCTTCGGGATCATCATCTTTCTGCCATCTTCCGTCTCAACCCACGCATTGGTCGTTGCCCTGCGCGGTAAAAAATACAGCGATGGCGTTAAGCGGAGCGTCTCTTCCAAGACTTGATTCAAAACTTTCGCCTGGCCCAAATTATCCGGCGTGTACGTATCGATATTTTTCACTTCCTGATAGACCTTTTCCTGAACGTCTTCATTGCGAGCGAGGTGCGCAAGCGCCCAAGTGGCAAAAGACGTCGTTGCTTCAAGCGCTCCGGCGAGAAAGACGCGGATATTACTGCGCAATTTCTCATCGGGGACATCGCTTTTAAATTGTTTCCAGAGCCCGCGGCTATCTTTCCTGGGTAAAAGGACCAGGTCCGTTAATTTTTCGAAGTCGGCAATGTCGCTTTTGGCTTGAACCTGATCTTTAGTAATGGCCGGCATCCATTTCCAAGGCATATCGACTTTATTGATCGCTGTGTCTTTCATGATACGGGCGATAATTCTCTCCAGGGCAGGGACATATCGGTCACGTATTTCATCATATGCGACTTGCGCGCCAAAGAAATTATTCACCAACATTTCGAGCATGACACTCTTCACTTCTGTTTCAAAAACAACGCGGTAATACCGTTCGCCGCTCTTTTGCAAGTGCGCTCGGAGCGCGTCAATCCTCTTGGTAATGGTCTGACGGAATGTTATTTCAAATTCCTGGAATTTTTCCGGCTGAAAAAGCGAAGACTTGCCAAATGACGGAGCGGCGAGTTGTCTTTGAATGCGCCACAAAGGCCCATTGGAATAAAGCAGAGTGTCTCTTCCTGTCGCGCGGGCAATTCCCGACGACGGAGCCGTGTCGCGGTCAAATTGGCCGGGTTTGTCGCCGGTGGCGTGCAATATCGCTTTAATGATCCCCGGGTCGCGCGTGGCTAAGACCGGATCAGCGAAAAGAATGTCGAGGTAACGGTTATTTTTCCCGGGGCCGGCTTCGGCATCTGCCTTCCAGAAAAATGTTTCAAGAATATCGATCGGACGGTCACTGTTCCACGGGTGCAAAATGGGCAAAGACGGCCTTCCCGCGCCCGGAGCAAAAAGCTTGATCCGTGTGGGCTTACTATCGCCGTCGAAGGGATTGATTTTTAGCAGTTGCTTGGGGAGCTTTTTAAGGCGTTCCACTATTTCTTTTTAGCTTTCTTCTTAACAACGACTTTCTTTTTTGCAGCGGGTTTCTTTGCGGGAGCCGGTTTTTTCTTGGCGACCGAAGGTTTTGACACGGTGACAGCTTGCGCCACAGGTTGGGTTAAGTGCACGGCAGGCTTTGGCTCATTGACTTTGGGAGCATTGCCGGACTTACGTTTCGCAAAACACTCTTTGCAATAAACCGGACGGTCACCGCTGGGCTTAAAAGGGATTTCTGTGTTCTTCTTGCAGTCAAAACAGATCACAGCGTACATCGGCCGACTCCCCTGCGGGGACAGGCGAGGTCTCTGCTCAGGAGGACGCGGCGACAGCTGAGGCGAATGTTGAACCGGTTGCGGTGAATGCTGCACAGGGTGAAGTTGCGGCGGCTTTTGAACAGCCCGAGCCTGCGCCAGCTCCGTCAATGACTTGGTCATGAACAAATCCAACTTCCGATCCATCACCGCCAACTGTTCCTGGATCTTAGCCATAAAAGCAACGATGTCGGGATCAGGTTGTGGTTTCTTTTTCATATCGCTCCTTAATTATTATTGAAAAAAATCCGCCTTACTTAATAGGGCTCCGTCCCCCTACTTTTCAGTTATTACTTAAGAGTCGAAATACAATCGGACAGATTTACATATTTTATTGCCGTTGAACCTATTTTTTTAGAATACGATTGCTTGGTATCATTTGAGACGACCAGCACCCTCGCCTGCGGATAACTATCCAGAAACTTTTGAATATTCTTATTTTCTGCATTGCGGGCCTGCCATTTACATTCAATGGCAATGGGCTGCTTGCCGCGAGGTTTTAAAATAAAGTCGATCTCATGGCCATGCTTATCGCGCCAGTAGAGAACATCTCTCGTCTGTAACTGCCCCTGGATCTCGTTTAAAACAAAATGCTCCCAAAGGGTTCCTAAATCCTCTTGACGCAAACTATCCCAGCCGCGGTAATAACAAAAAAATCCGGTATCAAAAGCATAGACCTTGGGAGCCGCGACGATTTCCGTGGCTCGATGCGTATGAAATGGCCTGATCACTTGGACAACATATGTTGCTTCCAAAACACTCAAATAATTTGAAATAGTCGTCCGGCTGACCTCGCAGGGCGCAGCAAAAGAAGATGCCTCAAAAATTCCTCCGCTTTGTATCATCAAAAGTTCAAAAAATTTTTGGAAAGAATGCCGTCTCTCCAGACGAAAAAGCTCTTGAATATCTTTGGCCCAATAGGAGTCCACCCACTCCTGAAAATCTTTTTCAGGAAAATTGTTTGCTAAAAATAAAGGCGGCAGTCCTCCTCTTAAGAACCGATGCTTAAGGTCCTTGCGATTAAAATCTTTCATGTCCTCTGTTAACATCGGACATAACCATAATTCCCGCTTACGGTCTGTCAATGTATCCTTGAACTTAGAGGATGCCCCTAAAATTGAGGAGCCCGTTGCAATGATCTTAATATCCGGATAATGATCAGCGGCAATCTTAAGAAGCTCGGAGGGGTTATCTAAACGGTGTATTTCGTCCAAAATGATGCGTTTTTTTCTAAGGCCATCAAGAAAGTCTTCTGGATTTGCCATCATTTGGCGTATGCGCGGGAGCTCACAGTCAAAATAAATCGTGTCCTTAATACTTTTGCCAAGAAATGTCTTACCGGCCCGCCTAACACCAGAAACCCAGATAATAGATTTCTCTTTCCACAACTCCTCAACTTTTTCTAACCAAAAATGTCTTGCTTGCATAATGAAAGGATACTACACGCTCCGGCTAAACGCAAGTAGAATTTCGTTTAGGTGATATATTCGCGTTTCTGAAAACGCCGTGAAAAATTGAATATTTTTATTAAAAACATGTTCCGGATTTGTGCCAAACTTTACCTCTATTCTCTATTCGATCGCAAAGCTGACTGACACGACCGCCATGACTTTCTTTTCCAAAGAAGACGTATCATTTTCACCATAATCGCTGATATCTGTGGACGTGACCGGCGTGATCTGAAAAACACCCATCTTCGCTGACCGCATCAAACCGATACGATTGCCAGTCGAATTGACCATGCTTTCTGCACGCTTTTTCGCGTTGGCCGTTGCCTTGCCCAGCATTTCGACTTTCAGCTGATCTAAGTCGATATAAAAATATTGCGGAGAAGCTGAAATAAACTCAATATTCTGATTGATCAATTCTGTCGATTCGCGCGAGACCGCCGCGATCTTATCGACTTCTTTAGAACGGATCTCGATAACCTGTGTCAAATTATAACCCTCGATTTCATTCGTATCTTTGCCGTCTTTGTTCTTTTTATAGATCATCTCAGTCATAACTTGTTTGACAGAACGATCCTGCAGGCCGGTCTGCTTGCTATCCAAATATTCATTGACCTTTTTTAAGTCTTCTGCGACTTTCTTATACGCCGTCGAGAGATCGGCATCTCGGCTTGAAAACGCGCACTGCCAGACGATAAAATCACTTCTTATTTCCTTCTGGGCGGATCCCGTCACCGTGATATTTTCCTTGGTGAATTTCATGATCTTTAATGCCCCTTGCGAAAGGATCACGCTCGCAATGATCGTCGCCGACGCGATACAAAGCCCGAGAATAACGATCTGCGAATTCTTTAAGAATGTACCTTTTTCCATCTGATGCTCCTTCGATTAGAATTTTAACGAAAAGTTTACCATTAACAACAAACTTGCTAGGCCCTCAACCATGCGTATTCCATGGCAAATCTTTCTTATACTTATTATTGTGTTTCGCAATAATCGTTTCTTCAACAAATAAACGTAGCGGCTCCGGTTCAACCTTAATAAATGAAAGTCCAACCTCTTTGCCCTTTAAAACCGCTTTTTTAACTTTTTTGAGCATTGATCCTGTTTTGGAATGCTTTTTTATCAAATGCTGTGTAATGCGCTCTCGTATCCCGCTGCATTTTCGCTGGCCGACGTACATCTTTTCCCAATCTGATTCTTTCTCAGATTTCTTATTACGAACAAAAATAGCATAAACATTTGCCTGATTTCTTAATCCCCCTAAAATTTGCGCGTTATCTAGTTGCTCATTATGAGAACCTTCGTTTGGAAAAAAGAATTGATGTTTGATACCAGAAAATAATTTCTTTGCACATTCATCAGCAAATTTATCCAGTCCAGCAGGCCCGCTACAAATAGGAATCTTCATACCATCCTGCTGTCCCGCTTTTTCTAAGTCTTTTAATCTTTTCATAAGCAACCTCAGATAATCAATTTCCGTTTTACTAGGTTTCCGTAACATTTGTTTATGTTGCAACTTAAAATACGCTATTCGTCTTTTATAATCCTGTATCTTTTTATTTCTTTGATCCATTAGCGACTCCTTACTGCCTCGCAAACTCACCTTATAAATCCTATACGGATAAAATAATTGGTCAATCAATTTTATTTGCTGTTTGAGTTTCAAGGAAGGAATTCCGATGGCGCCTGGGTGGCAAACCGCTGTCCCAATCATCCTCAATGGTCAGTGGCTGTCGGCTATACTTTTGAGGTAACTCTCGACGAGAAATTCAAAAACGAAGAAATACCAGAAAACAAAGGGCACACTTCTAAAAGTGCCGCATTCAAATAAGTTTAAAATAACAGAATCTATTAGGTGTATTTTAATCTCAAAATACTAATAAATTCCAATTTTCTCGATACTGCGCTGCTTTGGGTGGTCGTTGGCGCTTATTCTCCTCAACAAGACTAATCGTGCTCGCATAACTGTTAAAAACGGCAACCGGAATAATATAATAAATTTCTTTTTCAGGAATATAAATTATTGCGAAATCAAAATCTGTATCAGAATATTTCTTTCTTAACATCCGTCGCCGATTTGTTTTTGTACGGCGAGCATCAACGGCGTGCAACTTTTTTACTTTATCATACCAGGCATATTTAACCTGTATTTTTATCAATTTTCCATCTTTTTCAACTGCAATGTCATAAGGTAAACGATCACCGATGGGCTTTAAGACATTAAAATTTTTCTTCAGCAATTCTTTAATGACTGCATATTCCGCAACATCAGCTTTAATCTTTGTATCCATTGCAATCTCCTTTCTAAAATAAAAAACCCGTCTACCTCACAATTGTGGGGTAAACGGGTTTCTTAATGGTTGCGGGGACAGGATTTGAACCTGTGACCTTCAGGTTATGCTTACCACTTCGACTTGCGCCGCTTCTATCGACGATAGAATTCGTGGTCTGGACTATACCTTTACCTTCCCTTTCGGGTTAAGGCATCCGCCATCTAGTCTCTACACCTTCCGATCATTTCTGATCAGCTTGGCTCGGGATTACCATTTGAAAGGCTTCCCCGAATTTGACGGATTATCTTTCTGATCGTTTCCAATCAGAACGCCCATTTTACTGAGCCTGACGAGCTACCGGGCTGCTCCACCCCGCCGTTTATCTGAATTTCGCTGACATTAAGCCTCATCGGCCTCGCCAGTTGGCTCGGCACTCGCTCGCACATTACGTGCTCGCTCGCCGCCGGTATTACTAACTAAAAATCTATTTTTTCTCCGCGCTGGTTCCGGGCTGGCTGATCTTGTAGACGACTTCGCCTTTACGGATCAGCCCCATTTTTTCGCGGCCGACTTTTTCTAAATAAGCCGGGTCTTCTTCTAAAAGTCTTTTTTCTTCCAACAACTTGATCCGGCGCAGCTTTAACGATTCAAGTTGCTGTGCGTAATCACTATTTTTCTGCCGAAGGTCCTGCAGTTTCGTGTACGACGGCAGAAAGATAAAAAGAGCGAAAAGCGTGAATGCAAAGAGCCACAGGGCGTTTTTAATCATTTGTCGCTTCTGGGTTTAAGATTTAGTAAATCTTGCCCCACATCGAGCCGGCATAAACCGCTTTTTTGCCGAGTTCTTCTTCGATGCGCAAAAGCTCATTGTACTTGCAAAGACGATCCGTGCGCGACAAGGAACCGGTCTTGATCTGTCCCACGCCGGTGGCGACCGCTAAATGAGCGATCGTGGTATCTTCTGTTTCACCGGAACGGTGCGACATGATCGAAGTATATTTGTTCTTCTTTGCTAAGTTAACAGCATCCAAGGTTTCAGACAAGCTGCCGATCTGGTTGACCTTGATCAAGATCGAGTTCCCGACGCCTTTTTTGATCCCGTCCTTCAAACGCTTGACGTTGGTGACAAAAAGATCATCGCCGACGAGTTGGCATTTAGCGCCTAATTTGTCGGTCAAAACTTTCCAGCCGTCCCAATCGTTCTCATCCAAACCGTCTTCGATGGAAACGAGCGGATAATTCTTGATCATGCTTTCATAAACCGAGATCATGGTCTCAGCGGTATTGATCTTGCCGTTGTAATCGTAGCCGCCTTTTTTATCATAAAAGGATGACGCCGCGCAATCGAGCGCGATAAAAACATCTTTGCCCGCTTTGTAACCGGCTTTGGTGACCGCGTCAATGATGACTGACAAGGCTTCTTCGTTCTTGCCTAAGTTCGGCGCAAAACCGCCTTCGTCACCGACGGAGGTCGCGAGGTTCTTGTCATGCAAAATTTTTTTTAAGCTGTGAAAAACTTCTGTCGCCATGCGCATAGCTTCCGAAAAGGTCGGAGCGCCGATGGGGGCGATCATGAATTCTTGAATGTCTAAATTGTTGTCTGCGTGCATCCCGCCGTTAATGATGTTCATGAGCGGAACAGGAAGGATATTGGCTTTGCTGCCGCCTAAATAACGGTAAAGCGGTTCACATTTGTCATCAGCTGCGGCTTTGGCGACGGCCATCGAAACGCCTAAGATCGCGTTAGCGCCGAGCTTGGATTTATTTTCGGTGCCGTCGATGTCAATCACCAATTTATCGATAGCTTCGAAATCGGCTTTTTCGCCTTTGATAGCTTTGGCAACGATGGTGTTCACATTGTTGACGGCTTTGCTGACGCCTTTACCGCCCCAGCGGCTCTTGTCACCATCGCGAAGCTCGATGGCTTCGTATTCGCCGGTGGATGCGCCTGACGGAACAGCTGCACGGCCGAAAGCGCCGCTATTTAAAAGGATGTCCACTTCTACGGTGGGATTACCGCGGGAATCAATAATCTGTCTTGCTTTGACTGACTTAATTTTAGCCATATCTTTAACCCTTATGAATAAATTTGTGGATTTGTCTTGAAAATTATTAACGTAAAGTAACACAGTTATATTTTAAAGTCAAGGTTGACAAAAAACGGGGGTTCTTGAACTACAAAGAACCCCACCGGCTACAACCATCCTTTACTGAAAAACAAAGACTATCTTTCGGCGATCATTTCATCTTCAACGAGTTTCTCGGCATCGAACCAATTTTGCCAATCCTGGCCTATCTTACAACCTCTTCTTTCATATAGTTCGTATGCCTTTTTTTCGACCCTCTCAGCAAAAGACTGAGCGTCAACCACTGGCGCGGCCTTGGCTTTGCCCCGTTTCCCCTTAACAACTTCATCCAACCTATCCAACATTCTAGTGCTCATTTTGTCCTCCTTAGTTTTACTCTTGATATTCAACAACTTTATATCAAAATTGACGCCAAAGTACTATTGTGGGTACTACTTACTATCGTAAAAGTACGCTGGGCTGGCTGTATTCCTAAAATTACCGCAAAATAAGTATTTTTATA
>JADLGJ010000002.1 GCA_020849375.1 Candidatus Omnitrophota bacterium
ATATTGCTACGGACAAATATTTTTAAAGAACCCGCGTCGAAACAAGTTTTTTGGAAATTGGCCGCATTAAAACAATTATTGCACGCCTCGACCGGATTAAAGGCCCCGTCAACTAATGGATTGGGCGTATTCCCGGTACAAAAACGCCCCGTATTATTGCTCAACTGTATAATTCTTTCGATGATATCCACATGGTCATTCACATTCGCATTGCGGATATAGCGGTCATCGCGGCCTCCGAATAATTTACCTTCCTCGATACGGTAAACCGTGCCGTTTTGTGTATAAGAATACATTTCGCTGTCCTCTAAAAGCCCGGACTTAGCGCCGGGACGGCGCCCGTCGATCGTAAAGTCAATATCTCCGGCCTGCCGGTCGATGACCAGAACATGTTCGGTACGTCCGTCGACGGCCTCGGTGCTATCGAGGATCTGCTCCTCATAAAAATCTCCGTCCACATCAAGTGATTTGTCGAGCGGCAATACCCCGAAAGCATCAACCCCTTCCCATTGCCCCATAAATTTCATCGGGGTCGCGGGAGCATTGGCGGGCTTGAGTGCCGGAGGGACAACAGTGACGCCGCCATCAAAATTCACATCAAAATTTCCGGCAGGAGCATATCCGCTGTCGGTATAATTCCCCACCTGACGGTATAAAGTCACGCATCCGCCGGGCGCCGCACAGGCGGCATTCCAACACCGGGTATCCGCCGGGTGCGCGGCTCCACACGCCGCTAAACCGCCCACAACGGCAGGAAGAGTAATAACTCTAAAATTTGCGGTCGTAAACGAAAAACGCTGGCCATTGATCAGCATATCATATCGCTGTAAAACATCCTGATCGCAGGGGCCGGTGCTTGGCCCGGCTTTCCAAGCGTCATCGCCACAATCACCTTTATCTACCGGATAAAACATTTGGTTCGTGAACACCGCACTGCCGCTGGCCATTAATGGGGCACGGTCGCGCGAACCGAATTTATTAGTAAAATCACCCGCCAAGCGGTCTTCGATGACGAGGACCGAAGCATTGTTGCGTCCGGGCTTTGCAGTAAGTGAGCCTTCAAAAGATTTGCTCATTGCGTAGCGTGTCGCCTTGAGCTGGGTGCTCATAAAATTTCCGCCGTTCATTCCTTGACGGAAGATCATCGCCACAACGAACATCAGGATAGAACCAAAGATCGCCAATTCAACCGCGCTTTGGCCGTTCTTTTGACAAGAAAATCTACTTTTAAAAGATAATTTCAACATAGATGTTGGTGATGCTCTCAAATATTATTCGGCATCGACGCGGGAAAAACCGGTCCTTGTTTCCGTAACGATCGCATTGTCCCCGCGCAATGTCACGATACCGGCGGCCACATTTTGCGTCGTGAGATTCGTGATGGTCGTTCCTGTGACGCGATGGACAATGTTAGCTGTAGTGAACATCGGGTCATACTGGTCGCCAACGCCGTCCACAGAAGTATGCCAACGTCCCTGAACGCCGCGCTTAAAATAATTTTGCATCGCGATCAAAGCACCTATCACCACAATGATCATCACAGCATACTCAACCGACGACTGGCCTTTTTTTCTCAAAATTTGTAACATATGATCCTCAAATTCTTTCAGGATTTTAATTATCTCTTGTCCCTAAATTGGACTCTGTAATTGTGTTCGTTATCGTCTGGTCTTCGTAAGTCGCCTGCACACTATGGACTGTCCCGGCCCTCCACTCTTCCCGCCTGCGCTGCTGATCCATGTCGGTTTTGATCTCCGAACGCACCAACCCCGCCTCACTATTCTGTTCGGCATTTTGCTGAATGCCAACCTCATCAGCGACGATCTTGACCATCGCTTGAGTTGACCGCTTGACCATTGGTGATAAAACCATAAAAACAGCGATGACGATCCCGATGATAAGAGAGTATTCAACAACACTTTGTCCAAAATTATTAAATATTTTTCGGGAGGGAGTACTGCTAGAGAATTTGTGAAAGAAAGATTTTTTCATTGCGTTCTTAGTAAGCGTTGATGGCCGGGGTCACCGTCGAAATTGTCTGGGAAGTCACGGTTGATGCGATCCCTGTTTCAAAATTCCCCTCGTGGTTAGTCCATGGCGTCTGGATAACCGAGGAGATCGTCTGCTCAGCCTTATCGGTTTCCGTATGAACGTAATACGGTTCATACTCTAACGGTAAAACACGATTGGGGTACATGTTCCCGTAAACTCCGTTGACCTGTATCCCCATATAATTTCGCGCACTGCGAACCCGCGCCTGCACCCCGCGCTTGGCATATGTTGACATTGCCGTGATGGCCGCGATCACGATAAAAAAAAGCACGGCGTATTCGATCATAGATCCTTGCCCTCGGCGGCTTTTTAAAATTCTAAAAGACATAATGTTATAAAATGCAGCATGGCTTACCCAGAAATTTTTTCCAAACTCCAAGTAAGCCATGCTCCATTTATGTTTTATGAAACCAGAACTTTATTAGTTACCCCAGTATTCTTGCTCGAGGTTAACAATATTCTGGGTTCTGTTCGTCGTTGTAACTTCCGGTGTATTCATGGTGGTTGCTTGTGTACCACCGTCTTGTGATTCGTGAGTGTTGCTGACGACGGTGACAACTTTACGAACGTTTGTATTACCAGCCGAGTATTGATCACCCACATCGTCGGCGGCGCTACGTAAACGGCCCTGCACCCCTCTCTTGAGATACACTTGGATCGAGAGAAGAGCGGCCATGACGATGATCATGATAATGACGAGCTCCATACTGCTCTGTCCTTTTCTCTTTCTTAAGTACTTAAACATTGCTGTTCCTCCTCTAGTTTTATAGCTAACATACGAAAACGATCTTTAGATACCGTTATTAAGCCCTGCGGCATTGTAGCTAGTCCCACTTGAACCGTCGCGGGTTCTTAATTCGTCTTGTGCCACAGAGACCGTTGTATTGTTGTGAACGCTTGTATCTGTAGAATTGCGACTAATGTCATAATCGCTACTTTGGTAATACGCTTCGTATTGATTCGTAGTACCGAGTTCATTGGTCTGCTGTGCCATGTACTGCGAGGCATCACGAATTCTTGCCTGAATCGCACGTTGCGCATACGTTTGCATTGCGATAACAGCCGCAACAACCAGCGAGATCAATAGCGCGTATTCTGCCATTGTCTGCGCGACTTTATTTTTTAATAATTTCTTAAACATTGTTGTACCTCCGTGAATATTGAAGTTATGTTTAATTGTGGGAGTTACTTAATCTATTGGCCATCGTATCCATACCGTTGGTGCCATACGTCATTGTATTGTTGTAGGCAGTGCGGAATGGACCAGCAGGTCCAAAGAAGATAATGATAACAGCGATAACCCCAGTAATGACAATGATGTACTCAATTGTCGTTTGTCCCTTTTTTTTGCGTTTAAGGTTATTAAACATTATTTTCCTCCTTAATAACTACTTTGGTAACTTGGTTTGTGTTACTAGTCTGTGTACCCTTCCTGGATCGCCTGCTGAGTTGCCTGCACCGAACGAAACACATAAGTGCTCATAGCTACCATTGCTGAAGCCACGACTGCCACGATGATGGCGTATTCGATGAGATTCTGACCTTTTTGATTCTGGGTTAGCCACATCGTGCTGCACCGTTTGTGTTACAGATGATCCTTGCCCTCACTCTAAGCAACTAAAGAGCGGATACGTTTATTGGGCTCTATTAAAAACCCCGTCTTGCGACAGGAGAAAAAACAAGTACATCTTTAAATACACACTCCCTCATCTATATGAGCTTTTAGACTATAACATATGCTACGGAAGAGTGTCAAGGCAGGTAGATTATATTTATATAATATTTATATGCCCTAGTTTGCGGGCGAGGAGAGCTTAAGGAAGATGCGGCGGCCGCCAACGCCCCTAAACATGCGGGCATTAAATCGCCGAACAGCGTTTTTTAACTGCTCAATAGACGGATGATTGGCCGGAGCCTCAAGGGTCACCGCAGACACGCGCTCGTTTTCATTGCGAAGGCGTCCGGGCAACCGATAAAATTGTTCCGGGGTGCCTCTATCGTCGAGCGGGTTGCCTTTAGAAGCAAAAAAATGGTGCTGGCTCCAGTTATCAAGAAATTTCCTCAGCGTCGGTAAACATTGCGAAAAAGCGGGTTGCGCCTCTAATTCTTTAAAAACGTTCGGGAGCGGATCCTTTTGCCCGGCATTCTCGGCCATAAAATAGGGGGCGCTTTCCTCGGTGAGCCCGGGCCACGAATACAGGAAATCAAAAACCGCCCCTTTGACTTTTTCGCCATCTCCGTCGACATTTGTCAGAAGAACGACCAATGGCTCCTCTGAGGGAGCCGGCGCAGTGCTTAAAACAATAACGCGGAGGGCCCCATTCTTTGAGTTTAAAAATTGGTCGCCGCCGATATCCGCATAATAGAACGTTTTACCAAAGGCCGGCAAAGCCTTGAAATCGGCCCTTGCTGCCAACCCTAAAATTTCCGGCCAGCGCTCTTTCCAAGACCAAACAGCAAGAACAAAGGTGCGCTTTTGGGCCGGGAAATAGGTATATTTAGCCAATTCCACCCCGCTTGCGTCGAGAAGCGATGCCTCCCTGAATCCTCCCTCGGGGCCAGCGCGAAAACTGCCAAGCAAAAATTTAACCAGCTGATCAAGAGCATTGGCTTTTAAAAAACAATGAAATACGGCAGACTGGACATTCTTAACAATGTCAATGTTCAATCCTTTGACGGCTTCATCAACAGAGACAGTATCTTCAGATTGGACATTGTCTAAACTCAGGACTTTGTTTTTAAGATTATAAAAAACGCTTGTTCCGGAGCGATCCGTGATCTTGGCGGATGAAACTCCACGCAATAGGATTTCGAGCTCAATGGCGAGTTTTAATCCACAATTTTCAATATGATTGACGGCCGCCATCGCTGCAGAAAATATTTGCGGATTAAAAGGCGCACCTTGGGCGCTCGCACTCAATAATTTTCCGATCCGTCGGGAATCGTCACCGGAAGAAATTTTCTGGTCAAAGAGTTCAGGAAAAAGAAGCAGGTCTGCCAAGAACTCATAATCAATATCATACCGTCCGCCGAGTTCATCCTTGAGAATTTTTGCCAAGACCGACCCTCCGGCTAGGTCCCATTCCGCTGCTTTAAGAAAGATCATTCCTGCATGCTCAAAAGAACTTTTAATAACTTCTGCGGGAACCTTTGTCTCCGCCTTCAGATTGGACACTGCAAGCGCAGGCTTTACTTCTTCGACTTTAACTGGCAACGGTTTTATAACGATTAGAGGTTTTACTTCCGGCTTATGTTCTGTTTTTACGGTCTTGACGGGCGGGGGTGGCACCGAAGGTTTCCCTGAAAGGAAGATTTGCTTTTTCTTTTGTTCGGGAATTTTAAATGTGCTGGCCGGCTTCTTAACGAAACCCGCCGCTTCATCGACGGAAGAGCCATGCCGGCCGATCGGACTGTTCAAGTTCGCATTTTTTAAAACAGAGCTGACCGATGATTTCGAAACAACGATCTGAAACTCTTTTAGGACAACCGCGCTCAACTTCCGAACGCTGATATCGGGGCGCTCTTTTTTTTGCGCCAATATAAAATCAACAACATCGTCTCGTAATTTATGAACAACGCCCATGTGGCCTCGACAATTCCTGATTGGACATTAAATGCTTTACCACTATAACACATGGCTTTTCTACTGAATAGAATTAAATGTCCAATTTGAGGAAGCGTCTAAAATTTAATGAATTTTTTTATTTTGAGAATTAAACGGTGTATAATTCAAACAAGCGAGGAAAATAAAAATGATGAAATGTCCCTACTGCCACGAGAGATTAACCGACAAGGTCGTAAAGTGCCCGCACTGCGAACAATTCTTGCTCGATCCCATATTAAACCTTGACCATCCATCTATTGATAAAAAAAACTGCACTTTCTGCGACAAAAAAGTCCTCAAAGAAGCCAAGATCTGCCGCTATTGCCACCGCTGGCTGGATGAAGTTGACCGCATTGCGCGCGACATTGATCCCGATGACCTGGTTTAAATCCAGTACCTCGCGATCTCTTCTAATAATTGATCTGGTCACCTAATTGAGTTTTTGTTTTATCGATCGTGCCGGGCGGGAGTTCAATACCGGCGCTGGCGCGCCAAAAATAAGGGCTGATGCGGAAAGGTTGAATATTCCTAACAAGTCCTACAACAATATTCTTACGGTTAATAAAGACAACATCAATAGCGAATTTCATAAAAAACATATGGATGGATCGGCACGGCGTGATCAACATGCCCTCGCCATCTGGCAACGAACGGTGCTTTAATAAGCCGACCATTCCCGAAATAACAGTATTCGCAAGAATAGCGTTATCCGCCAAGACGGTATTGCGTGTTTGATTAAGGATGCGCACGGAGAAATTAAGGACGGCTGAACATCGATTTATCGATCTTCAAACCCATGGCGGTCAATTCTTCATAACATTTCGGGATATACCCGGTCGGGCGATATTCGCCTAACACGACCCCGTTTTCACCTAAACCCTTTTGGTCATAAACAAAAACATCCCTCATGTCCAACTGGTGGTCCTGGATCAAGCCGACGACTTCTGTGATCCCCGTGATCTTACGGGTCCCGTCGGAAAAACGAGATATCTGGACAATAACGTCGATCGCGGACGAGATCATTTCATTGATCGCGCGCATGGGAAGTTCGATCCCGCTTAAAAGGATCATCGAGCTCATACGAACCATGACGTCCCGGGTCGAGTTGGCGTGAAGCGTTGTCATAGACCCGTCATGGCCGGTATTCATGGCCTGCAACATGTCGAGGACTTCGGGGCCGCGGCACTCACCTACGATAATGCGGTCAGGACGCATACGAAGCGTGTTAATAAAAAGATCCCTGATCGAAACCGTACCCTTGCCTTCAACGTTCGAAGGGCGGGATTCCAGTCGGGCCCAATGGCTTTTCTTTAAACGCAATTCAGCCGCGTCTTCAAGCGTGATAATACGTTCATTGTCAGGAATGAATTGTGAAATAACGTTAAGCAGTGTCGTTTTTCCCGACCCAGTACCGCCGGAAACGATAATATTTTTACGCCCAAGAACGCAGGCTTCAAGAAAATCGTGCATCGGTTTCGAAAAACTTTTATATTTCCCGAGAAGCTCGTCTGC
The DNA here is from genome assembly GCA_020849375.1 of Candidatus Omnitrophota bacterium. Taxonomy (GTDB): domain Bacteria; phylum Omnitrophota; class Gorgyraeia; order Zapsychrales; family JANLHA01; genus JADLGJ01. Next base: position 7,169 of record JADLGJ010000002.1, read on the forward strand.
GGTTAAGCGTTCTGTCCCGAATTTACGGATCGTCACCATCGGGCCGTTCAAGGACAACGGCGGAATGATCGCGTTAAAACGCGACCCGTCGGGAAGACGTGCGTCGACCATGGGGACCGACTCGTCGATACGGCGTCCTAGTGGCGCGATGATGCGGTCAATGATCGAACGGACTTGTTGATCAGAAACAAATTTACGGTTGGTCAAAATAAGCTTACCGCTTTTTTCGACGTAAATAACATCCTTGCTGTTAACCATGATGTCGGACACATCCGAGTCAGCCAGAAATTCTTCCAAGGGGCCTAACCCCAAAGCCTCATCAACGATCTCTTTAACGATGCGTGCGCGCTCTTCGTGCGACGAAAGAACCCCGCCTTTTTCTTCAAGCAAAAGATTGCTGACAAGTTTCTTGGCGGATTCTTTGAGCTCCTGCGCTTTTTGCGGATTGCTGAGATTCTCCGGCGTCATATCTTCGACATGCAGACGGGCCACAAGTTTCTCATGAATTCTCTTCTTTAGTGCAACAACCTCGTCTTCTTCTTTGCCGTAATTTGCAGCGCCTGCAACAGCTGACGCATTTTGCTGAGAAACACCGAATTTTTCCCAGAAATTTCCCGGCTTATCGATCCCTTCCGTTGTGGTCCGCTCACGCGCCACTTCCGCCGGCAAAATATAAATATCTTCTTTTTTAAGGTCCTGCACCATCTTCACGAAAGCGTCAGCGATCGGGCCCTTGGGCGTATCAATAACGCACGGAACACCGCGATTTAAAGCGCGGCCGACCGCGTTCCCGTCGGAAGGGATCCGCCCTAGAATTTCACACGACAATGCAGTGCGGACTTCTTGCCACGCAACGCCACCGCGGCTCTCAGCGCGATTTAAAACCAAGCGCACCATTTTAAGCGGATAATGTAAGCTCTGCAAAAGCTCAATACACCATTTGACTTGATAAACGGCTAAAATGTCTGGAGTGACAACGAGAAGAATGATGTTGGAATGATCGAGAACGCTTAATAATGTTTCACTGAACGAGTTGCCGGCGTCAACGATAATATAATCGTAGACCTGTGCCGCTTTGCGGAAGAACGGCTTAATGTTCTCGGGAGTAATATGCCCGGCCTGCTTCGACTGAAGGACGGCAGGCAGAAAGTCTAAACCGCAATTGTGGGAGATGACATATTTCTTGATGATCGACGGGTCTTCGCTTTTTTCGATCTCGGCAAGAAGATTGACAAGGGCAAAGCGCGGAGCCAGATTGAGCATGCGGGCCATATCATGCACGCCCTGAAAATCAATATCAACGAGAAGGACGCGTTTACCTGAAAGGGCCAACGAAGTCGCCAGGTTGACGGCGACAAAAGTTTTTCCAACCCCACCCTTATTACCAAAGATTGCTATTGTGCGAGATTCCATATTACGGAGACACCCCACCCAAGATAGCTTTTTCGCTATACTCAACCGGGATGGAAACAGTCAATTCTTTCATATTCTTTGCCGGGGCAAAGGGATCGAACGGGGCAAGGATCTCGGCCGTATTGACCGCATCTTTATCAAAAACCGCATAACCCGAGGACTGGCTTATCGCAACATCCTTGACGTTCCCGTCGGGCAAGATCGTCACTTTCAAAACAGCCGTGCCTTCCCAGCGCGAGGCCTTAGCTTCATAGGGATACGAAATGGTCTCAGCCATTTCACTCTTGATCTTCTTGGTATATCTATCTTTGAACTTGGCGATCTCGTCATCGCTTAAGACATTTTGCGGGTCCTTTAAGCGCGGGTCGTCGAGCGCCATGTCCAAACTTGGCTCATCGGTTTTCGCGGTGACCTTCAAAGGAGCTTCTGCAGACATTTTTTTGGCAGCCGGCTCTTTAACTTTAACTGCTGGTTTCACCGGTTTTGCTTTGGTATCTTTTTTGGCCTTGGCTTCTTTAGCGGCTTTATCTTTTGCTTCTTTTTCTCGTTTGGCTTTTTCAGCTTTATCTTTTTTCGCTTTTTCGGCGGCTGCCTTAGCATCAGCTTTTGCTTTTTTCGCAGCAGCAGCGGCAGCGGCCTTGGCTTTCTTATCGGCGGCTAACTTCTCCGCCTTTAACTGAGCTGGAGTCTTTTTAACTTCGGTAGCAACTGGCGGCTTAGGCTTTTCAACAATTTTCTCTACTTTGGCTTCAACGGCTGACTTGGGCACATCAACGGTAGATTTCTTGGCTTCTTCCTTCTTCGGCTGCTCTACGGCCGCTTTGCCCTCAACAGGTAAACTTTCTTTTTTGCTTTCTTCCTTCTTTGACTGCTGCACATTTTTATTTGGTAAATTCTTAAGAATGCGCGGTGTCAAAGAAACGACCAATTCCTGATCGCTGTTGGCGGTCGGGGTGCTTTTTGATTGAAATAATAAGCCAACGACCGGGATCTTGCTGACAAAAGGAACTCTCTTGTTGGTCTCCCCTTGGCGGCGCTGGATCATCCCTGCAAGAACAATGGTCTGTTGATCATATAAGCGCACCTTCGTCTTGGCGGTCCGGGTCAAGAAGGCCACGTCATCTCCGACAGCATTGGCAGAATCAACGTCGCGAACCGTCAAGTTCACATCAATATCGATCTTTCCATCACGGATCTCTGGAGTAACGGTAACCTCAACGCCGTAATCTTTAAATGTTACGTTCTCTTGAGCGCTTCCGCCTCCAACTGATGTCGTGGTGGTCCGGATCGGGATTTCACCACCGACGAGAAAAGATGCTTCTTCACCGCTGGCAACAACGAGCGAAGGCTTTGAAAGGATCCGCGCCTTACCTTCCTGGATCAAAAAACTGACAACTGACAGGATCGCTGTTGTTCTAGAAAAATCACCCAGCTTAAAAAGGTCTTGAATGCTTCCATCTTGACTGGGAAGGGTTTCTTCCACCTCAATTGAATTCGTCCAGTCAAACCCTAAGGCTTTTGTTAGCGTTGTGTTTAATTCTGAGAATTGAACATCGATCTGGATCAAATCCCCTTGTTCGATCAACATGTCAATGATCGAATCATTAAATCCCCTGGTGATCTCTTCGAGCTTTTTCTTTTCATTCTTCGTAACATATCCGCTCAGGACGATCTTTCCTTCGTAATAATTCTTTTCGAGCAAAATACCTTCGATGCCCGCAGACTGGACCAAAGCTGCCAATCGCTGAGAAATACGCTCAAGATCCGTTCCCAGGACACGCGCAACAATCTGACGCTTACCAGCCGGCTCCCAAATAAAGATCTGTGTTTCACCGACCTTGCGCCCAACCAAGGTGATCTCCTCAGCCGAGGCATTGGTAATATCAACGATCCCTGGGTTGGCAACGGCAATTCTCGTCAGGTTGCCGACCTTGATCGTCACGAGGTCGCCAACATAAAGAAAAACATCGCTGGTTTCCTTGGCATCGACGACATCCTGAATTTCGGCAAGTGCTATCGGGGGAAGGGTTAAACTAAAAGAAAGATAAAGCGACAAGAAAAAGAGCGCAGTTCTTTTAAAAAATTTCTGGTTTATTTCCATATTCACGTATGTCCCCCTAAAGGATTTAAATCAATACCTGCGGTTAAAAATTTATTGCATTTGTCCGCCTTTAAAAATTTCAATGTATGGCTTCGCTTCTTCCTTCTTTTCAGAATCCGGTTTTAATTTCGCGCCGGGAATAGTTGTCGTGATCTCGGTCTTTTGTTTATCATAAACATAATCGGCTAAATTCTGCCAATCAGCCTTTTGCAACTCCTCGATCGCCGTTTCCGACGGAGCACGCAAAACGAGTTGCAGCTGACCGTTCTTTTCCATAAACGACATCAGGCCCGCTTCTTCCGGAGACAAAGCTAGCGTAATGTTAAGGGCGGGGGCAACCTGCTGTTGCTCATATCCGCCGGTAGCTTGCAAATTCGTTCCCACCGCAAGGACCTTAACATATTGAAAAACAATGCTCGTGATCTTTTCAGTTTTGTTCGTCATCGGGTCCGGCATGTTCATGTGTGCCAAGACGTCGACAAAGTCTCCCGGGTTGATCATCCCGCCGACGGCGGAAAGCGGATCGATGCGGACCGTATAAGCTCTTTTTCCAGCAGGGGTCATCAAAGAAAGAGTTGACTTAGGAACGCCCGGGGTTTCGACGGCAGCGCCACCGCCCCCGGCCGCCACGATCGGGCGGCTTTCCAAAGCCTGGATCTTTTGCTGCATCGCCGCAAGCTCCTGAACCAAGGGCTTAACTTCTTTTTCCTTAATCTCTTTAACGATACGCTTATTTTCTTCAGCCATCGTTGTTGAGATATATTGTCCGGTCGCAACGGCGGCCACAAGCCCCAAACCAACCGCAAAAAGAATAATGACTAATTGCTTTTTATTTTCAACATTCATTGCTTATTTTGCCTCCAATAATTTGAGGTTGGTTTGCACCGGGATCTCGCCTTGCAACTTTTGTAAACTTTGAAGATACTTGAGATAGCTAAGGTCAGCTTTGATGCCTTCCTTAACTTCATCCATTGTTTTTTCTTTGCCGCCTTTTTTCTCATCGATCTTAACAATATAAAAGCCTTGCGGGCCGTTAAAGACCGCGCTGAATTTCCCGACATCCAAGGTATTGATAACATCTTTTAATTTTTGAAAAGCCAATTGATCTTCAGCAACAAATTTCCCGTCGGATTTGACCTTCGACTGGTTGTTGACGATCTCGCTGAAGCTGGCCCCCTGCGCCAATTGACCCAAGATCGTATTAGCCTGTTCTTCTGTATCAACAACGATCTGGCTCAATTTATATTCCGCAGGCTCATAGTAAAATTGTTTGTTCTGCTCATAAAATTCTTTGATCTCATCGTCAGTAACAGAAACCGCCGAAACCAATTTCGTTTGGAGATTTTGGGAAAGGATCAACTTGCGGGCTTCTTCGATCTGTTTAGCGATCTTTTCATCGCGTTCCATCCCTTGACGCTGTGCTTCCTGAAAAAGAAGCTGCTGCTCGACGATCATTCCCAGAAGGCGTTCGCCGGGAAGATCATATTGCAAATTATTTTGCTTGGCTAATTCCTTGGCCGATTTTTCCTGCTCTTGAAATTCCGCGAGGGTGATAGTCCAATTCCCAACTTTTGCCAAAACATCGGCAGGTAATTCGGCCTGTGGCTTTTCCGCAACCTGGTCTTTTGTTGCCGTATTGGCCGGTGCCTTCATCGCCGACGGGGAAGTCGTTGCCGCGACCGCTTTAACTTCCATCGGGGCCGGAGCTTTGGGCTTGGTAGCTGTTTTTTTATCTTTAGAAGTAAAATAATCGGTAAGCTTATTAATTTGATCACATCCTTGAAGAGAGAAGATGAGGAATGTTCCGACGACAAGATAAGAAATCTTAGATTGAGCAGTGTGCACAGAGCACTCCTTTCGTTAAATATATACGCTAAGTATACTTCTCATCATTATGAAAAACAAGAAAAAATGCTTTTTTAACGGCCTATTCGTTTCTCGCAATTATTTGTTGCAACATTTGTTACAACAATTCCTTAACTGCATCGCGCTCCGACAAAAGCTCTTTCTGTGTCAGCGCGATCTTTTCCTGGCTGAACGCGCCGTGCGTAAGCCCGCTGATGATCTTCCAGTCCTGACCGTCCGAAACGATCGGATAACTGAACATCAGTCCTTTTTCAATCCCATAGCTCCCGTCTGAACAAACCGCAACAGAAAACCATTGGCCCGGCTTGGTCGGAACGATCAAGTTTTTGACCGTATCGATGGCCGCATTAGCTGCCGACGCTGCCGACGACAAACCGCGAGCTTTAATGATGGCCGCGCCGCGCTGCTGAATAACTTCCAAAAAGTCCTTCTGCAACCAGGCTTCATCTTTAATAACCTGGGTCAAGGGCCGCCCACCCACCTCGGCATTAAAATAATCCGGGTACATCGTGGCAGAATGATTGCCCCAAATGGCCAACTTCTTAACATCTTCGATCGCTGCGCCGGCTTTGATGGCGACCTGCGTAACCGCACGGTTCTGGTCAAGCATAGTCATAGCAAAAAAGTTCTTAGCCGGGATACGTTTGGCCTGTGCCTTAGCGATGAAAGCGTTTGTGTTGCAAGGGTTTCCGACAACAAGGACCTTGCAGGTCGGCTTAGCGTTGGCATCCAGAGCCTTGCCTTGCGCAATGAAAATCTTGCCGTTAATTTTGAGCAATTCGGCTCTTTCCATGCCAGCTTTGCGCGGAAAACTGCCCACCAAAAGCGCCCAATCAATATCTTTAAAAGCCACGTTCGCGTCGGAGGTGACCACGACCGACTTTAAAAGCGGAAAAGCGCAGTCTTGAAGCTCCATGACAACACCGCTCAGGGCCGGCAAAGCCGCCTCCAGCTCTAATAAGTGCAAATGGACTTCCGTGTCCTTCCCGAACATTTCCCCGGCCGCGATCCGGAATAGAAGTGCATAGCCGATCTGGCCGGCCGCGCCCGTAACAGCAACTTTAATACTTTTTGACATAATAGTCTCCTTTTTAAAAAATATAACCGTTAACGTAAAATTGTCGGCAAGATCGCCCGTGTGTACTCCAGCGCTTCTCGCTGGAGTTCTGCAAAAATGATCTCTTCGTTCTCTGTTGATGCCCGCGCCAAAACCCCTCCCCAGGGATCAACGATCATGCTGTTGCCAAAAGCCTGCATTCCCATCGAGGAAGAACCGCACTGATTAGCCGCAACAATGTAAGAAAGATTCTCGATCGCACGTGCGCGCAACAAAACTTCCCAATGCGCTTTGCCGGTTTCGTAGGTAAAATTCGAAGGGACAGAAATGACTTCGCAACCTTTCTTCCCATATTTCCGAAAAAGGTCAGGAAAACGCAAATCGTAGCAAACGGTCATCCCTAAGCGCATCGGGCCGAACGGAGCAATGACCGCGCTTTTGCCGGCGCTGAAATTCTGCGCTTCTTTAACGACGCGGTCCACAACCACCGCATCAAAAAGATGGATCTTGCGGTAACGGCTGGCGATCCGGCCATAATCATTGATCACGACGGAAGTATTAAAAACTTTTGTGCTTTTGGGGATCTTTTCGTAAATGGATCCCGCAACAATAAAAACACGGTGTTTTTTGGCGAGATCCACCAGCGGCTTGAGCGATGGGCCGGGAATACTTTCGCTGATCTCTTTGAGGATATTCTTGTCGAGAGGGCCGCGATAATTAAAAACTTCGGGCAAAAAGACCGCCTTCGCACCATTCGCGATCGCATCTTTGACAAAGTGGACTGCTTTGGCAATATTCTTGTCTTTGAATTCTCCGACGCTGAGCTGTATCGCGGCGACTTTCATGGATCGTACTAGGCCTTTGCGGGTTGCTTGAGCGCGTCGCCGTATTCTTTGTGGCATTTGGTATAAAAATCCTGCTGACGCAGATTATTACGCCACTTCGTGATGTTTGCGTACGGGCTCAGGTCGATCCCGGCCATTTCTGACGGGTCAAGAATAGACAACAACGTAAAATCAACAAGGGTCAAAGCGTTGCCGCAATAATATGGCGTCTTGGCCAATCTGGCGTCGACGATGGGCAAAAAACGCTTCAAGAATGTTTCTCCATCCTGCAGGGACATGGTATCGATAGGAATGTTACGACGCGGGGCAAAGACGCGATTAAACACGATCTTTTGCGCGGCCATGCCGACGTGCAAGGTGATAAAATCCAAGTCCTGTTCGAACGATGCGCGCTCTTTCAATCCTTTGGGCAGAATCGAGGATCCGGCCTTCTCGGCGAGATATTTAATGATCGCGCCGCTTTCATAAAGCATAAAACCGTCGTCATCGATCGCCGGGACTTTTCCAACCGGGTTAACCTTGAGAAATTCCGGCTTTTTTTGTTCGCCAGCCCCAAGGTCAACTTTTTTATACTCGTATTTCAAACCTAAATGATTGGCGACAAAACGCACCTTATTCGCCGGTGAAGATAGGTCGGAACCATAGATCGTTAACATAATGGCCTCGCTTGATTTGATGTTTTGAAAAACGTCGCGGAGAAATAAAAGCGACCCCAGCGGGATTTGAACCCGCGCACCGAACTTGAAAAGCTCGTGTCCTGACCAGGCTAGACGATGGGGTCGAGCTAAGAAGAAGCTATTATATGAAAGAAAGCTTTTCGGTCAAGAGAAAATTACGACTGAGGACGAAATGTCCGAAGGAGTGCCGCCGATTAGGCTCCCTCCGGGGAGAGCCCATCCGGGCGAGGCCCGCCTAGCCGGCCGCTTCTTCTCCTCCGTCTCCATTGTCATCATCTTTAGCCACAACATTGGCAACCGAACTGACTTCATCGCCTTTATCAAGCGAAATAAGCTTAACGCCTTGCGTGCTGCGTCCGGATTCGCGGATATCTTTTGTCGGACAGCGGACCACCATGCCCTGTTTCGTGACCGCCATGATCTCATCTTCCAACAAAGCCGTTAAAACTCCGACGACGTGCCCGTTCTTTGGCATACATTTAATATTAATAATACCTTTACCACCTCGGGATTGCGTCCGGTAATCATTAAAATCAGACCGCTTGGTGTAACCCAGAGACGTAACGGTTAAAAGCGTGCTGCCCGTTTTGGCAATGTCGGTCGCAAAGACGCGCATGCTCACAACGCGGTCGTCCTTAGAAAGCGTGATCCCTCGCACACCGCGAGCGCCGCGACCCAAGTCACGAATTTGTTTTTCTGAGAAACGCAGCGATTTACCGAGTTTGGTCGCTAAAAGCACGTCGGATTTTCCGTTGCTCAACGACGTCCCGATCAATTCGTCGCCTTTATCGAGTGTAATGCCGACGATCCCGCCCTTGCGCGGATTGCTGAACGCGGACAATTTCGTCTTTTTAACGTTGCCTTGCGCGGTGGCCATGACCAAACTTTGGTCTTCAGAAAATTCTTTCACGCTGACGATCGCACTGATCTGCTCGTCGGGTTTAAAGGACAATAGATTGATGATCGCCTTACCCTTAGCACCGCGGGCCGCGACCGGGATCTCATAAACTTTCAACCAGCGCACGACGCCCTGGTTAGAAAAGATCAGAAGATAATCCTTCGACGACGCGACGAAGAGCATCTTCACGAAATCCTCATCTTTGGTCGTCATCGCGGTCACGCCTTTGCCTCCGCGTTTTTGTTTGCGGTAAGCACTGACGGCGAGACGCTTGATATAACCTGTATTACTGATCGTGATCGCCATTTCTTCCTCGGCGATCAAGTCTTCGATCTCTATATCTTCAGGTTTAGCAGTGATCTCCGTGCGGCGTTCATTATTATATTTCTTTTTGATCTCGGTCAACTCGGCCTTGATAATATCGTCAACCATTTTGGAAGAAGCCAGAATGGCTCGATAACGATCAATGTCTTTCAACAACGATTGATACTCTTCTTCGATCTTATCGCGTTCCAGGCCGGTCAAGCGCTGCAGCTGCATTTCAAGGATCGCTTGCGCCTGGATCTCGGTCAACTTGAACTTTTTCATCAAGTTGAGCTTGGCTTCGACGGAACTCTTGGAGCCGCGGATCGTCTTGATGACTTCGTCAATTTCATCGATCGCAATACGCAACCCTTCTAAAATATGGGCGCGGCGAAGAGCGCGATCTAATTCAAATTGTGTTCTTCGACGGATCACGATACGGCGGTGATCAATGAACTCGCTCATTAATTGTTTCAGGTTCAAAACGCGCGGGCTGTTATTAACAAGCGCGAGGTTGATAATACCAAAAGTCGTCTCGAGCTGGGTGTGTTTATAAAGGTAATTCAGGACAATATCCGGCTGAACGTCACGGCGAAGTTCGATGACAACGCGGATACCATCTTTGTCCGACTCATCGCGGATGTCAGTGATCCCGTCGACCGCTTTGTTTTGAACAAGATCGGCAATATTCGTGATCAGGTTCGCCTTGTTTACTTGATAAGGAAGCTCAGTAATAATGATGAAATCTTTATTTCCTTTTGGCTGACGTTCAATGGAAGCTCTGGCGCGGATCAAGACTTTCCCTCGTCCGGTTTCATAAGCGTCCTTGAACCCGTCGCGGCCGCAAATAATACCGCCCGTCGGAAAATCAGGGCCTTTAACAAACTTACTGAGCTCCTTGATCGTCGCATCGCTGTTGTCGATCAAATGCATAACGCCGTCGACGACTTCGCCTAAATTGTGCGGGGGCATGTTGGTCGCCATCCCGACAGCAATACCGCTGGAACCGTTGACTAAAAGATTAGGAAATGCCGCCGGCAAAAGTGCGGGTTCTTGCAAGCTAGCGTCAAAGTTCGGGACAAAATCAACCGTGTTCTTGTCAATATCAGCCAACAATGGGTCGGCAATTGCGGACAAGCGGGCTTCGGTATAACGCATCGCGGCCGCAGCATCGCCGTCAACAGAACCGAAGTTCCCCTGGCCATCAACGAGCGGATATCGCAAAGAAAATTCCTGCACCATACGGACCATGGTGTCATAAACCGCGGTGTCGCCGTGCGGATGGTATTTACCGAGAACTTCCCCGACGATACGGGCGCTTTTCTTATACGGTTTAGGGTATTCGAGGTTAAGTTCCTTCATCGCGTATAAAATGCGGCGATGGACAGGTTTTAATCCGTCACGGGCATCCGGCAAGGCGCGTCCGACGATAACGCTCATCGAGTACGCCATGTACGAACGCTTCATTTCTTCTTCGATAAAGACCGGAACAATTTTTTCTTGTGTTGAAGATGTATCCATAAACCTCGATCAACCTTTCAAAGTTTTTAAATATCTAGATCTTTAACCTCGTGCGCATTGGCTTCAATGAATTTCCGGCGAGGCTCAACTTCGTCGCCCATCAAAACGCTAAAGATCTTATCAACCTCGACAACGTCTTCCAGCGTTACGCGCAAGATCGTGCGGCGGGCCGGGTCCATGGTGGTTTCCCACAGTTGCTGCGGATTCATTTCGCCGAGACCTTTGTAGCGCTGGATGTGGATCCCTTTGCCGGCTTGTTCGCGCACAAAGTCCAAAACTTCTTTCAAAGAATAGAACTCATGTTCATCGTCATCGCTGGCAATTGAGAACAACGGCTTGAGGCCTTCGCCTTTTTCTTTCTTCGCACTTTTGCTCTGCGTATATTCTTTGGGGATCTCGGGCTTCACGAATTCCAACAACGTCAGGCCGAGTTTCTCGAATTTCTTTTGGATGCCCGAAATATCTTGCCCTTCAAAGATCTCGATATATTTCATATCGACGGCGTCCTTGGTCAGCTCCGCCAACTCTTTATCATCAGCGATAAACTTGAACTGTCCTTCGCTTTTGATCATATACATCGGCAGGCTTTGTTTCTTTTCGTCGTATTCCTTAATATAATCCTCGAACGCAATGCCCCGGCGATGCATGACCTTAATGTAATGTTCGAGCTCGGTCAAAGAACCAAGAATATCCTTGAGCTGGGCGCTGCTAAAGGTCTGCTTGCCTTTAATGCGGGTCAACTTCAAGCCTTCGAGGCCTAAATCCAAAATGAGATCGGTCAATTCTTCTTCCGTCTCAATATATTCTTCCCGTTTCCCGCGCTTCACTTTATAAAGCGGCGGTTGTGCGATATAGACGTAGCCTTTTTCAAGTAACGCGCGCATCTGACGGTACAGCAACGTCAATAAAAGCGTACGAATGTGCGAACCATCGACGTCAGCGTCGCACATAATAATGATTTTGTGATAGCGAAGTTTTTCAACGTTGAAATCATCGCCGACGCCTGCACCGAGCGCCGTAATGATCGTACGAATTTCTTCGTTGCTTAAGATCTTATCCAGACGCGATTTTTCAACGTTGAGAATTTTACCTTTGAGCGGCAAGATCGCCTGGAACGCGCGGTCTCTTCCCTGCTTGGCAGAACCGCCTGCGGAATCCCCTTCGACGAGATATAATTCGCACAAGGCCGGATCGCGCTGAGAGCAATCCGCTAATTTTCCAGGAAGGCCGCCGCCGTCTAAGGCACCCTTACGGCGCGTTAACTCGCGGGCTTTGCGGGCCGCTTCGCGGGCACGCGACGCGAGGACGATCTTCCCGACGATCTTGTTGGCAACCGGCGGATTTTCCTCAAAGAAACTGGTCAGCGCTTCAAATGTGGCTGACGCGACGATCCCCTCAACTTCCGAATTCCCTAATTTAGTCTTGGTCTGGCCTTCAAATTGAGGGTTGGGGATCTTGACGCTGATAACGACGGTCAAGCCTTCGCGGGCATCATCGCCGCTGATGGAAACTTCGTCTTCCTTGATAAGTTTCTTGGTTTTCGAATAGGTGTTGACCGCACGCGTCAAGGCCGAACGAAAACCGCTTAAATGCGTTCCACCTTCGGACGTATTGATATTATTGGCGAACGACAGAACGTTTTCACTATAGCTGTCGTTATACTGCATCGCGACTTCGATAATGATGCCGTCTTTTTCGCGGGTAAAATAAACGACCTTGTCGTGCATGACCGCTTTGTCCGCGTTAAGATAGCCGATGAATTCTTTGATCCCGCCCTTGTAATGATAAATATTTTCTTTTTCTTTGTCGCCGCGCCTATCCGTCAACTTGATCATGAGCCCACTGTTCAAGAACGCGAGTTCGCGTAAACGCTTGGCAAGAATGTCGTAGGAAAAAGTATGGGTTTGTTTGAAGATCGTACGATCCGGCTTAAATGTGACCTTGGTCCCGGTGCCTTTGGTCTTACCGACAACAGAAAGTTTTGATGCGGTCTTTCCGCGCTCGTAGCGCTGGTGATGGATCTTCCCGTCCCGCTTGATCTCTACTTCAAGCCAATCCGACAAAGCATTAACACAGCTGACACCGACGCCGTGCAAACCGCCGGAAACTTTATACGAGTTGTGGTCGAACTTGCCGCCCGCATGCAAAGTCGTCAGGGCCACTTCGACGCCCGGCTTCTTTTCTTTAGGATGAATGTCAACAGGAATACCGCGGCCGTTATCAATGACGGTGATCGTTTCGCCTTCGTTAATAGAAACATCTATCTCCGTCGCATGCCCCGCCAAGGCCTCATCAACAGAATTATCAACGACTTCATAAACTAAATGATGCAACCCGCGACTGAACGTGTCCCCGATATACATGGCCGGACGCATACGGACCGCTTCCATGCCCTCAAGAACAGTAATATTGCCGGCATCATATTTTGTTTTCTTATCTTCCTTGTCCATTTCGGCTGTTTCTTTTGTCATGATTTTTCCTTCTAAACTTTTCCTATTTTAAACGAGATCTTTTCGATATCCGCCGATCCGCTTTTGAGTTCTGCCAAGATCTTGTTCCTGATCAGGTTGACCTGATAAAGCCGCGCAGAAGAATCCACGTCCACAAAAAGATGCCGGTCGCGAAAACCAGATATCTTAGCACCAGAAATTTTATTTTGTTTTAAAACTTTTTCAAAAGTTTCTTCAAGTTTTTTTTGTTCACTTATTGTCTTGGACGAAATGTCTAAGAAAACTTTTTTGACAATATCCTTAATGTCGTCCACAAAACAGCTCCGCTTTAAATGCGCATCGGTAAAACAAGGTATAAATAATCACCCAAACGGATCACGCCTGCCTTATCAGAGCCGGATAATTCAAGCTCAATACTTTCCGCGCTGATGTTTTTTAACATGTCGATCAGGTATTGCGGATTGAAACCGATGACCATTTCTTTTCCGCCATATTCAGCCGCGATCTCTTCGCGGGATTCACCGACGTCGGGCGTCGTTTTAGAAATGACCAGCTTATCGGTAAAAACTTCGAATTTGATCGCTTGAAAATCGGGCGTGGAAAGTAGGTTCGCCCGACGAATAGCGCTTAAAAAGTCAGCCGTATTGATCTTGATCTTCGGCGTCACCGGCTTCGGGATGACTTGGCTATAATTCGGGAATTCGCCCTCAATGATACGGCTGGCGATCAAAGTCCCGTTCACATCGAACAACACCTGGTTGGTCCCGGCAATAAAGGAAATATTGCCTTCATCTGTTAAATTGCGGAAGATCTCCTGGATCGCTTTTAAAGGAATAATGACCGCGACATCTTTTTTAATGGCGGTTTCTAATTTTCTTTCGATCTTGGCCAAACGGCGGCCATCAGTGGCGACCATGCGGATGGTGTCGCCATTAATTTCGAGCAAAATTCCATTTAAGACATAACGAGATTCTTCATGCGAAACAGAAAAAGACGTTAAACGGATCATTTCCTTAAATATGCTTTGGCCGATCTTGATCACTTCTTTGTCTTTAAAATCCGGAAATTTCGGAAATTCTTCTTTTGGCAAACCGGAAAGCTTGAACCGGCATTTATTCCCTTCAATGTCCACCTGATTATTTTTTTTAGTGCTGATCGTGATTTCCCCAGCCGGCAATTCGCGCACAATATCACTAAACCGTTTGGCTGGAATTGTTATTGCCCCTTCTTCGATCGTTTCCACAGGTATTTCACAGGATATCCCGATGTCTAGATCGGTCGTATTAAGGTTCACTTTCCCACTGCGCGTCTCCAGCAACATATTAGATAAAATCGGCAATGTCGCCTTAGAAGATACAATATTCTGTACAATCTGGATTCCCGCTACCATTTGGTCTTTCTCGAGTTTGATTTTCATTTATCCCCCGATTTAGTTTTCCCTACTACGACTATTTTATTTAAATAGCTTTAAAAAGAAGCAGTCGTATTAATAGGGGTTGTTTAAAAGTTGAACATGATTTAAAACTATTGGAAATAATATACTTATGTAAAATTATCCTGTTTATAAGCTTGGGATAAACCTGTTACTGCTTTAAATGAGCTGTTAATTTCTCCATCACACTCTTCAAATCCCGGTCATCTGAGACGTCTTGTGCCATCTTTTTACATGAATGTAAGACTGTTGTATGGTCTTTTCCACCAAAAGCTTGACCAATTTCCGGTAAAGATAACTTTGTTAATTGTCTAGAAAGATACATAGCAACTTGCCGCGGCTGTAAAATATTCTTATTTCTCTTTTTAGCCTTTAATTCTGTTACTGAAATATTATAGTAATCAGCTACTTCCTTTTGGATCATCTCAACACTAATAATTTTTACCGTTTCTTTCACCATATCTTTTAAAATAACTTTTGCCATTTCTAAACTAATCGGCTTTTCTTCTAATAAGGAATAAGCCACAACCCTAATCAATGCTCCCTCAAGTTCTCTGATATTAGTTTTAATCTGCTCCGCAATAAAAAAAATAACATTATCAGGAACCTCTACGGGTTCACGTTCAATCTTCTTTTTTAAAATAGCTACACGTGTTTCATATGTTGGTGGTTGAATGTCAGTTATTAATCCCCAAGCAAAACGCGAACTTAAACGTTCTTCCAGATTGGAAATTTCTTTCGGCGGCCGGTCAGAAGAAATAATGATCTGTTTGCGATTATTATGCAGCGCATTAAAAGTGTGGAAAAATTCTTCCTGAGTTGACTCTTTTCCGGCGATGAATTGGATATCGTCGATCAAAAGCACGTCAATATTGCGATATTTTTGACGAAAGTTCGGTGTTGAGCGATGGCGAATAGCGTCAATCAACTCATTGGTGAATTTTTCAGAAGAAATATAACAAATTGATAGAGATGGGTCAGTTTTTCTGATCTGTTGCGTGATCGCTTGCATCAAATGCGTTTTTCCTAAACCGACTTGCCCGTAAATAAAAAGTGGATTGTACGCTTTTGCCGGAGATTCAGCGACAGCGGTGGCGGCCGCGTAAGCAAAGCGGTTCGATGGCCCGATCACGAAATTATCGAAAGAAAAACGCGGATTGATATTGATATCATCGCGGCGCTCATCTATCGAAGAATGTTGTGCAGTATCGTTTTTGATCAAGCGCGGGGCCGCGGTATCTTTTTGTGGGGAGGTATTGATCGAAAATTCAACGGCAATACTTTGATCCGAAGCTGTTGCGAGCTTTTCTTCAATCGTTTTAAGGTAGTGTTCAACGATCCAGTTGCGGAAAAATTCGTCGGGTGTTTCTATTAGGATAGTTGCGGGATCTTTTTCGCTGGCGCGAAGCTGGGAAAACCATGTTTCATAAGAGCTCTCCCCTATTGTTTCTTTAATGGAGCCCTGCGCTTTTTCCCAAATATTCAAAACACTCATATGTATTCGATCGGCGATCAGTTGTTAAAAAGCATCACAATGCAAAGATTTTCAACAGTATAAAAAATATATAATATGTTGCTATTAAATAACTTAAGAAGAATTGCCTGATTTATTAACAAGTTATCAACAATTGTTAATATTTCTTGCGTTCATTTTTCCGTCGATGAAAGAGCAATGTTGAGTTTTTCCCGACGATTAACGATCTCATTTTCAAAATTGTTTTTCATTATAGCAAACAAAATTTGTAATGCAACTTTATTTTCCGGCCCCACCGAGGCATTTTTCATAACTACCTGCAAAATATATTTTTTCCTCTCTCCGCAAACTTCCGGGCAGAGCAAAAATTCTTGACTCAGGTTCGACCTGTGTTATAATCTTCGAATTATGAAAAAACATTTAAAGACACCAACCAATATTAAATCCAAGCGACGCCACGGGTTCCGTCGGAGA
>JADLGJ010000003.1 GCA_020849375.1 Candidatus Omnitrophota bacterium
AAAATGAGAATAACCAACCATCGTAGATACTTCTTTTGTGAACTGATATTTCAACAAGAAATCAAGCTCATCCCCGACAAAAGCATCTGCGCCTGCTGTCGTTGACCGCTTCACGGCCCGATTAGCAGCATATAAATTATCTTTTGCGGTATCAAGAAAGATCATATGTAAATCACTTTGCACATTCAACTTCTTATGCGGATCCGCTTTGATCTGAAAACGGTAATTATTGATGTTCTGCAAACTCACAAAATCCATATAGCCGTAAAAAAGATGGTTTGTCGGCTGAAGATTATCGAACGTTTGACGTTTGACGTCCGTACGATTATCGTCACCGGAGGCATAATCAAATTCAAAGGATACCCGCGGTTTCCAAGCATGGTCAAAAGTATAACCCACAATGGCGACCACCATTTGAGCATCAACGTCTAACCGGCCGGAATTCCCGGACTGTTTCGCCGCCTCAAGTTCAAAATCAAAAGCGGTATTTGGAATTTTCCCCAACACCCGTCCGCCAATCGTGTAATCTTCAACTTCTCCATCCCCGGTTTGCCCGAACGAAACCGTTTTGCCGTCCGTATTGCGGCTGATCATGTATTGCTCGATCGTCAAACCTGTTATTCCTTTATATTCCGCATAATAACCGCCGATGATATCATTGGCTGCTCCGTCATAAAAACCATCTTGTTCCCGCGGAGTTTTAACCGGCGTTTTCCCGCCGGCAAAGATATCGATATTCATTTTTTGCTTTTCAAATTCGAAAATCAACTTTCCGGCATCAAATGTCTGGGCTTGGTTTGACCAATCAAACGCCCCCAAAAGACGCTGGGCGCCATACGCCAACTCTTGTCGTCCAAAACGCATCCCAACCTTGGAAAGCGACATGGCGTCCACCGCTAAACGGCTGGTCTTAGCTTCAACCCACAATTGCCGCGTCTCAGCCCAATTCCCGGAAACAGCTTTCAACCCCGAAGTCTTATCATGAGAAATGCGCGCATCCTGGAATTGGTAGAACAGTTTCAAATCCTTTGTTGGCTTCAATGTCAACCCCACCCGACTGCGCCAGAGATTAAATCCATCTTTATCATCCACATTGTCATTAAAATCAAAATCGGAACGGTATTCATAGCGGTGTCTCAATTGCAGGTCGACATTGATCCATTGCGGAAGTTGTTTATTGATCAGTTCTCCGGCTTCGCTTTGAAAAACCGGTAACAATAAAAACATGATCAACGTGATGATAATGTTCATTCTTTATCTTCCTTCATCAGGTCAAAAAGAGTTTTCTCCGCAAGGGCCTTGATCAATTCCGCCCGCAAATGCTTCCAGGTCCCATGCATCGGGCAAGGCTGCGTATCGCTACATTGATGTAAACCCATAATGCACCGCCTAAAAGCCGTTTCTCCATCTAGAATATAAACGATCGAAACCAAGGAAACATTCTTTGGATGTTGGGAAAATTTATATCCACCACCGGGGCCGGGGACAGCTTTGAGGATCTTCCCTTGAACCAGAACTTGTAGTCCTTTACGTGCGGAAGACTCAGAAACGCGGGCTTTGCGGCAAAGATCCTTAGCCAGAAAAACGCGGGCATGTTCCTTTTTTGGAATTCTCCCCACAATTCGCAAAATATGCTCACAATTCTTTGAATAGATCTTGATCACAACATCTCCTAGATAACTATTATGGGCTATCTTATCCATAATCAAATAATAATCAACAAAAAAATAAGCTGTATTAAAATGATCCCTGTCCTTAGAGCAGTGTGAAGGATTTCTTTATCCTTACTGCGGGAAAAATAACACGCTACTGTTGAGTTTTACCGGCGGGGGCCATCAGGAATTTGTAGTGAGTTGTGATGTGTGCAGGTCAAAGGCATACCCGCGAAGTCATCAGCATCCATGTCAGCACAAAAAACGACTAGCGCTATGCTTTGCCGACGCGGTATTTCTTGCCTTTAATTTTACCGGCTTGCAAACGGGTTATCGCTTGATTGACTTGCGACACCGCGACTGCGACGTAGCTATTCACTTCGAGAATACGGATCGTCCCCACGTCTTTTCCTTGCAGGCCCGCTTCTTTGGTCAAAGCACCAAGAATATCGCCAGGACGAATGTTGTCTTTACGCCCGCCGCTAATGTAGATCGTGGCCATCGAAGGCTTCAAAATAAATGTTTTATCTGGCCGCAGGTCATTTAATTCCACGATCTGGCAGGCGACTTTCAAATAGTCCGCAATGTCCGCCAAATAATAACGCTCTTTCCCGATAAATAGACTCAACGCCAAACCTGATCGTCCCGCCCGTCCCGTCCGGCCGATGCGGTGAATATAAAGCTCGTGCTCCGACGGTAGATCATAATTGATCACCGCACCAACATCTTTGATGTCCAAACCGCGCGCAGCGAGATTCGTGGCAACAAGGATACAACAACTTTTATTGGCGAACTTGGCTAGAACCAAAGTCCTGTCTTGCTGTTCAAGATCAGAATGGATTTCCAAAGCTTCCATTTTCCCTTTCCGCAACAATTGCGCCACCTTCGCACAAACAATGCGGCTCTTGCAAAAAACGACCGCGGATTCCGGCTTATAATGTCCCAGCAACAGCATCAAGGCGTCAGGTTTATGGTCTTCGCCTTCGACCTTAAAGAATAGCTGCTTCGTATCATTTAACTCGTGCTGCGAATCGACACTGACCTGGGCGGGATTATCTTGCAGATCAGAACTTAAAGCCTTGATCCCGTTAGGGAAAGTTGCGGAAAAAAGCATCGTCTGCCGGATCTGCGGCGTATGCGCCGCAATCGCATTGATCTCGCCAATAAATCCCAATTCCAGTAAACGATCCGCTTCATCGAGAACAAATATCTTTAAGGCGTCGAGCTTCAACGCGCCCTTCTCAATCAACTTAATGATCCGTCCTGGAGTTCCAACCACAATATGCGCGCCTTGCTTCAGCGACTTGATCTTGTGCCGTTCTTCCGTACCGCCTGCCAAGGTGAGAACTTTAATATTATTCGTAAAACGCGCGAGCCGGCGGATCTCGACACACACTTGATCTGCCAATTCTCTCGTCGGGCAAAGGACTAAAGCCTGCGGATCATTGATGTTCATATCCAATTTCATGAGAATGCCCAAACCGAAAGCCGCGGTTTTCCCGCTTCCCGTATTCGCCTGCCCAATAAAATCACGGCCGGCCAAAACGAACGGCAAGCCCTGTTCTTGGATCGGCGTCATCTCTAAATATTTAAGAGACTCTAAATTCGCCAGAATCTCGGCACTTAACCCCAAACTCTTAAACTTTTTTGTAGCCGTCATAATTTACCAATCTACCGGGAAATAGTCCTTAAGGAACTTTCCACACCAGTGTTTGCCTGTCAGGATCCCGTCAAAAAATGGATCGCAAACCCTCGCGGCCCCATCGACAATATCCAAAGGCGGTTGAAAATCGTGCATCGTTTGCTTACGCATCGAGAGCGCCATCGGATCTTCGTCCGTGACCCAGCCAGTGTCGACCGCGTTCATAAAAATCCCGTAGTTCGCCAAATCGCTCGCCGACGTATGTGTCAGCATATTAAGCGCAGCCTTGGCCATATTCGTATGCGGATGGCGGTCGGTTTTAGTGAACCGATGAAACTTCCCTTCCATCGCCGAAACATTAACAATATGCTTTTTCCCTGTATTATCGCGCTTCATCATCGCGGACAGTTTATTACAGAGAACGAACGGCGCGATCGCATTGACCAACTGTAACTCGATCATTTCCGCCGTCGGGATATCACCTAAACGCAAACGCCAGCTGTTGGTTTCGCGCAGATCCACTTGCTGAAGATCCGCATCCAGTTTTCCCTGCGGAAATATTTTCTCAGCGGACAAATTTGTATCGTGCGTGTATGGGATCTGCGAAAGTTTCGCCGACGAGCTCAAACCGATTCCAACCAATGCGCCGTTCCAACCTAAAGTCGGTTCAGACGTTATAACTTCGGACGGGTGACGTTGCGAGCCTTTTTCGGCCGAAGCCTGGCCTTTGGCAGGCTGAGGACGGGAAAGGCTTGCGACGGCAGGACCCGTCCCATCGCTCATCTTTGTAGAATTAAGTTTCATTTTGCATTCTTCAAATGGCCGTAAAAGTTTTTGCACGTCCGGCTGTAATTCATTGAAGTTCAGCATCTCATTCGCAAGCAGGTGACCATAAAAACCCGGCGGACGGCGCACGGTTTGTGCGGCATTATTGATGAGAATGTCTAAACGGCCATATTTTTGTTCCACATAATTGCAAAAAAGCTCGACGCTGGGCGTATGGCGTAAATCCAGGCCGTAAATATGCAGACGGTCTTTCCATTGGCTGAAATCTTTTTCCCGCGCATAGCGCAAAGCGGAATCAACAGGAAATCTTGTTGTTGCAATGACCATCGCACCGGCGCGCAGCATCATTAACGCGGATTGATAACCGATCTTCAAACGTGACCCGGTGATCAGGGCGACTTGTCCTTTTAGATCAGCCGTTTGAAAACGCTTCGCATAATTGAGTTCCGCGCATGACGGGCACATCGCATC
>JADLGJ010000004.1 GCA_020849375.1 Candidatus Omnitrophota bacterium
GCACGATCCTTCAAGGACTTCATTTCTTTGATCACGTTCTCGACATTTTGTTTTTCTTTATCTATCGCGGCGAGTTGCCGTTTAAGGTCATTGCGACTGGAAACGCGAAGAGCAACGTAGCCCTGGAAGATCAGAAAAACAATGACCAAAAGGAACGTAAAGGCACCGACCAAGCCGATCATAACCTCTTTAGGTAAACCGCCGACCGACTCGACGATCGCAGCGGCGCGGCGCTTTTTACGGTATTGCTCTGGGACTAGGTTAATATCGATCATATAAAGAATTTTTTAAAAATACAGTGCCAAACCTAAGGCTGAGCCAAGGTATCCTGATTTCGCGTTAACGTCGGATGCGGACAAGCCGGGCCCTAATTTCAAAAGACTGATCGGATCCCATTGATGAGTCGGAATCTCCAATTGTTTCGGCAAACTCTGCTTTAAATTTTCCATGGCTGTCCCGCCGCCGGTCAAGAATAATTGACTTAAGGAGAGGTTTGTTTCCGTAACAAAATAATCACACGACAACCGCAGCTCGGAAACGAGATCAAAAATGGCAGCTTCGACAGCCCCGGAAATTTCGGCCGCACGCTGAGGGTCCTGCTTAATCTTTTCGGCTTCATCGGCGCTGACCCTTAATGCGGTCGCGATGCTTTTTGTAAAATCACGCCCGCCGATAAAAATATCACGGTTAAATTTAGGGCGGTTGTCAACGAGAATGGTCAAATTGCTGACGATTTCCCCGACATCGAGAACGCCGACGGCCTTCGGCCCTGGGGCTACTGCTTCACCGGGAACCTTGGGGCTTCCCAGAACATCAAAGACATTTGCGATCGCGATCGAGTTAAGAGTGACAAAGTCCACCTGCAAACCCGCATCCCCGAGCAACTTGATCCGGTCATTAATAAGTTCTTTTTTTGCCGCCGCGACGAGCACCGGCAATTTATTATCTTTCCCTACGGGGTCAATAATATGACAGTCCGTAAAGATCTGATCCTTTGGAAACGGGAAATATTTATCAACCTCGAACGAAAAAGAACGCTTAAGGTCCGCGAGGGTCATTTTCGGCATATCAACAAAGCGGATAAGGGTTCCCTTGCCGGTTAAACCGGTCACAGGATAAAGGTTCGGCTGGCTGGTTTTGGACATGATATTGCGGATGGCTTTGGCGACATCACCGGCGACGATCGGCTCAATGGCCCAACGGACGAGCTCATAACCATCGGAACGCTTGACGACCTCGACCATACGGCAGGACGTAACCCCGATATCGAGGCCGACAGACGGGCGGACGGACTGCGCAGGGATCAGTTTCTTAATAAACGGGAAATAGCGGTCAGTTAATTCTTTCATAAAATAAAAACACTGGTGCACCATTGACTTACAGAACGAAAACTTACGAAATTTATATCATATCCTTGTTGTTTTTATCAGCACTATTTTAAATATTTTGGTTTATTCTAACAGATATTTATTGCTTGTGGGCATTTCATAAATAATTTTTTCACTTGTTATCCGCTCCGGTTTTTTGACTCCAAAAACCTCCTGCTGTAACCCCTCCCCGGAAGGCACAGGCGCATAGTCCGAGTGCGGATCATAATCCTTTTGCTCAACCTTGATCGGGGCCGGCGGCTCTTCCTCGGCCACGAACACCGGAACGGGCTTAGCAGGCGCGACAAGTTCTTTGCTCAACCAATGGTTGATAACAAAAATGATCACAACGAGAACGCCAATGGCAGAGAAAATAAATCGTGGCGGTAAATTATTCATATGCCTTCAATTGAGGATTCAATAACAATACCGTGTCTTCTCAATGCGTCCGAAAACACGGTATTGGTCACGAAATGACTGCGACCCGTAAGTTTTTAGAAACCGCCCTCTTGATAAGAAACCTTATCGGTCAGGTCATTTGTAAAAGCAATAAAAGTGTTCATGCTCGGGAAATACGGCGGCGCGGTTCCCAACAAGGTCCGCTGGTCGTACACGAAGTTCCGGCCATATCCGGAGATCGCATTCCCGGTTGATGAATCGAAGAGACCAAACGCCCCATAATACTGCGTAATAACTCCACCGAGCAAGGTTGCGACCCCGCGTGAGCCGACGCCGGTATCGCCATAACTATTGACTTGAAGAATACCGTTTCTGGCCATTGCGATCGCATGGATCTCAACATTGTTTGGCGCGGCAGTGGTAATATTAATATTACCATTCCACGAAACAAGGCCTAGCAAATTAGTTTTACTGTCAGCATTGGGCGGCACATACCCTGCTATCCCCGGCGTTCCAACCGCGGCATTATAATCCGCATACTTCAAATTATTTGTAATGTTAATGTTAGAATTTGTAGAAATGGTCATCTGTGTATCCTGTTGAACAGTGCCGCTTAACCCATTGATAGCCCCATCCACATAAATGATGGTGCCGAGATCATCAATACCATCAGGTAAACCATTATAGTAGGTTGTAGCACCACTCCCGATCTTAACGCCGGTTTGGTTCAAAGCACGGTCAACGGTAATCGTCCTTGTCGAAAAACCTGACATCGCGATGGTATATTTTGCATTGTTACTTGCGTCCACTGCCAAAGTAATGGTCGGATTTCCTTTCACATAGATCCCGCCCTTCATATTAGCACCGGTCACCGGAACATATATACCACTAGATCCAATTGCAGTCCCTCCACTTGCTTGATTAGCAAGGTCAGCCTGCACAACTGCAGAAGCCAAAACAATAGCGGGCGCATTTCGTGTATAGGTGGAGTTAAACGTTGGAACGTCCACGGCACCATTTTGCGAGGCATCTGCCAGCAATGGGAAGCCATTATTATAAAAACGAGCCGTTGCATACTGCTGATCAACTGCGCCGTCAAAAACCGCGCCGGGATTAAACGCAAAACTAAGACGTTCATTAGTGTGCAGCGGGCCAGCAAAACTTGTTCTGTTCGTGAACCACACGGTCGTAAGGTCAGGCATCGTGTGATGGTCAGTGAACAATGCATACTTCGCAAAATTGTCACGCTGGACACGGACAGTGAAATCTCCATTAAGACTAACCTTGCGACTCATATTCTGCACGGTCGAAGTTGCATTCACTTGATAGTAATACGGAAAGTCCCACATATCCGCCGAGATCGTGACAGGATTACTTTTTTTCTTAATAACAATATTGTACGTATAAGCTCCCGCCCCTAAAGCGGTAGCCGCTCCGGAATATTGCGCTTCGGTCCCCGAAAGCGTTAACTGGGCGACATTGGCGACTTTAACGTATTCCATTAACAGCCCCAACGTGTCGCTGGTCGAAGCATATGTAGAAGCTTTCGTACTGACGACGTTGGGGCTTGTCGCGTTGATCGTGTTCAAAAGATCGGTATTGATCAACTCGTCGAGTTTGGCAAGGCCCGCATCGCCCCCGGCTTCCGCCACATAAAATGCCTGATTGAGCAGTTTCTCCCGCTCCGCAGTATTCTTCTCATTTACTGTTCGCGCGATGAACGCACTGCCGAGGATAGCAAAAACCAAAACAACAAGAAGGACAATGACCAGCGCCATCCCTTTTTCATTTGACTTACGGTTAAAGATCGTAGTTTTCATAGAAACCACCGCCTTTTCATTTATTTCTAATATCTACATTACTTTGGACTGATACTGTTATCGCTCTATTTAAAACAGACGAAACCCGCCCGCTCAACGTTAAAGCCAACGGTGAGGTCGCATTAGGAAGATCCGCCTGAAAATCGTTAATATTGCGTGCTATCGTGACTTGACTAACAACCGTATTAATTTGATTAAGAACAGCCCGCTCCAATAGGTTTCCGGAGATCACAGAATAGCGAATGTATTTGTATTCCATAAACACACAGTTATCGTCCATGTCCATACACGCGGCATCACGGCATCCCCATTTTGTCGTCGCGCCCCAATGGGCCACATCGCCAGCCGCATCTAATAAATTATCACCCGCATGGCAAATAACAGGCACACTGAACGTAATGACATCCGTCGAGCCGAACCCCGTTCCCTGACTAATCGAAATTTGTGAGAATTTACTTTGGCGTAACTCGGCGGTCATTTGGTCAAGCGCCTTACGCAAACTTTCCTGGACCTGAATGCCGGCTTCGGCGGTAAACCACGAAGATTCCCCCGAAGATAATGCGGCGTATCCGCCGGCCATCATAAGCGAAACGATGGTCACGGTCACCAGGATCTCGACCATCGAAAAAGCTCTTTTATTCATTGTCTTCATTGCTTTAACTCCGTTTGTAAATACGTGTCGTGATATCCACCGGAGAATTCAACATATTATCGGCATTCCCGTCTTCTCCAGCACCTAAAACGCCATTCAAATTTTTATCCTCCCCATACACCCGGCCGTTCTTTTGTCGCCAGCTGACCGAAACGATCACGCGCGTATTTTTCGCATCTAAGACGGTCACGTAACTCACACCTTTACCAACAAATCCCGTGACATCAAAGATCGCTCCGTTATAATTCGCGACCAAATTGTCGTAATCTGATCCCTTGATGGCCTCCATGCGGCTACGTGCTGCTTTCAACGCCATCGACTTATTCTGCGACGCTTCATTAAGTTCCATGCAACGAATATAACTGACCAAGATCCCGGCGATAACAGCGGCCATGATCGCAGCCGAGATGATCAATTCGACCAAAGTAAAACCTCGGGCTGCCGATCGGAACTTGAAGAATATTTTTTGGCCATGCTTTAACATAATCAACCGCTTCCTCGATTTCATGAAAAAGGGGGGACCTTTTTTGGCCCCCCCTCTTTCGGTTAAAACAACATACAGAACAATACCTACTAACCAAGCCTTACGGAGTTAAAACGCCCCCCGTAGTGATGGTCCATGTCGTTGTCCCAGATGTCCCAACCGTCACAGGTGTGGCCACGTAAGTATACGAGCCTGCAGCCATCGTACAGGTAAACGAATAACCTGAGTTAGTCGAGTTACAGTACGGAACCTGGATGTACGGCGGAGTTGCACCGGTTAACGAGCTGATGTCAGCCGGATAGTTCCCGGTGTTGGCGGTTGCGAATGTCTCAGAAGCAGTAGAGAGTGAACGCAACGTGCTTTTTGCCAACGCATCGTTCGCCGAAATCTTTGCACGAAGCAAGTTCGGGATTGCGATCGCAGCTAAGAGCGCGATAATCGCAACAACGATCATGATTTCGACGAGGGTAAAACCGTGTTTACGATTTGTTTTCATAACCTTCCTCCTTTTTCCAGATAAAGGTCGGCACCGATTCCCAAGCCCTTAGCCAGAAAATAAACCGTGGAAGATAATGAATGATAACGGTTTACAGAATTTATTCTCTGTGTCAAGTGCCTGTTCGATGTTCCTCTATCTTTTGTTGCTGTAATTCTAACAGACCTCCTTTCGGTGTCAAACATATTACTAATATTTTTACTCATAAAAAAATCCTACTCTTCGCGCCACAGGAAGAATAGGATACATAAGCTTTTGCTGATGGTAACTGGCTGCCCCCTGAAGGGCCCTTTAGCTTTGCGTCCCATCCTTACGAATGGTTTGCCTTTTTCATCTACTACTCAAATTGTCGCTTAGAGTATAAAACCTGCATACCCCCGTGTCAAGGGCATGCAGGTTTGTGAATATTACCAATAGGTTACGCAACCTACCGTCGTTTATTGGACGGTCGGAAGGCTCTTGTCCTGGCGCATCTGCAAGGTCAAGAGCTTTTGCTGCAAAGCATTGTTCTCTAGCCGCAAGGTTTCAAAGTATTCTTTAAGTTGCGTTTCCTTCGATGCCAAATCTTCTGTGGGGAGTTCTTTCATGTTGTATTTTGCATAGATCTCTTCAACCGATTTCGCTAAAACCATGCGCCGGGCTTCAAGATCGGCAATTTCAGCCTTCACTTCTTGCGGATCCTGCTTTAAGGCTTCTTGCGGATGCTCCCGTAAGTTCTGCAGGTCCTGTTGTAAGACCGCAACCTGACCGGAAAGGCCTTCGTACCGCTTCTGCAGGGGCGAAGAATTCTTGGCGGCTGCCATTTGTATCTTTAACTCACTTAATCGCTGTTTACTTTTTTCCAAATCAGACGACGAAGCTTCCGGCGCTGCGGAACCTGTTCGGGCCAAAGCGATCTGGCCTTCCAAACGCTTTTTCTCCGCCATCAAATTTTCTTTGCGGGCAACCAAAGAACTGCCGGGTTGCATCCCGTCCATTTTTTTCTGAAGCAAAGCCTGTTGTTCTTTATAAGTTTTTAAGATCTTTTCGAGGTCGGCTGTCGAAGGAGACTTGACTGACGCCGTAGCTTTTTTAAGGTCATTTAAGGACGCACGCAAACGGTCGCGGGAATCCTGCAGGTCATTGACATCCCGGCGAGCCATCGAATCACTGCTTGCGGAACGGTCCATGTCGCCCTGCGGTTGACCGAGCATTTTCTGCGCGCTCTGTAAACGCGCCAATTTTTCACGGCTAACCTCTAATTGATCCGCCAAAGCTACGCTGTCGGAGGTATATTTTTCTTTCTGCGCTAACGGGGCTTTTAAAGCCTCTTTCTGCATCGCTAACTTTTTCTCAAGAACTTTTAGCTGCTCTTTTTTAGCATCCAACTGCTTTGCAAGCATCAACGATTTGCTGTCAGTTTTTGCGTCTTTAGTCTTTTGCGGAGTGTTCAGGGCCAACTGAATATCAGAAACTTCTTTTTTCAGTGCGGCGATCCGCTGTTGTGTCTCCTGATTTTCTTGCGCATAAAGATCAACCTTATTCTCTAAGCGCTCTTTTTGTCCGCTCACACGAGACAGGCGGGCCGCAACATTTTCGAGGCGTGCGCGATATAATTTCTGTTCTTGCTGGGCGAGGACTTCATCGCTCCACGGGCTATCCGCCTGGGCTTCAACAATAATTTTATCACTCCCTGCGGCGGAAACCGCTTCTTCCAGTTCGTTGATCTGATCTTTTAAAGAACGGTTTTGATCCTTGAACTCTTCATTGCTTTGCTTGGCCTTTGCCATCGCTTCCCGCAATTCCTGCAAGGAATTATCGAAAAGCTGGTCGGCGGAATACGTCGCTTTTGCATCATAGGCGTAGCCTTTGGCCGTCACGGCACAAAGAAGAACAGGGATCAATAACAGTCTTTTCATTGTCTTTCTCTCCACTAAATGATCGTCGTGATGCTGATGATCGGCATGAACAACGCGATAACGATAAAGCCGACGATAATACCCAGCACACCAATGATCAAAGGTTCAATAATACTTGTCAGCCCATTTACTGCAGTGTCAACTTGATCGTCATAAAACTCAGCTATCTTTGTCAGCATCTTTTCCAACTGCCCTGATTTTTCGCCAATGGAGATCATCCGCGTGACCATAGGCGGGAAAACGCCACTCTTAAGAAGCGGCGCGGCAATACTTTCCCCTTCCCGCACATTCTCTTTGACCGTTTCGATAACCCCTTCAATAACGCGGTTACCGCTGGCTTTACCAACAATATCAAAAGATTCAAGGATCGGGACACCAGTTTGCAGAAGGATCGAGAGGGTACGGCTGAAACGGGCAATAGCAACTTTACGAATTATATCACCAAATATCGGCATTTTCAAGACGAAGCTGTCAATATAGAGCCGGCCC
>JADLGJ010000005.1 GCA_020849375.1 Candidatus Omnitrophota bacterium
AAAGGTATTCAAAGTGGTTTTCGATCCAATCTTTTGGAATTGTATTATTCATAGAAAAATCACTTTATCAGATTATAATGCTTAAGGTAAAAATTTTTACACCGGCCCAAAACCGTCATTTTGAGGGGTGTGGTATGTATCGTCACGCGATTTTATTGATTTGTGCAGTCATATTATTAGGAGGTCCGGTCATGGCAGAGAATAAAAAGGAAATGATCCGTGTTTATGACGCGGAGGCCAAAACTTATAAAGAAGTCGAGAAAGTCAAAAAGACAGCAGAGGAATGGAAGAAGGAATTGTCCGCAGCTGAGTATCATGTCGCCTGCGAAAAAGGGACAGACCGGCCTTTTGCCGATGATATGCACAAAAATAAACGTAAAGGCCAGTATAAATGTACGGCCTGCGGCCTGGATTTATTCAGCTCCGAGGCTAAATTCGATTCCGGAACGGGTTGGCCTTCTTTTTGGCAGCCGATCGATAAAGCCAATGTCGGTATGCAAGTCGACAAAAGCCATGGGATGGAGCGCACAGAAGTCTATTGCCCGCGGTGCGGCGCGCATTTAGGTCACGTTTTTGACGACGGCCCTAATCCGACGGGCCAGCGCTTTTGTATCAATTCGTCCGCGTTAAAATTCAAAGAAGCACAGGAAAAGCGTGATGATATTATCAAGGAAGCTCAGTTTGAAAAAGCCACTTTTGCCGGCGGCTGTTTCTGGTGCATGGAGCCGTTCCTGGAAAAAATGAAGGGGGTCATCAGCGTGACTGCCGGATATATCGGCGGTGATGTCGCGAATCCGACCTATGAAGAAGTTTCAAGCGGAGAGACCGGCCATGCGGAAGCGGTTGAGGTCGTGTTCGACCCGAAGGTGGTCACTTATGCGCAATTATTACGGGTCATGTGGTTCAATATTGATCCGACTGCGGTCAACAGCCAATTTGCCGATCACGGCACACAGTATCGCACCGCGATCTTTTACCACAATGAAGAACAAAAGAAACTCGCTGAAGATTCGAAAAAAGCGTTGGCCGGGTCCGGCAAGTTCGATAAGCCTATCGTGACCGAAATCGTTGAGGCCACGACATTCTACCCAGCGGAAGACTACCATCAGGATTATTACAAGAAAAATCCGGTGCGTTATAACATCTATCACCATGGGTCTGGCCGCGAACAAACCCTGAATAAAATCTGGGGTAAAGAAAGAAAAGAATAGCCGTTCGTAATTTCTGTTAAAAACAATGACCGAACACATTTGCCCGCACTGTAAAAATCCTACTTATGACGACGAAGCGTTGCTCTGCCACTTTTGTGGGGAAAGCTTAGGGCGTTATTCGAGCGGCGGGATCGGCGCAATGAGAGCCATGCGACTGAGGACGGAATGTTCCGAAGGAGTGCCGAGCCCGTCTGGGCGAGGCCCGTGGAAATGGGTTTTTGCTATCATCGCCGGTCTTATCGTTCTGACTTTTCTCTTATCGTTGGGTTTATAATGCACTCTAAAAATATAACGGCTAACGAGATCCGCTGGGACGACAAAGGTGTCCCGCATTCCATTCATTTCCGTGACAAGTATTTTTGTACTCAGAACGGTTACGAAGAATATAAGCATATTTCCGGCCATGGCAACGGCCTGGAAAAGCGCTTTGCTGAACTTGACCCGTCGGAAAACGGTACCTTTACGGTCATCGAAACCGGGTTCGGGACGGGAATGTGCTTTTGCTGCATTTGGGAATTGTGGGACCAGTTCGCGCCTAAGTCCTGGAACCTGCACTTTATCTCCGTCGAACTTTATCCGCTTTCAAACACTGATCTTGACCGGGCTCTAAGCGTTTGGCCGCCGTTAGCCGAATATCGAAAATTGTTAAGCGCCCAATATCAGCCGCATAAGAATGGCATACACGATCTTCATTTTAAAGAACAGCGTGTCCGCTTGACCATTGTGTTTGAAGATGTCGTTGAAGCGCTGACGAAGATCCGCCAGCAGAACGTCGCCCCGCAGAAAGCGGACGCCTGGCTGTTGAATGGTTTTTCGCCGTTCGCTAATCCGCAGATGTGGACTCAGGAGGTTTTTGACGGGATGGCGAAATTAAGTAAGCCGGGCACCACATTGTCAACGTTTACCGTCGCCGGTCATGTCCGTCGCGGTTTGGAAGCGGCTGGTTTTAAGCTTGAAAAAATTCCCGGATATGGAACAAAAAAACAAATGCTTCGCGGGTGGAGGCCATGAAAGACAAAGTCATTTCATCATCGATCCTTTTGGCTGCCCTTGGTTATTTCGTTGATATTTACGATCTGATCCTTTTTAGTATTGTCCGCGTAAAGAGTTTGCACGCCATCGGCGTTCCTGACGATCAACTTCTTTCGCAGGGTGTTTTGCTGCTTAATATGCAAATGGGCGGCATGCTCTTGGGCGGGATCTTCTGGGGAATCCTCGGCGATAAACGGGGACGGCTTTCCGTTTTGCTCGGTTCGATCTGTTTGTATTCGTTAGCGAATATCGCGAATGGTTTTGTTCACAGTGTTGAAGCTTATGCGATCTTACGTTTGATCGCCGGGATCGGTTTAGCAGGGGAGCTAGGCGCGGGCATTACGCTCGTTTCTGAAGTGATGTCGAAAGAAACCCGCGTTTACGGCACCATGATCGTTGCTGTGGTGGGGATCCTCGGCGCGATCGCGGCGGCGCTGATCGGCGATATGTTTGACTGGCGCACCGCGTATTGGATCGGCGGGGCGATGGGGATCGGTTTACTTTTTTTGCGGATCAAGGCGAGCGAGTCAGGAATGTTCCGCCAGGTTGAAACAACGAACGTTAAAAAGGGGAGTTTGTTGTTGATCTTTAATTCTTGGGCCAACACTTTGAAATATTTGCGTTGTATCGCGATCGGGGTGCCCATTTGGTTCGTGGTCGGGATCCTGATCACATTCTCGCCGGAATTCGGCAAAGCCCTGAACATGAGCCCTCCGCCATCACCAGGGAAAGCTGTCATGGTCGTCTATATCGGTTTAGCGTTAGGTGGTTTGGTCAGCGGGCTATTATCGCAGATATGGAAAAGCCGTAAACGGGCGGTCGCGGTATTCATGGTCTTAAATGCGCTTTTTATCGGTATTTATTTATTCTGTCCTTCATTGAGCCTAAATGTTTTTTACTTTGTGTGTTTGGGGTTGGGGATCGCCGGCGGCTATTGGGCGGTGTTCGTGACGATCGCCGCCGAACAGTTCGGGACGAATATCCGCGCGACGGTCGCCACGACCGTTCCTAACTTTGTCCGCGGGGCGGTCGTGCCGATCACGTTAAGTTTTCAAGCTTTGAAAACATCGTACGGAATTATCAATGCCGGCTGGATCCTCGCTGTCCTTTGTTTAGCGGTTGCTGGCCTTGCTTTGTGGGGGATGGAGGAAACGCACGGGAAAGACCTAGATTATATTGATGGGGCATAAAAACTCCGCCAATATGATTGCTTGTGCTATTGGCACCGAGATGATACCATAGGGAAAAATTTTAGTGCTATGTTGACTGATATACGATCGGAATGACATAGCTCACCGCCGTGTCCCCCTGGTTTGATATGCGTGCATATCTTAGGAAAGCACGGTACAAGTCAGAAAGTAGGCGAAGTCATGAATGATTCAACGTTGAATTTTTATGGTTTAGGTATTGCCCCACAGGTGTTAGACAGTCTCGCGAAGTTAGGTTTCAAATCCCCCACTCCTATTCAGCATAAAGCGATCCCCATTGGCCTTGAAGGCAAGGATATGATCGGTATTGCCCAAACGGGGACCGGTAAAACCATGGCTTTTGCCATCCCGATGATCCAGCGTTTGGCCAGCGGGGTCAAGGGCCGCGGTTTGATCCTTGTCCCGACGAGAGAATTGGCTTTGCAGGTCGAACAAAGCGTCCTGAAGATCTCCGGCGCTTTCGGTATCCGCAGTGCGGTTTTGATCGGCGGCGACCCTATTGAAAAGCAGATCCGCGCTTTGGCCAAGAATCCGCGCGTTTTGATCGCGACCCCCGGCCGTTTGAACGACCTCATGAAACAGCGTAAAGTGCATTTAAGTGACGTTCACATTCTGGTTTTAGACGAAGCCGACCGCATGTTGGATATGGGTTTTGCCCCGCAAATTGACCAGATCCTGCAAACCGTCCCGAAAGACCGCCAGACGATGTTCTTTTCGGCTACAATGGCTTCGGAGATCGTCAAGTTAACCTCTAAATACCTCAAGCTCCCGACCCAGGTCGAAGTGGCTACTCAGGGGACGACGGCTGAACGCGTTACGCATGAGTTGTTCATTGTCAGCCGTGAACGCAAAAAGGACCTTTTGCAAAAGCTTCTCGCGCAATACCGCGGATCCGTTCTTTTGTTTTGCCGCACCAAGATCGGCGCTTTTAAGGTCGCGCGGGCTTTGCGGGCGATGAATCATAATGCGATCGATATCCACTCCGATAAAACCTTGGCGCAGCGCCGTAAAGCGCTCGACGGGTTCAAAAGCGGGCTTTACCGCGTTTTAGTCGCGACGGATATTGCCGCGCGGGGTATTGACGTTGTCGGGATCGAGTTGGTCATCAACTACGACCTTCCGGATGAAGCTGAAAATTATGTTCACCGCATCGGCCGCACCGGCCGCGCAGGCATGGCAGGCCACGCGATCTCATTTGCCGCTCCGGATGAAAGAAATGATGTCATGAGCATTGAAAAGCTGATCAAAACGGCTTTGCAGGTTTCACAGCATCCTGAGGTCCCAACAGAGAGCTTTTCAAAGCCATCAGTCGTGTTTAGCTCCAAGCGTTTCGGTGCCCGCCGCTCGGGTGGTAAGCGCCGGTATTCATAGAATAGTGATAGAAGTTGGTTGTTTTTTGTAATGGTTCATTCTACGACACTGTCCAATTTGGAACAGGTTTTGAACTGGCGGTATGCCACCAAGAAATTTGACCCGGCTCAAACGATCTCGGAGAAAAACCTTAAAGAGTTTTTGGATGCCATGCGGCTTTCTCTTTCGTCTTTCGGGCTTCTGCCCCGGAAACTTCTTGTTATCAAAGATAAGGCTTTGACCCGCAAAAATTTGATGAGGTTTTAAAGCTCAAAGAGCAGGGGTTACATGCGACCGTACTTTGTACTGTTGGATACTGTGCTGCGGACGATCATTAAGCGAAACTGGCTAAAGTCTGTTTTACACAAGATGAAGTCGTTATCGTTAAACAACGGGAGATTCGAAAAGTAGAGGCAGTTCACATTTCTTTTATTTCCCTCATGAAAATTATTTTTTCACTCCTTGAAAAATTCCGCCATATCCCTTTGATCAAACGCATCCTCTTTTTTGCGGCGATCCTTGGGCCGGGATTCATTACCGGCAGCGTTGATAATGACGCCGGCGGGATCACGACGTATTCTGTGGCCGGTGCTTTGTACGGCTATGAATTGATCTGGACGTTGATCCCGTGTTTTATCGCTTTGGTGATCGTGCAGGAAATGAATTTGCGCATGGGGATCCATACTGGCAAAGGACTCGCCGACCTCATCCGTGAGAATTTTGGCGTCAAATTTACGTTCTTTTTGTTCTTTGGGCTTTTTATCGCCGACATCGGTAACACCGCGACGGAATTCGCCGGGGTTGCGGGGAGTTTGCAGATCTTTGGCATCAGCAAGTATATTTCTGTGCCGCTGACGGCTCTTGGGGTGTGGTTCCTCGTTACAAAAGGGAATTATAAGATCACGGAACGCATTTTCTTGCTCTTTAGTTTTTGCCTGTTATCGTACGTGGTTTCGGCGATCCTTGCCAAACCGCATTGGGCTGAGATAGGTGCCGCGGTCATTAAACCTAATATCCATTTTGAGAAAGATTATATTCTCCTGGTCTTGGGGATCATCGGGACTACGATCGCGCCGTGGATGCAATTTTATATGCAAAGCGCGGTCATTGAGCGCGGGACCAAGCCGGATGAATATAAGTATGCCTTGGCGGATGTGATCGTCGGTTGCGTCGCGACCGTCGTCGTGGCCTTTTTTATTATGGTCTCATGTGCGGCGACCTTGCATCAGAACGGCGTTGTGATCACTGAAGCCAAAGACGCAGCCATGGCTCTGAGGCCGTTTGCCGGAGACCTGGCGTCAGAAGTTTTTGCCTTCGGCCTTTTTATTGCGTCAGTGTTCTCGGCGACCATTTTACCGCTGGCGACCTCCTTTTATATTTGCCAGGCTTTTGGTTTTGAGGCGGGTATTGATAAAAGGGTGGAGGAAGCACCTCAATTTTATACGTTGTTCGCGACGATCATGGCGATCGGCGTCGCTATTATTCTGATCCCAAATGCGCCGCTCATCGGGATCACGATCTGGGCGCAGATCATCAATGCGCTGCTGCTTCCGTTAGTTTTGATTTCTATGGTCATGATGGTTAACAACAAAGACATCATGGGTGAACATGTGAATAATCGATTTCAGAATATCGTTGCCTGGTCCACGACCGGGATTATCGTCCTTTTGTCCTTGACCCTTGTTGTCCTGCCTGTCGTCTCCCGCTTTGTTCGACTTTAACCGCGAGCAGTCCTTCCAAATATGATTTGACGAATGTGCATCTGTTTGCTATCCTTATAACAGGTTGGTTATATGGATAAAAAACATTTAAGTGCTATCTTTAAAGTTCTCGCCGATGAAAACCGTCTGCGCATTGTGAACCTTTTGCGCGTGCGGAAAATGTGTGTTTGTGAATTGGCTTTTGTTCTGGGTGTCACTCAGCCCAGCGTCTCACGGCATTTAAAGAAAATGAAGGCGGCGAGGATCATTGGAAGCGAAAAGGCCGGTTTTTGGACCGATTATTTCTTGATCGATGATGACCCAAGAGCCTGCACATTACTCAAATGTCTTAAAGGTTGGCTGAGAGAAGACCACGTCATGAAGAAAGATCTTGTTAAATTCCGTCAGGCTGACCGAAGGAAGCTGTGCTGTTCTATCGAGAAATAAATTTGTAAACCGCGAAAGGAGTTCCTATGGCGAACGAACAAAATAAAGCAGGTGCTGGGAAGAGTAAGGGTTTTTTTGCAAGGCTTATTGAACGGCTTGATAAAAAAATGGAAGAAAAGGCTAAGAACAATAGTTGCTGCTCTTCAGATAAATCTAAGGGTGGGAAATGTTGTTGAGGTTCGCTGATTGGCTGACTTTTCAGGTTTTGGCGTTAGATCCAAAATCGAAATTCGGGGCCGCAGTGGATTTTTTTATTTATGATTCCATTAAAATTCTTTTGCTATTATTTGCAATGATCTTTGTGATCGGGGTTTTGCGTACATTCCTGCCGCAAGCAAAGTTAAAAGCATGGATGGAGAAGAAAAGCGGCTGGGGATATATCTTCGCTGCACTCTTTGGCGCGGTCACGCCGTTCTGTTCATGCTCTTCGATCCCTTTCTTTATCAGTTTCGTAAAAGCAGGGATCCCGTTAGGGGTTTGTTTTACTTTCTTAGTCACATCGCCTTTGATCAATGAATATTTAGTTGTATTGATGGCCGGATTCTTTGGCTGGAAAATTACAGTTCTTTATGTTTTGAGCGGGTTGTTTGTCGGGATCTTGTCTGGATTTGTCATTGGGACATTAAAGTTAGAGAAGCATTTAGTTGCTGATATGGTTTCAGCGGAATTGGATAGCCATGCAGACAAGCAGATTTTGGGATTTCGCAATAAGATTAATTTCGGATTTGAAGAAGCGGTTGAGATCGTACGGAAAATATGGGTTTGGGTTCTCGTCGGGGTTGCGATCGGCTCGGTGATCCATAATTATGTTCCGCAGGATGCGATCCAGGCGTTAATGCAGCGGACAGGGATATTCTCGGTTCCTATCGCGACCTTGATAGGAGTCCCGATGTATGGCAGCTGTGCGGCGATCGTGCCGGTTGCGGTCGTGCTTTTTCAAAAAGGGATCCCGCTGGGAACAGCTTTGGCCTTTATGATGGCTGTTGCGGCATTGAGTTTGCCGGAAGCGATCATGCTCCGCCGGGCGATGAAGTTACGGTTGATCCTTGCCTTTTTTGGCATTACGACGTTGGCGATCATTGTGATCGGATACCTTTTTAATTTTCTACAGGTCGTCTTAATTAAATAATGGAGAGTGGCATGGGGAAGCAAAAAGTTTTATTCGTATGTATTCACAACTCTGCTCGCAGTCAAATGGCTGAGGAATTATTGCGCAAGCTCGCCGGCGATCGCTTTGATGTCGAAAGCGCGGGGATCGAACCTGGGATCCTTAATCCGGTCGTCGTTGAAGCGTTGAAGGAAGAGGGTATTGATATCACCGGCAAAAAGACGAAAGCGGTCTTTGATCTTTTGAAAGCTGGACGGCCTTATACTTATGTAATTATGGTTTGCGATGAAACCAGTGCGGAACGCTGTCCTGTTTTCCCGGAACCGCAAAAAGGATTCATTGGAGCTTCCCCGATCCGTCGAAGTTCATGGGTACGCCGGAAGAAAAACTCAATAAAGTCCGCGAAGTCAAAGCTGAGATCAAAGAGAAAATATCCCAATGGGTTAAAACCCACTCATCATAAAATCGTATTCCTGATTTTATTGCTTCCCTTGGAAGTTATGTTACAATGACCGCATGAAATTTTCCTTTCTTCTGTTTTTCTTTTTATTCTTTCTGGGAATTAACTTGATCCAATACTTTTCGCAGCGGCCGGAACGGTTGCGCCAGATCATCGTTTTTTTTAGCAGTCTTTTAGGAAATTCTACTCAATTAAAAATCGGGGGAAATATGAAAATGCGTTTATTTGGGTTTTTAGCTGTTGTCGGTTTTGTTGTTTTTGTTGTTGTTTCTTTTGGTTGGGTTAATGTTCAGCCGACGGAAGTGGCTGTCGAGATCAATAAGATCGCCGGGAAGGTCAGTGAGAAGCCGCTCGGTGTCGGGTATCATTTTTATAACCGGTGGGTTACTGATATGGTTATTTATAAAGTTGCTGCTCGCGCTTACCCCTCGGATACATTAGCCAGCGAAGAAGCTAAGAAATACAGCCTCGAACTTAAAACTAATGACGGGCAAAATGTTGAAGTGGACTTGACGATCATTTTTGCGCTTGATGCTCAGGGTGTCCCGGCACTGCATCAGCAAGTTGGCAGTAATTATGAAGACCAAATCTTGTTGCCGCAGATCCGTTCTGAAGCCCGTTTAGCGATCGGTAGTTTTTCGGCTGAAGAAATTTACCAAGGTAAGGTCCGTGATACGATGCAGCAGGCGATCAAGCAGAAGTTAGTCGACGTCCTGGCCAAATATCCCGCGATTCATATTCATGATGCTTTGATCCGTCATTTTTCGTTCAGCCCGGATTTTCAGAAGGCTATCGAACAGAAAAAGTTAGCCGGCCAGCAAGTTGAGATCAATAAGAACCGTGCTTTAGCCCAAGAAGAAGAAGCCAAGCGCCAGGAAGCGGAAGCGCGCGGTGGTAAGCTTAAGGCCATTCAAGAAGCTGAAGGCCGGGCCCAGTCGGCGAAGATCGAAGCTGACGCGAACCGTTACAAGCTGGAGCAAGAAGCAGCTGGTAATCTCGCTCGTTTAAAAGCTAATGCGGAAGGCCAAAGACTTTTAGCTGATGCGGTTGGCGGCGGGCAAAATGTGGTCGCCTTGAAGTTCGCCGAGAATCTTTCTGATAAACTGCAGATTTACGGCTATCCCGTCGGGCAACAGACAACGTCCATCATGGATGTGTCCGGTGTTTTTGGGCAAATGTTTAAGAAAAATACGCCATAAGGCCGTCAAAATAAATACTTGACACGCCCTGATTGGCTGTTATACTTAAAACCGTAGTAAGCAAAAGATTAGCGATTATTGGACCGCAAGGAGATAATAACGATCTTTGCGGTTTTTTATTTCGCTAATTTTTTCCCCGTCATGTTGGTCTAGTGTTCAGGTAGTCTGAAACAGAGCAGGGCGTGGGGCCTGAGCGCTTTACTATAATGTAGGGGAAAGGAGGAACACATCACATGGCAAAAGGTAAAGTTAAATGGTTCAGCGATCAAAAGGGGTATGGTTTCATTACTCCCGAATCTGGTAACGATGTCTTCGTACACCACAGCTCTATCCAGGGCGAAGGTTACAAGACCTTAGCAGAGGGTCAAGAAGTTGAATTCCAAATCGAAAAAGGTCCTAAGGGCGAACAAGCTACTAACGTAGTTAAATTGTAAGCCTTGACATAGTATCGAACAAAGAGGCCCGGTTCTCGTAAGAGAATCGGGCCTTCTTGTTTATATCAGCGTAAAACCTCTGCAATCACTTATTGCGGGGGATTTTTTTTTGCAGTAAGATGTTGAGGTGCAAAAAATATTTATCAAAAATTGCCTCATCAAGCCTCTCCAGGCGAAGCTCATTTCGCCTTTCCGCACGGCCTTAGGCCAGCACGATAGTTTAGAGAATTTAGCTTTTTATGTCGAATTGTCCGATGGGACAAAGGGTTTTGGTGAGGCCGCGGTCGCTTCTCATATCACCGGCGAAACATTGCAGGCTACACAGGCGAACCTTGAATTGATCGCCAAAGAGATCCTGGGGCAAGAGATCTCTGGCTATTTGGCTATTTCTTCGTATTTGCATCAGAAGTTCGCGAATAATAAATGTGCGGTCGCCGCCGTGGAAATGGCGATCCTCGACGCGTTGACCAAACATCTCAATATCCCGTTGTGGAAACTTTTTGGCTCTGCTCCGGCGAAGATCACGAGCGATATCACGATCGTCATCTCGGACCTTGATGAAACCATTGCGACAACAAAAGAATTTTATCGAAAAGGTTTCCGCACCTTCAAAGTCAAGATCGGACGTGATGATGTGCTGGACCTCAAGCGCGTCCTTGCGGTCAAAAAGCATACCCGTAATTCTCCGATCATCCTCGACGCTAATCAAGGTTATACGGCTGACCAGACACTCAAGTTTTTGAAAGAATTAAAACGTCTCGGTGTCAAACCTAAACTTATTGAACAGCCGGTCAATAAAGAGGACTGGGAAGGTTTGAAAAAGGTGAGCCAGTTAGCCGGGATCCCGGTTTGTGCCGATGAAAGCGCGTCGAGTGTGAGCGATGTCGTGCGGATCATTAAAGAG
Organism: Candidatus Omnitrophota bacterium; assembly: GCA_020849375.1. Taxonomy (GTDB): domain Bacteria; phylum Omnitrophota; class Gorgyraeia; order Zapsychrales; family JANLHA01; genus JADLGJ01. Next base: position 11,054 of record JADLGJ010000005.1, read on the forward strand.
AAAGCCGCTCTCGCTATTAATATTAAATTGATGAAGTTCGGCCTTGTACAAGCCCGTGAAGCGGCAATTCTGGCGAGCGCCGCCGGCATTGACCTGATGATCGGCGGGATGATGGAAAGTCCTTTGGCGATGACCGCGGCTGCACATGTCGCGGCCGGGATGGGCTGTTTCAAATATATTGACCTCGACACGCCCTTTTTCATTTCGACGGCGCCGCGTATTGGTGGATTAAGGCACGTGACCTACTTGAATTCCAAAGGGATCTACGATGTTTCTAAAGTCAAATGCGGGATTGGCATTGACCTATGATCAAAGATCCTGTCCTGATCGTTGTGTCTTTATTGGCGATCGAAAGCGCAGTTCTCTACGTTTCGTCGCGGCCGCAATTTAAGAAATATTTTTCCTTTTTGCCGGCGGTCTTTTGGATCTATTTTATTCCGATGCTGTTCTCGACGTTCGGGTTGATCGACCCCAAGGCCGCCATCTATCAAAAGATCACGAGCTGGTTCTTGCCGGCCAGTTTGGTCTTGTTGCTCTTATCGTCGGATATCAAAGCTATTTTGCGGTTAGGAAAACCGGCGTTGTTGATGATGGCAGCAGGCAGTTTAGGAATTATGATCGGCATGCCTTTGGTGTTCGCTTTGTTCAAGCCGTGGGTTGGCAGCGAAATGTGGTCGGGTTTCGGCGCTTTGTCCGCTTCGTGGGTCGGCGGCAGTGCGAACATGATCGCGGTCAAAGAAGCGATCGGAACCCCGGAGAATGTTTTTACGCCGATGGTCGTTGTTGATACCATCGTTCCGTATGTTTGGATGGGTTTTCTTGTCGCGGCTTCCGGTTTTCAATGGCAATTCGACCGGATCAATGAGAGTGACCGCAGGATCCTCAATGAGTTGAATGCGCGGGCTTCCAAACTGGCCCAAGAGGCACAAGTCAAATTTTCTTTTATCATGCTGGGCGCTGTTCTGGCCGTCGCTGTGGCCGGAGCGGTGATCGCCCGGGAATTAGGCGCCCATTTACCGGTGATCAAGGATGTCTTGTCAGCTTATGCCTGGACCATTATTGCCGCGTCATTAGCCGGTATCGCGCTTTCATTCTCGCCGGTACGATCCCTGGAAAAACACGGCGCGACAAAGATCGGATATTTCTTTTTATATTTTGTACTGACCACGATCGGGGCAAAGGCGCATATTTCGAACGTGGGTTCCGCGCTAATTTTGATCGGCGCTGGATTCTTGGTGGTTGTGTTTCATGCGGGAGCCGTTCTTATTGCGGCGCGGCTTCTTCGGGCGCCGATGTTTTTGGCCGCGGTCGCCAGCCAGGCCTGCATCGGAGGGGTTGCTTCAGCGCCCATCGTCGCCGAGGTTTATCAGCCGGGCTTAGCGTCGGTGGGGTTACTTCTTGCGATCTTGGGTAATATTGTCGGAACGTATTCAGGGATTATTACGGCACAATTGTGCCGAATGGTAGCAGGATAAAATGAACAGATCAATCTTTCTTGCGATATTTGTTTTCGGGTCTCTTGTGGCGCCAGCTTCTTCTGGGCTTTGCGAAAAAATAAATTCTGTTGCTCCATCGGTGCTGCCTGGAACAGAGCGGGATATGAAAAGTCCCGGGTTTTGGATCAGCCGGCATCCGTCACCGGATGCGCTTATTCTAGGGGCGGAAGAAGTGAATGCCTTTAACCAGAAATTGGTTAAAGATGGGCTGACCAAAGACCTCTTTAACATTGATGCCTTTGACCTCAATATTAGTAGAACGCAGATCCAAAATGAGATCAAGAAGTTTGAACACGGCGATTATTTTGACCGTGAAGGCAAGCTGGTTTCCCGTGACCTTTTCAAGAGCATCAAAGAAAACCTCAACATTGATGACGTTAAGGATATTGTCCCGCGCCATGCTTTTGTGGCGCGGCAAAGCGACCAGCGCCTCTTGCCCACCGACGCTATCTTGACGGCTGAGCCGTTCGACCTGGAGTTTGATGAAGTCCAGAACAGTTCACTGGACGTTGGAAATCCGGTGGTTGTTTTTTATGAAACGTTAGATGAAAAATGGGCCTATACCCAAGCGTCCGCTAGCGCCGGCTGGGTCAAGAAAGAAAATTTGGCCTTTGTTTCTTCCGATGAGTTCAAAAATTTATTGAGTTCGGAAAAATTTGTCGTTGTGACCGCGGCAAAAGCCGATCTATATCTCGACGAAGCCCGCACGAAATATTATGATTATGTCCGTATGGGAACGCGGTTGGCCCTCTTGGGTGGTTCAGGTGATGTGGATGAAGTTGAGATCGCTCCGGGTCAAAATCTTTTTATCAGCCAGCAAGATGTTCATAGTGGATTCTTGTCTTACACACCGCGCCACATTATTGAACAGGCCTTTAAAATGTTAAATGAACCGTATGGCTGGGGTGGTATGAACGGAGAGCAAGATTGCTCCGCATTCTTGAAAGGCGTTTTTGCCACCGTCGGGCTCGACTTGCCGCGCAATTCAGGAGAACAAGGGAGAACTGGTAAGTTGGTGAAGAATTTGTCTGATGCGTTGCCCGGTATAACTGTCGCGCAAATGAAGGGCCATATCGTTTTATATTTAGGAACTTATGACGATCGGTTTTTTGCGATCCACGAAGCGTATGCGTATCGCGAGCCGCAGCGAGCCCAGGCGGGCGAGCCGGTTGAAGGGGAAGACCGTGCGCGAGTATTTAACCGCGTCGCCGTTTCGGACTTAAATTTGGGTAAAGGTTCTAAGAAGGGTTCATTGTTAGAGCGGATCGTATCCGTTAGAGAATACCGTTAGGAGAGAAAATGAAGAAGATATTGTTTTTGGGGTTCATGGGTTTAGCTATTCTTTTATCGTCGGTAACGGCGAGCTTTGCCGGATTAAATACGGACAAATTATCCGATGAGGACATTGTCAAAGTCAAGGCGCTGATCAAAAAGCTCGAGCCGTTTATCCACGCACGGGATAAAACTAAAGACTTGGCAAAATTAACTTTTGAAGAGCTTTATGCCCCTTTGACTAAAGAAGAGCAGGAGTTCTTAAAGCAATTTGAGAAACTTGATGCTAAAAAACTGGGCGTAAAGATCCCCTTTCGCGGGTTTGCGACGGGAAAAGAAGATCTGAAATTGATCGTCGGGCAGAAGGTTAAGGTCATTGGCGAAGCGAAAAAGAAAACCAAAAAAGAGTACCGCGAATTGGCTCCGCAGTTTTTGCCGCCCAATGTTTACGCGAAATACGAGGAGATGATGGCCGCGATGGAAAAAGATATCGGCAAGCGGCTGTTGATCGAATCCGGTTACCGCTCGAGCGCGTATCAGCTCTATTTGTTCGTCTATTATTTGCAAAATCACGCGTATTCTATTCACGAAACGCGAAAATTTGTGGCCCTGCCGGGTTATAGCGAGCACGGCGCACCGAAATTCCAGGCCATCGATTTCATTAATAAAGACGCGATCAACGGGGAAGATAATCCTTCGGAGTTCGATGTCCTTCCGGAATTCGCGTGGCTACAGAAGAACGCGCATAAATTCGGTTTTGTGCTGTCTTATCCGAAGGACGGCCCCGTTGGGATAACCTATGAACCATGGCATTGGCGCTATGAGGGGAAATAAATGAAACAAAAAAGTTTTCTCCAGAACTATGGTTCTTCGATCGTGCTTTTGGCATCGATCATCGCCGGTGCGCTGCTGGGGATGATCTTGAAAGAACAGGCAGCGGTCTTAAAACCATTGGGAGATATTTTCCTTAATTTGCTTTTCACGGCCGTCGTGCCACTCGTCTTTTTTTCGATTTCTTCCGCGATCGCAGGTATGAGTGATGCTAAGCGGCTCGGTAAGATCGTCGGCTGGATGATGGTTATGTTTATTTTGACTGGGATCATCTCTTCGATCGTTATGATTGTCGCTGTGAAATTCTATCCACCCGCCCAAGGTGTCAATATTGCTTTGCCAGCCCCGGAGAACATTCAGCATTACAATATCGGCGAACAGATCGTGAAAGCTTTCACGGTCACGGATTTTGTGGACATCTTTTCAAAGAGGAATATGCTCGCCTTGATCATTTTTTCTTCGCTTGTCGGCCTTTCAACGTTGTTCTCGGGTGCGACGGGTAAACCGTTCGCGCAATTTTTGCTTTCAGGCAATGCGGTGATGGGGCAAGTCATTAAATTGATCATGCTTTACGCGCCCATCGGGCTTGGCGCTTATTTTGCTTATTTGGTCGGGGTCTTTGGCCCGCAGCTCATGGGGTCGTATGTGCGTGTCGCCGTTTTGTATTATCCGGTCGCGCTGTTTTATTTCGGAGCGTTCTTTAGTCTTTATGTTTTTCTCGCCGGCGGCCCGAAATCGGTCAGAACTTTCTGGAAAAATATTATTCCTGCGTCATTAACCGCTTGGGGCACGGGAAGCAGTGTGGCAACGATACCGGCAAATCTTGAGGCTGCGGAAAAGAATGGTGTTCCTAAAGATATCAGTGAGGTCGTGATTCCCATCGGCGCGACGATCCACATGGAAGGGTCATGCTTGGCGGCGATCGTGAAGATCAGTTTGCTGTTTGGGATATTCCATCTGGATTTTTCCTGCCCGGGAACGTTATTGACGGCGAAAGGCAATTCCATTCTCGCTGGAACCGTCATGAGCGGGATCCCCGGCGGTGGATTTATCGGCGAATTGTTGATCGTCACGATGTACGGTTTTCCGATCCAGGCTTTGCCGATCATTTCGATGGTGGGGACGATCGTTGACCCGCCCGCGACCATGGTCAATTCGGTCGGTGACAATGTTTCGAGTATGATGGTCGCCCGCATTCTTGGCGGTAAGAATTGGGTGAGTAAGGTGGAGGGCTAAATGGCGATCAATTGGCCAGCATTATTGACCGCTATTTTTATTTGTCAGGCGGCGGGTTTGATCGGGGCGAAAGTGACAAGGCCGGCTTTAAAGCCGTGGTACCGCGATCTTAAGAAACCCCTTTTTACACCGCCGGATTGGTTGTTCGCCCCGGCGTGGATCACGCTGTATTTATTAATGGCCGTTGCTGTTTACTTAATTTGGATGCAAGGACTTAATACGGCCGGCGTGAAGACCGCGGTGGTCGTTTTTATCATCCAATTACTATTGAACAGCGCCTGGTCCTTTATTTTCTTTGGCATGAAATCCCCGCTTTATGGTTTGATCGAGATCGTCATCTTGTGGCTTTCGATCGCGGTTTGTTCCGTCCTGTTTTGGCAGATCTCGATATTGGCCGGTTGGCTCATGGTCCCGTATTTATTGTGGGTGAGTTTTGCGGCCGTTTTGAATTTTGCGATCTGGAAATTAAATCCTTCCCGTTAACCTTGCTTTGAATTAAAATATCCGCATCCTTCCCTGGATCCCCGCTTATTAAGGGGCGTATATGCAAAATCCTATCCATTCATGGCCCGTTGACGACCGTCCACGGGAAAAACTGCTCAAATTCGGTGAACGTCAATTATCTAACTCGGAGCTGCTGGCCATCCTTTTACGCACAGGCACAAAAGGCGAGAGTGCTTTGGACATCGGCCGTAAAGTTATCGAGAAATTTAAGACTTTCCGCAATATGAGCCATACGGACAGCCGAGACTGGAAAGATTTTCGCGGCTTGGGTCCTGCCAAGCTCGCCCAGATCCGTGCCGCCATTGAGATCGGGCGGCGTTTTCGTGAAGACGAGTTGCGTGAAACCCAGCCACAGATCAAATCCTCCCGTGATCTGGCCGAGATCCTGATGGCCAGCATGAGGGATTTGAAGATCGAGGTCTTTAAAGTGGTCTTTCTTAATTCCCAGAATCGTATCATCACGATCGAAGAGGTCGCGCAGGGAACGGTCAATCGAGCCAGTCCGTTCATCCGTGAGATCTTCCAAAAAGCTTTGGCCCACTTTGCGGTTGGCGTCGTTTGTGCCCATAATCATCCTTCCGGGGACGTGACGCCCAGCCCGGAAGACCGGCAGTTTACCCGTGACCTGAGCGAAGCTGGCCGTGTCCTCTCGGTTAAGGTCATTGACCATATGATTATTGGGGATAATCGGTACTTTAGCTTTGCTGATGCGGGGGATTTAAGGTCAAAGGGATAGTCTTTCTTGGCTCAAACAGTCCTCGTTCCCACAGTTTCTACTAAATCAAGGAAAGCTGTGGGAACTGCGGAACTCGCAGAAAGACTATCCCTTTGACCTTGAATCTCATAGCTAAATTATTCTTGAAAGATTATCGCATATCGTTATAATAAGACACTTGTTACGAGAGCTTTAATATTAAGCTTTTGCACTGCAACAGGTTTTAATCGTAAAGGGGTGTTTTATGTCAGTTGTCCATGTTACGGAAAAGAATTTTGAAGCAGAGGTTTTAAAATCCTCTTTACCCGTTTTAGTCGATTTTTGGGCTGAATGGTGCGGGCCTTGCAAGCAGTTAAGCCCCATCGTTGATGAACTTGCCACGGATCTGCAAGGCAAATTGAAGGTCGCCAAGCTCAATGTGGATGAAGCCAGCGAATTAGCGGCCCAATTTAATATCATGTCAATCCCAACCCTGATGGTCTTTAAGAACGGCGAGCCGGTGAACCAATTTGTCGGCGCCATGGGCAAAGCCCAGCTTTTGGCCAAGATCCAGCCGGATCTTTAATAAGGACCATCATTATGTTGATCACTTTCTGTAAATCAAAGATCGCACACGGAACAATCACGCAGGCGGAACTGTACTATGAAGGCAGTATCACCGTTGACGAAGCGTTGCTCAAAGCCGTTGACATCATTCCCGGTGAAAAAGTCGAAGTTTTGAATATCAATAATGGTAATCGCCTCGAAACTTACGTTATTGCAGGTAAAGCGGGTTCCGGCCATATTTGCCTCAACGGCCCCGCGGCTCGCATGGGTTTTGTCGGCGATAAGATCATTATTTTGAGCTATGCTTTGTTGGATAAAACTGAATCCAAGAAAGCCAAGACCAAGATCGTTTACCTCGACGAGAAGAACCGTGTCAGGAACTGATCTCCTGAACCTATTTCCTTAAGACATGATCCCAAAACTGACCATCCGTTTATACGGTGATCCGGTTCTGCGAAAGAAAGCGGCACCTGTCAGCCATATCAGCTCCAGTGAGCGTATGCTCATCAAGGCGATGATGGCGGCGATGTATGAGAATAAAGGCGTGGGCTTGGCTGCGCCGCAGGTTGGGATTAGTCAGCAGATCTTTGTTGCTGACGACGGAGAAGGACCACTCGCGATCATTAACCCAAAGATCGTTAAAAAAGCTGGCTCTATCAAGATCGAAGAAGGGTGTTTGAGCATTCCCGGTATTCAAGTCAAGGTCAGCCGTCCTAAAGAGATCTGGGTGCAATACACCGACCAGAATGGCGACAAGATCGAGCGCCACTTGACCGAATTATTGGCGCGTATTTTTTTGCATGAGAATGACCATTTGCAGGGTAAGCTCATCATTGATTACGCGACGTTGGCGCAAAAAGCTATATTCCGTAAGAAACTCATTGAAATTAAAAAGTTAGCCAAATAATTTATGAATCCCGCTCCTGCTGATAATCAACAAAAGGTCTTTCCCACAAAGGTGAATCGTCTTCCGGATTGGCTGCGTCAAGAGATACCCAATGCCCAGCGGATCGGGGAGATGAAACAGCTTTTTCGCGGCAGCCGTTTGCATACGGTGTGCGAAAGCGCGCATTGCCCGAATATGGGAAAATGCTGGGGGCAGGGGGTTGCAACTTTTATGATCCTCGGCGATGTTTGTACGCGCGCCTGCCGTTTTTGCGCGATCAAGGCTGGATTGCCGACGGAATTAGATTTAGCGGAACCGCGCAATGTTGCTTTAGCTGTTAAAGAATTAAATTTACGTTATGTCGTTGTGACTTCGGTCGCACGTGACGACCTCAAAGATGAAGGGGCCGGCCAATTTGCCGACACGATCCGCGAGATCCGCAGTATCATGCCGCAAACCAAGATCGAAGTTCTCGTCCCGGATTTTTCCAATGACCTTGGCCGTTTGCAAATTCTCGTTGACGCCAAGCCGGAAGTCATCAGCCATAATCTCGAAACCGTACGCCGGCTTTCCCCGAAAGTGCGGCCGCAAGCCGACTATGACCGTACACTGTCCGTGTTGCGGAATTATAAAAGTTTAAGTCATGAGATCTTTGTTAAATCCAGTATCATGGTCGGGATCGGCGAAACGCAAGATGAGGTCAATCAAGCCATGGCCGATCTTAGTCAAGCTGGTTGTGATATTCTGACGATCGGGCAATATTTAGCGCCGACACAATTAAAGCGCCACTTGCCGGTCATGGAATATGTTACGCCGGAGAAGTTCAAAGAATATGAGGCGTTCGGTTACGGATTAGGTTTTAAGCATGTGATGTCCGGCCCGCTTGTGCGCAGTTCGTTTATCGCCGAAGAAGGCTATAGCGGCGCAATATCTTTTCAGACAAGAACTGTTCTTTAAACTCATGACGGAAAACACAAAAAAGTTCCTTAGCAATTTCCTTCCTTTCGCGGTTAGCGCGGCCTTGTTGTGGGTTCTCTCCAAAATGATCGATTTTAATGAAGCCATCAGGATCATCAAGTCCGCCGATTTGAAATATATTTTTTATGCGTTGATGTTCTTTAGTACGATCAATTTGATACTGATCGTCCGTTGGTTTGTTTTTATCAAGGCCCTCGAATTAAAAGTTGATTTTGTAACGGCTGTGCGGTATTACCTGATCGGTCTTTTAGGAAACTCTATCTTGCCGAGTTCGGTCGGTGGAGATGTCATTAAGATCGTCGGGGTTTGCGCCGGCTCACAAGACAAGCCAAAAGTCGTGGCATCCGTTCTGATCGATCGCTTAAGCGGATTTGCCGGAATGGTGCTCGTGGCGACGGTCTCATTTATTTTGGGTTTTCGTTTGATCTCGAACCCTTCGGTCATTCTTTTAGTCATCGGGATGGCGGTCGCTTCGACAGGGATCGCGACGGTTCTTTTTAATCAAACCGCCTATTCTTTCTGTTGCCAGATCTTCGGCCGCTTTCCTAAATTTAAAGACGCCTTGATGAAGATCCACTATGATCTTGCCCTTTTGAAAGGCCGTCAGTGGGCCGGCTATCAAGCCATTCTCTTGTCAGCACTCTCTCAAATGACCCTCGCGGTCACTTATTTTCTCCTTGCTAAAGCGTTACACCAAGATGTGAACTTCTTTTATTTCATTATCTTTACGCCTCTTATTTGTGTGGTGTCTTCGGTCCCGTCTATTGGCGGCTTAGGCGTGCGTGAGTTGGGAGCGGCGTATTTTTTTGGAAAAGTCGGGATGCTGGAATCGGCGGCAAGCAGTGTGACGTTCATCAGTTATTTATTTATGGTTTTTATTGGGCTCTTAGGTGGATTATATTTTTTGCTGACCCGGCCGCCAGCTAAAGAAAGTTAACGGTCTTTTCGCTAATGGCATTGCATTTTGTTTTGGACGGATATAATCTGGTGAAACAAGACGCTCATCTGGCTGTTTTAAAGCTGGAAGCGGGCCGCAACGGTTTACTCAAGCTCATTGAAGTGAGAGAGTTGCAGGGAAGTAAAACCAATACGGTCACGATCGTTTTTGACGGACAGCTTGGCGCCTCATCGGAGCGGCATGAAAGCGGGATCGAAGTTGTTTTTACCAGTTTTGAGACCGCCGATGACTGGATCAAACGTTTTGTTGAAGAGTCAACGGCCCCGAAAAGTATTGTTGTCGTCACGGATGACCGCGAGATCCGGCATTATGTCCGTGCTTTAGGGGCAGCCTTGATGGGCACACGGGAATTTCTAGAAGGGCGTGGGTCGCGGCGGAGAGAAGCGGATGCAGCACGGAAGTTGAAACGGCCCCAAGCCGATAAAAAAGAGATTTCCAGCGTTGTAGAACACAAGATCACCTCGGAGTTCAGTAAGTTGTGGCTTAAGGACAAAAAGTGAAGTTATGACCTTTGTTATTAATTATTTTCTTGGATTGATCGCGGCGACGGGCGAAGCTTTGTTCTTTATTTTTGAAGTCGCGCGTTATGTTTTTTTCGGTAAGATCCGCTGGAGCGAAGTTCTCAAGCAGGTTTATGAGCAGGGTGTACAGTCGATCGTGATCGTGGCTTTGACGTCGATCGCCTCAGGTGCAGTTTTGGCTCTACAAAGTTATGTCATGCTAAACCGTTTTGGGGCTAAAGAAGCGGTCGCACAATTAGTCGCCTTGTCCCTGGTGCGCGAATTAAGCCCGGTGTTCACCTCATTTATTTTTTCCGGTAAGGTCGGTGCGCGTATCGCCGCTGAACTCGGGACGATGAAGGTCAATGACCAGATCACTGCGACTCGGGCGATGGGTGTTGACCCGATCGAATTTCTCGTTGTTCCGCGTGTCGTCGCGTGTTTTATGGTCCTCCCGGGATTGGTCGTGTTTTCTGAAATTGTTGGCATTTGGGGTGGATATCTCGTCGGTGTTTATAACGCCGGGATCCCCAGCGCGACATATTTTCACCAGACTTTAAAAGCGATCGGTTATGTTGACTTCTTCAGCGGGTTCATTAAAACGTTTTTCTTCTCGCTGTTGATCTCCTGGATCTGCTGTTACCAGGGTTTTAAGACGAGCGGCGGTTCGCTCGGTGTCGGGCAATACACGACAAAGGCGGTCGCACTTTCATACATTTTGGTTGTGGTATCGAATACGGTTTTAACAAAGATCATTCTTACTTTTTGGGGTTAAGGCAAACCAGAGGGGTTGCCTTAAGCTCCGCGAATTGATTTCGCAAGAACCTCAAATAGTATCTTGCGAAATCAGCGGAGCAATAATAAGGAGTTCAATATGAGAAATATTTTATCTGGAATTATTCTAATAACATTCTTAGCGGTCTTATCATCGGGCTGTTCGACATCTATGACAAGCGATGACGACAGTATGATCTATAAAATGGTCAATCCTGAACCGGACTGGATCCGCAACGGGGAACCGATCGAGTTTGAGGGCGAGTTGTGGTACCCGCGCGATACGATCGATATTCTAACCGATTCTGAAATGTTACCGCTGGGCGAATACCGCGGAATTGCATTTTATTTGCAAAAGATAGATGTGCGGCCTTATGACCGGCTTTATACCAAGTTCGGGAAAAACAAGTTCCGGGTTTTTGAGATTAAAACACAAAATGATTCAAGTCACCGCGCTTTTTAAAACATTTGGGACGCAGCAGGTCCTCAAGGGCATTGATCTTTCGATCAAGCCCGGCGAGCTTCTCGTTATTTTAGGCGAGAGCGGCTCCGGAAAAAGTGTGCTGCTGCAGCATATGATCGGCTTGATGGCTCCGGATAGCGGCAAGGTCGAGATCAATGGAGAAGATATCACCAAGCTGCGGGAAAAAAAGCTGTTAAAGATCCGTAAAGATATGGGGTATCTTTTCCAGGATGGGGCGCTATACGATTTCATGACTGTCTTTGAAAACGCGGCTTTCCCTTTGCGTGAACACACCGAGCTAAAACGTAAAGAGATCATTGCTAAAGTCAAGGCGATGTTAAAAATGGTCGGGCTGGAAGGGGCAGAAGGAAAATTCCCTTCTCAGTTGAGCGGCGGGATGAAAAAACGTGCGGCCCTGGCCAGGGCGGTTATCCTGGGCTCCAAGATCCTTTTCTGCGACGAGCCGACGTCCGGGCTTGACCCGATCAAGAGCCGGCAGATCATGGACTTGATCAAGGACATTGCGCGCGAGATCAAATGCACCACGGTGGTCGCGTCGCATGACATCGCGAATTCTTTACGCATCGCTGACCGTTTGATCCTGATCCGTAATGGCCAGATCATGGCGCAGGGG
>JADLGJ010000006.1 GCA_020849375.1 Candidatus Omnitrophota bacterium
AAAAGATCTATGATCCCAAGGTCATGCTTAAGTCGGGTGCGTATATCATCATTGAACCGACCGAAGCGTTGACCGTCGTTGACGTTAACAGTGGAAAATTTAAGACTCGCGCCAGCCCGGAAGAAGCCGCATTTATGGTTAACAGTGAAGCTGCGACCGAGATCGCCCGCCAATTACGTTTACGCGACATGGGCGGCATTATTGTTATTGACTTTATTGATATGACCCGTGAAGGGCACAAGCGCAAGATCATTGAAACGCTTGAACAGGAGCTGGCCCGCGATTATGCCAAGACAGAAGTCAACCGTATTTCGCCCCTAGGGCTCGTGGAAATGACCCGTGCGCGTACCGGTAAGACGTTGGAGGCCATTTCCTTCGAGTCCTGCCCTTATTGTGACGGCCGCGGCAAAATGCGCATCGAATAAGACGGAACTTGACAAATTGCCATAATCTGTTTAAATACTAGGCTTCAAGGCACAAAAGATTTATTAACAGTTAAAGAGGTTACATTATGTACGCGATCGTTCAAATTGGCACGAGCCAATACAAAGTTGAAGAAGGCTCTACGATAGCCGCCAGCCGCGTTCCTGCCGAGATCGGCAAGACGATTAACTTGGATAAAGTCCTCCTTATTGCTGATGGCAATACGGTCACCGTCGGACAACCTTATGTCCCGGGTGCGAAAGTCAGCGCCAAGGTCGTTGAACAAGGTTTGGGTGAAAAAGTCGTGGCTTTCAAGTTCCGCAAGCGTAAGGACTCGATCCAAAAGATCGGTTACCGCAAGAAGCTGACTGCTCTTAATATCGTCAAAATCTCTCTTTGATAAATAGTTTCGGCTCGGGTGACGCGGAGGGGGTCCCCTTCTCGCACGGAGCCGATAGGCGAGTACGAGAAGGGTCCGGAGCGGCAGGACCCGAGCCATAAATAAAGGTGTAAAGATGGCGTTCGTTGATGAAGCAAGGATTTTCGTCAAAGGTGGAAATGGCGGAAAAGGTTGCGAAAGTTTTTATCAAGACAAATTGACCCGCTATCCCCGCCCTGACGGTGGTGACGGCGGTAAGGGCGGCGACGTGACTTTTGTGGCCGACAAGAATATCCACACGTTGCTGGACTATCGTTTTAAGCAACATTACGAGGGCGGCCGGGGCGGCCACGGCAGCAGCAAGAATTTTAAGGGCAAAAGCGGCAAAGACATCTTTTTGCGGGTCCCGACCGGGACGATCATCCGCGATTTCGAAACCAAACTTCTTATTCGTGATCTTGTTGAGGACGGCGAGTCCGTTCTCATTGCTAAGGGCGGCCTTCAAGGGCGCGGTAATCATGATAATCGTCGTCCGCTTCCCCCGGGCATCGGCGAAGCTAAAACGATCCATCTTGAACTTAAACTCATCGCCGATGTTGGTATCGTGGGATTTCCCAACGCCGGTAAATCGACGCTGATTTCCAATATTTCTAAAGTTAAATCCAAGATCGCGAATTACCATTTTACGACTAAACAGCCGATCTTGGGTGTTGTCATTCACGACGACAATTCGCATTTTATTGTGGCTGATCTGCCCGGATTGATCGAAGGCGCGCATGCGGGAAAAGGCATGGGTGACCGCTTCTTGAAACACGCCGAGCGCACGAAGATCCTACTTCACGTCATTGACATGGCCGGCAGCGAAGCGCGCGATCCCCTCGAGGATTACGCGAAGATCAAAAAAGAATTGGAACTGTACAGCGATAAGCTGGCAGAAAAGATCCGTTTGGTCGTCGCTAATAAAATGGACCTTCCGGAAGCTGAAGAGAACTTGAAACGGTTTAAAAAGAAATATAAAAAGGAAAAAGTGATCAGCGTTTCCGCGATCGAGAACAAGGGGTTAGATAAACTCGTTGAAGAGCTGTGGAAGCTTTTAAGAAAAGCCAAGGCCGAAGCATAAAATTATGACACGTACATTTTCGCGTCCTATTAAAAGAGTGGTCGTTAAAGTCGGTTCGAGCGTGATCGCCGGTTATACGCTCAAAGCCCGGGCGGCCCAACTGCGTTCGCTCGTCGAGCAAATGAGTTTCTTGAATGCTAAAGGGATCGAGGTCGTTTTGGTCAGTTCGGGCGCCATTGTTTTAGGGATGGGCGAGCTCGGCCTTAAAATCCGCCCTTCGGACCTGGCCTCTTTGCAAGCTCTTGCCGCCGTCGGGCAAGCGGTTCTGATGAAGAGATACAGCGACCTTTTTAAAAAAGCAAAAGCCAAGTGTGCGCAGGTCCTTTTAACATGGGACGATTTTGATTCCCGTGAACGTTACAATAATGCGACCCACACTTTAAAAGCGATCTTGGCGCACGGCGTCATTCCGATCATTAATGAGAACGATACGATATCAACGGATGAAATTAAATTTGGTGACAATGATAAGCTTTCGGCACTGGTAGCGGGTTTGGTCCACGCAGACCTTTTGATCTTGCTGTCTGACGTCGAGGGGCTTTATGAGAAGCGTGATGGGAAAACCGAATATTTCTCTGAAGTCAAAGAGATCAATGCTGATATTCAGGGTGTTGCCGGCGGTTCAGCGAATAAGAATATTTCTAAAGGCGGCATGTCGGCCAAGCTTGATGCGATCAAGATCGCGACCCATGCGAATATCCCTTGCGTGATCGCCAGCGGTTCCAGCAAAGATGTTCTTGACCGTGTTGTCAATGGCGAACGGGTCGGAACTTTCTTTTTTGCACAAGAAGATAAGGCCTTGGCCCGACAACACTGGATCTCTTTTGTCGCTAAGCCCAAGGGCGCCGTGACCGTTGATGCCGGTGCTGCCGAAGCATTGCTCAAGGGCGGAAAAAGTTTGCTGTTACCCGGTGTCTCTAAATGCGAAGGCCATTTTAAAGCCCATGACGTTGTTGTCGTCCAGGACCAGTGCGGTGATGAGATCGCCCGCGGGGTCATTGAATATTCTCTGCCGGACCTTATCAGCGCCGGGACAACAGGTAAAAAAGGTAAGCGGGAAGTCATTCATTGTGATAATTTAGTCCTTTGTAAGAGATAAAGCCATGAGCGCAAAATTAAAAGACCGTGTCCGTAAAATAGCTGAAAAAGCTAAGGCGGCGTCGTCTGTGCTGGCGCAGTTGAGCGTCAGTGATAAAAATAACGCGCTCTTGGCCATCGCCGGGGCGATTTTGACCCATCAGGATGCGATTATCAAGGCTAACAACAAAGACCTTGCCCAAGCTAAAAAAGAAAAATATCCTGCCGCGCTCGTTGACCGTTTAGCCTTGGATGAAAAACGCATTATTGCAATGGCCGAAGGTTTAAAAGATACCGCGGCCTTAAGGGATCCGATCGGTGAGATCTTGGACACGACCGAGCGGCCCAATGGTTTGCTCATTAAGAAGATCCGCGTGCCGATCGGGGTCGTTGCGATCATTTTTGAGTCCCGTCCGAATGTCACGGCGGACTGTATTGCCCTTTGTTTGAAATCCGGCAATGCGGTCATTTTAAAAGGCGGTAAGGAAGCGGCATATTCGAATGACGCGATCTTTAAGGTCTGCCGCAAGGCGCTTAAAGACACGGCCATACCTGCCGAAGCCGTACAAATGGTTCCTTCCAAGGACCGTAAAGCGGTTGATGCCCTTTTAAAGCTCGACGACCTTGTTGACCTTGTGATCCCCCGCGGCGGAGAAGGGCTGATCCGTTTTGTCGCCGAGAACTCCAGCATCCCGGTCATTAAACATTTCAAAGGTGTGTGCCATATTTACGTGAGTGACCAAGCTGACCTCGCGATGGCGGAAGAAGTGTGTTTTAACGCGAAAGTCCAGCGGCCGGGAACGTGTAACGCGATGGAAAAAATGCTGGTCCATAAGGATGTTGCTGATAAATTTTTGCGCAGCATGCTCCACCGCTTTACTGATGCCGGTGTGGAATTGCGCGGGGATGCGAAAACACGGCAGATCTCTAAAAAAGTTAAGCCCGCATCCAAAGAGGATTGGACGACAGAATACTTGGACTTGATCCTGACCGTGAAGATCGTCGGCTCTTTGGATGAAGCGATCGGGCATATTAATACCTTTGGCTCGCATCATTCGGACGCGATCATTACGAAGAGCGAAGAAGAAATTGAAAAGTTTTTCAAGTCGATCGACTCTGCATGTGTTTACTCCAATGCCTCGACTCGTTTTACTGACGGGTATGAGTTTGGTTTTGGCGCCGAGGTCGGAATCAGTACTGATAAGATCCACGCGCGCGGCCCTATGGGGTTGGAAGGCTTGACGACGTATAAATATATTGTGTCCGGCAATGGCCAGATCCGGCAATAGGTAAAGTTGGGAAAGGCCCTGTGCGAGTTTGGCGAGGACCGTCAAAAGTTTTATTTAAGAATTAAGTGTAAAGCGGGATGAGCCACTGTTTGAGCAACAGGACCTTTCCCAACTTTACCTTAAATAGGATTTTGAATGAAAAGAATCGGTTTTTTCGGTGGGACATTTAACCCTATACACATGGGGCATTTGGCTATCGCGCAAATGGCGCAGGAGCGCTTTAAGCTCGATAAAGTCATTTTCATTCCTTCGCATCAGCCGCCACATAAAAATATTGCCCCGCTCGCCTCAGCTAAAGACCGTTACAAAATGGTCCGGCTGGCAACCGCTGGCAACGAATACTTTGAAGTCTCCGATGTGGAAACAAAACGCGTCGGGAAATCCTATACTGTCGACACGCTCCGTCATTTTCGTAAAAGCTATCCTGCAAAAGTTAAATTTTTCTTCATTATCGGCGGCGACAGTTTGGGAACATTGCCGCAATGGAAAAATATTGATGAGATCTTAAAGCTTGCTGCTTTTATCGTCGTAAATCGTCCAGGATACAGCGATATTAAAAACATCAAGCATCTCACTGTGACCAAGCCGGGCATTGATATTTCGTCATCGTATTTGCGTGAACGTATTAATTCGCGCAAATCGATCCGCTATCTTGTCCCTGAAGCCATTTACCACTACATTATTAAGCACGGACTTTATAAAACTCAGAAGAAAGGTTAACCGATGAGCACAACAAGCGAGATCAAATTTGGGACCGACGGCTGGCGCGCAGTTATTTCCGACACGTTCACGTTTAAAAATGTCATGGCCTGCAGCCAAGGGATCGCGGAATGGATCAATAATGATTTGAAGCCGATCGACGGCCGAAGGCTCGTTTGTATTGCTTATGACACTCGCTTTATGGGTGTTGATTACGCTCAGTTGGTCGCACGAGTTTTAGCCGCTAATGGTATCGAGATCGTTTTTTCTGACTCGCCGATCCCGACGCCGGCGTTGAGTTATGGAGTTCCGACCCATGGGGGTGTCGCTGGGATCATGATCACGGCGAGCCACAATCCGTATCGATTTAACGGGATCAAAATTAAAACTTATCTTGGCGGCGGCGCGTCCCGCGATATTACCGATAACGTGGAAGCCTACCTTTTTAAGACCGAAGTGAAGATCATGGATTTTGAACAGGCTAAGGCGGGCGGCAAGATCAAGATCCATAATTTTAAGACCGCTTATTTGAAGTTCATGAAAAACTACGTCGACATGAAAAAGATCAAGAACGCTAAGTTCAAGGTCATTATGGACGCGATGCATGGCAGCGGCAATGGCCTGATCGCGGAAGTCCTCAAAGGCAGTAAGATCCGTTTAACACTCATGCGTTCCGAAATTAATCCTTATTTTGACGGTAAGAAGCCGGAACCGATCGCGGAAATGCTCGAGGGAATTTTAGGCCGAGTCAAAAAAGAAAAGTTCGACCTTGGCCTTGTCCTTGACGGCGATGCGGACCGCATTGCCGCTGTTTCGACGGGTGGGGAATTTTTAAATCCGCAAAAGATCTTAGGATTGCTTATTTTGCATTTGGCCCGTAATCGCGGCCGTACCGGCGGAGTTGTCAAAACCATTTGCGGAACGACCTTGATAGACAATATCGCCAAGAAACTTAATTTAAAGCTTTATGAAACCCCGGTCGGATTTAAATATATCTCCGACCTGATGATCTCGGAACGCCTCATCGCCGGCGGGGAAGAGGCGGGCGGATTAGGTTTTCAGGATTATATCCCGGAACGTGACGGAACATTAGCCGGCCTTCTTTTGCTCGAAATGATGGTCTATCAAAAGAAAAACATCAAAAAGATCATTGATGACATGGAAAAAGAATTCGGCCGGTATTATTATTTGCGTGCCGACGTCAAATTGACGCCGGGTGTTTCGGTTGACCTCAATAAGATCAAGACCATCGACAATTTACTCGGCAAGAAAGTCGTTGGCATGAAAGACTTTGACGGCGTGAAGCTTATTTGTGAAGATGAAAGCTGGCTGATGTTTCGCCCATCGGGAACCGAACCGCTCGTGCGTGCTTATTGTGAAGCCAAATCGCTGGCCCGTGCTAAGCAGTTGATCGCCTACGGAGAGAAATTGTTACTAGGGAAATAAAATGATCCCTTTGTATTGGTTTGCTTATGCTGTCCTGAAGATCGTTAATCCGTTCTGCTTTCCTTTGACGATCGTCGGGCGCGAGAACATTCCTGCCAAAGGTGCCTTTCTTGTGGCGAGCAATCATATTAGTAATATGGATCCGCCGTTGGTCAGTTACGCGGTCCACCGGCCGATCTTTCATATCGCCAAAAAAAGCTTGTTCAACAACAAGATCTTCGGCTTATTACTATCTTCCGTCGGAGCTTTTCCGATCCAGCGCGAAGGCTCGGACGTGAGCGCGATGCGCGAATGCCTGCGTAAGCTCAAGGCTGGTTATCCGTTAGCCCTTTTCCCGACCGGGACGCGCGTGACCGGTGAACAGGCCGCCGCAGCCAAGGGCGGGGTCGGTTTTCTCGCCGTTAAAGGCAAGGTGCCGGTCATTCCCATGAAGATCATCGGGACGGACATCGTCATGCCAAAAGGCGCAAAAGGTCTTCAAAAACATCCGGTTAGGATCGTGATCGGAAAACCGCTTAATGTTTCTGCCTCACAAAGTTATGAAGAGACCGCCTCTGAGATCCTGCAAAAAATCAATTCCCTTCAGTAGCCAAAATATTGGTTGACAAAAAAGATTATTTTGCGATAATTGAACCACTTTAAAAAGGGAAACCTGTTTAAAGAATTCTTCTCGGCCAAGCCGAGACAAAAGGGGAAACACAATCATGACTGAAACAAAACAAAGTACAATGGCGGAACTTTACGCAGCGTCCGTCAAGAGCGTTAAAGAAGGGCATATCGTTAAGGGGACCGTCGTAGCTATTACGGAAAAAGAAGCGGTTATCGATATTGGTTTTAAATCTGAAGGTTTTATCCCATTAGAAGAATTCCGCAATAAAGAAGAACTTGAACTGGGCCGTGAAATTGACGTCCTTGTTGAATCGGTAGAAGATGACGAAGGCCGCTTGGTCCTTTCCCGCGCGAAAGCCGAAAAGGTCAAGGGTTGGCAAAAAGTCATGGTTGATATAGAAGAAGGCCACGTTGTTGAAGGCCGTGTTGTTAAGCAGGTCAAGGGTGGTTACATGGTCGACGTTGAAGGCGTCGAAGGCTTCTTGCCGATGTCCTTATCCGCTTTCAAGGGTTACGCCAACGATACCATCATGGCGAACAAATTTAACTTCCAGGTCGCCAAGATCAACAAACAACGCCGCAA
Source organism: Candidatus Omnitrophota bacterium (assembly GCA_020849375.1). Classification (GTDB taxonomy): domain Bacteria; phylum Omnitrophota; class Gorgyraeia; order Zapsychrales; family JANLHA01; genus JADLGJ01. Next base: position 7,626 of record JADLGJ010000006.1, read on the forward strand.
TTTGATCCTTTCTCGTCGTGATATTTTCCAAAAAGAACGCGATCTCGTCCGTGAAAAGCTTTGGGGCGAACTCAAAAAAGGCGAACGCCGCAAGGGTGCGGTCAAAGGCATTACTGATTTTGGGGCTTTTATTGACCTCGGTGGCGTTGACGGCCTTCTCCATATTACGGATATGAGCTGGTCACGCATTAATCATCCGAGCGAAATTGTTCAATTAGGTGACAAAATCGAAGTCATCATTCTCGATTTCGATCAAGCCAATTCAAAAGTTTCTTTAGGTCTCAAGCAGATCTCCCCGAATCCGTGGGACGATATCTATCAAAAATATCCTGCCGGTGCAAAGATCAAGGGTAAAGTCGTCAACATTATGCCCTACGGCGTTTTTGTTGAGATCGAAAAGGGCATCGAAGGCCTTCTCCACTCTTCCGAAATTTCTTGGCAGAAAAAGATGGTCAATCCGCAAGAAATGTTCAAACTTGGTGATGAGATCAGCTGTGTCATCATCAATGTTGATAAAGATTCCAAGCGCATTTCCTTGAGCATGAAGCAGCTTGAGATCAACCCGTGGCTTGAAGCGCAAAAGAGCCTTCCCGTCGGGAAAAATGTCAAAGGGGCCGTCCGCGGCTTCACCGATTACGGCGCTTTTGTTGAATTGGAAAGCGGCCTTGAAGGCATGATCCACGTTTCTGATATGTCATGGGTGAAGAAAGTCAATCATCCGCAGGAAGTCTTACAAAAGGGCCAGGATGTCGAAGTCCAGGTTTTGGCCGTCGACCCTGATAGCCGTAAGATCACCTTAGGTTTAAAACAACTCACCGAAAATCCTTGGGCCGCGATCGCTGAGAAATACGCTGTTGGCAGCGAAGTGGATTCACAAGTGGTCTTAAATTCCAGTTTTGGGGTTTTTGTCCGCTTGCCGGGAGATGTCGAAGCTTTGGTTTACTCGTCAGAAATTGACAAAGACCAGGCTGCGGCGTTGAAGCCAGGGGATCCGTTACGAGTCAAAATTATCAAAGTTGATGTTGATCAGATGAAAATTGGAGTCAGCACCCGCCTGTAATTTGACGCGGCCACGCCTCTGAGAGTTCATTCGTGTTCCTTTTTTTGGAAATTTTCTATGAATGACCAAGACATTTTTGAACGCATAACTCGCGGGACGGTCGAGGTCATTAGTAGCGCGGACTTGCGTACGAAATTGCAGGACAGTAAGAAAAGCGGCCGGCCGCTTAAGATCAAAGCCGGTTTTGACCCGACCGCTCCGGATATTCACCTGGGTCATTGTGTTCTTTTGCGAAAGTTGCGCCAGTTCCAAGACCTCGGACACGAGGTGTTCTTTCTTATCGGTGATTTTACCGCCCAGATCGGCGATCCTACGGGACGCGACCAGCTGCGTTCCAAGATGTCATTGGAAACGATCGCTGCCAATGCTAAAACGTATAAAGCCCAAGTCTTTAAGATCCTCGATGAAAAAAAGACCAAGGTTGTTTTCAACAGTGCCTGGCTCGCTAAGCTTAGCGCTCAGGAAATGTTGGAATTAACGGCTTTTTCTACGGTTGCGCAAATGCTCGCCCGCGCAGATTTCAAAAAACGGTTTGAAACCGCCAAAGAGATCAGCCTTTTGGAGTTCATTTATCCGCTGATGCAAGGGTATGACTCGGTGCATTTGCAGGCGGACGTAGAGTTGGGCGGGTCGGACCAGAAATTCAATCTTCTGATGGGCCGCCAGTTGCAGGAAGCCTTCGGCCAAAAGCCGCAGGTCGTCATGATGACCCCGCTGTTGGAGGGGTTGGACGGCGAAAAGAAGATGAGCAAATCTTTGGGTAATTACATCGGCATCAATGAATCGCCGGTTGAGATCTTCGGCAAGGTGATGTCGGTTAGCGATGACCTGATGATGCGGTATTACGAAATTTTAACAGAACGCGATCTTGTTGAAATTAAAAGGCTTCATCCTAAAGAAGCAAAGATGCAGTTGGGGGAAGAGATCGTAAGCCAGTTTTATTCGCAGGAAAAAGCGAAGTCCGCGCGCCAGGAATTTGAGAAAGTTTTTAGCCGTGGAGATGTCCCGGAAGATATTGCAGAATACAAAGTTCTGGGGCCCAATGAAAAAATTATCGATATTTTAGTGAAGAATAAACTCGTGGCTTCGAAGAGCGAAGGTCGCCGTTTGTTGGAGCAGGGCGGGGTTACCATCGAAGGGGAGAAGATCACCGACGAGGAATGGGCCGTAAAGCCCGGTGTTGTAAAGGTTGGAAAGCGGCGTTTTTTAAGGATTAGTTTCAAGTAATATTCACCTAATAAGAAGAGAAATTTTCTTGACAAAAAATATTAGCGAAGTATACTTGATATTCATTTGTCGCCCCTGTAGCTCAGCCGGTAGAGCACGTCCTTGGTAAGGACGAGGTCACCGGTTCAAAACCGGTCGGGGGCTTGTATTTTGTCACCCGGTAGACAAGAATCGAAAGTTAGATCACATTATGCGCGAAAATATACAGTTTGAATGCACGGAGTGCCGCAGGCCAAATTATTCAAGCACGAAGGATAAGAAGCAGAATCCAGATCGTATTGAACTTAAAAAATACTGCCGGTTTTGCCGCAAGCATGTTTTACATCGGGAGTTAAAGAAGTAACCCCCTAAAATGATTTTTATTAACACGCTGACCTGGTGATTATAGGCCTGTAGCTCCAATTGGTAGAGCAGCGGCCTCCAAAGCCGAGTGTTGTGGGTTCAAATCCTACCAGGCCTGCATATATATAAAGAGAAAATATGTTCGCGAAAGTTAATAAGTTTTTTTCGGAAGTTAGTGTTGAGTTAAAAAAGGTTTCCTGGTCGACCCGCAGCGAGCTTATTGAGTCGACGCAGGTTGTTTTGATCAGTACCGCATTCTTAGGCCTTTTTATTGCTGTGATCGACCTTGTTCTCTCAAAATTTATCGGAGTGATCATTAAATAATATGGAAACCCCAACTTCTACTGGCCACAAGTGGTACGTGATTCACACTCAGACAGGTGCTGAGGAAAAGGCCAAGGCTGGTTTAGAAGGCCGGATGGCGAAAACCGATCTTAAGAAATATGTCGAAGAGATCGTAGTCCCGACGGAGCAGGTTTCCGAGATCCGCGGCGGAAAGAAAAGAATTACGTCCCGTAAGTTTTTCCCCGGCTACATCATGGTCAAGATGGAAATGACCAAAGAAAGCTGGTATTTGGTCAAGACGACACCTGGGATCACCGGTTTTATCGGCCCTGGCCGCCGTCCAACACCGATCTCTGAAGATGAAGTCAATTCGATCCTCCGCCGTACCGAAGATACCGAAACCAAGCCGAGCCCGAAAATCATTTTTGATATCGGTGAAGCGATCCGTATCTCGGAAGGGCCTTTCGCGAACTTTAACGGTTCGGTCATGGAAGTTTATCCTGAACGCGGGAAGCTTAAGGTCAGCGTTTCGATCTTTGGCCGCTCGACGTTAGTTGAGTTGGAATATTGGCAAGTTGAAAAAATATAATTAGTTAATCTTTTACTCGGTGAAATAAAATGGCAAAAGAAGTCGTAACACAGATCAAGTTATACGTTCCGGCCGGACAGGCTAATCCTGCTCCGCCCGTCGGCCCCGCTTTGGGTCAACACGGTGTCAACATTATGGGTTTCTGTAAAGCCTTTAATGAACAGACCAAGGGTAAGGAAGGTTTGATCCTCCCGGCCGTCATTACTGTCTACAAAGACAAAAGCTTCGACTTCATTATCAAAACCCCCCCGAGCGCAGTTCTCATCAAAAAAGCAGCTAATCTTGCAAAAGCATCCGGCCAAGCCGGTAAAGAAAAAATTGCCCAAATCTCCCGCGCCAAAATTGAAGAAATTGCCAAGGCGAAGATGGACGATTTGAACACTATTGATTTCAAAAAAGCCCTTAAAACGATCGAAGGAACAGCCCGCAGCATGGGCATTGAGGTGGTTGGTTAAAATGGTACATATTAGCAAACGCAAAAAAGAATTCGGTAAAGTTTTTGAAGCTGAAAAGAAATACACTCTTGATGAAGCTTTGAGCCAAGTCGAAAAATTTCCTAAAGTGAAATTTGACGAAACCGTCGAATTGCATTTCCGCTTGAACCTTGACGCCAAAGAAACGGAACAGCCGGTTCGCGGTACGGTGGTTCTTCCGCACGGGATCGGTAAAAAAGTCCGTGTCGCGGTTTTCTGTAAAGGTGAACTGGCCCAAAAAGCGCAGGATGCCGGCGCTGACCTCGTCGGGTCCAATGACTTGATCGAAAAAGTGGCCAAAGGTTTCCAGGATTTTGACTGTGTCGTTGCTACGCCTGATATGATGCGTGATCTTAGCAAATTGGGTAAAATTTTAGGCCCGCGCGGGTTGATGCCTTCCCCGAAAGCCGGGACCGTTACGCAAGACGTTGAAAAAGTCATTAAAGAACTTAAAGCCGGCCGTATTGAATTCAAGGCTGATAAACAAGCCGGGATCCACGTCGGTATCGGAAAACGTTCTTTTGATAAGGCTAAGCTTTTAGACAATGCCCGTTCGCTTCTTGAAGCGATCCAGCATGCTAAGCCGAACGTCGTTAAAGGGAATTTGATCAGATCTATTTCAGTCTCCACAACAATGGGCCCGGGCTTGGACGTTGTTGAAATGGGTATCAATTAATTAATCTCTAACCCTTGCCCCTAAGGGGCCTAATCGGCAGGGTCAGAGATTAATTTTTGAGTAAAGAAGCAAGAGAGTTAAAAGGACTCAAAAATTATGGAAAAAGTCGGAAAAGTATTACGTAACAGTTTAAATAAAAGCATCAAGGACGGCCTCCAAAATAATCAAGCCGTTTTCTTGTTAAGCTATACGGCTGTTTCTTCTGCCCAGATGGGGAACTTGAGAAAAGACCTTAGCAAGGTTGGCGCTAAAGTCCATGTTCCGCAAAACCGTATCGCCAAGATCGTCCTTAAAGAACTCAAGAACGATACGTTGGCTGATAAGATCAAAGGCCAAACTGCTTTTGTCTGGAGCAATTCTGACGCTGTTTCTGTTTCGAAAGCTCTCGTCAAGTTTACCGATCAATTCAAAAATGTCGTCATCAACGGCGGTATTTTAGATGGCGCTATTCTCGTCGGAACTGATGTTAAACGTTTATCTGATCTGCCGGCTAAAGAAGTCTTGCAGGCTCGCTTGCTACAAGTGATGCTGTCACCGATGACTCGCTTTGCTGGAATTTTAAATGCTAAGTCTCGGGACTTATTATCTATATTGAAACAATACGGTGAACAAAAGGGAGGAAATTGAAATGAGTGAAGCTACTGCTGAAAAAACGAGCGTTAAGCTCTCTGCGAAGCTCGAAGATGTTGCTAAGCAAATCGAAAGCTTAACCGCTTTGGAATTGTCAGACCTTGTCAAGGGTTTGGAAGATCGCTTAGGGATCCAAGCTGCTGCTCCGATGCCTGCCGGTATGATGATGGCGATGGGCGCTGGTGCTGGTGCTGCTGCCGCTCCTGCTGAAGAAAAAACCACATTTGATGTTGTTTTGTCTGAAGTCGGTGCTAACAAGATCGGCGTCATCAAAGAAGTCCGCGCTGCGACAAACTTAGGTTTGAAAGAAGCGAAAGACTTAGTTGAAGCTGCTCCGAAGACTGTTAAAGAAGGCGCGACCAAAGAAGAAGCTGAAGATCTAAAGAAGAAGCTTGAAGCTGCTGGCGCAAAAGTCACGCTTAAGTAATTTTTTAGTTCCGAAGTTTTTTTGAAAGCATAGATCCAGGGCAGTTTAGGCATAAGTTGTAATCGGCACCACTATTTCACGAAAACGTGGGAAGTCTTAACACGCAAGATATGTGCCGCAAATCTTATCTAGAGTGCTAATACATTGTCATAAGAATCAAAAAATTTCCTCTGGGTTAGAATGTTATTCGCCCAAGGCGGACAAGATTTTAACCCGAGGAAGTTTTTGATTTTTGTCTATTTATATCCCCAAAGCAAAATTTGGGGATAAAGTCCACTAACGATACCCGCGCGCAGGGTTTAAAAAACGGAATCTATCTCAGATGAGAAAACCAAAATTCAGAAGTTTCGCCAAGGCTAAGGACAACTTTGAATTGCCGTCGCTTTTGGACATTCAAGTTAAGGCATATGAAGATTTTCTACAGCGTGATGCATCCGCTGATAAGCGTACTGATACCGGATTAGAGGAAGTCTTCCGTGAAGTTTTCCCATTAGAAAGCTATGATGGGCAGATCAAGCTCGAATACATCAGCTATTATTTAGGCAAGGAAAAGTATTCCAGTTTTGAATGCCAGCGCCGCAGTATGACATACTCGGCTCCGCTCAAAGTCAAGCTCCGCTTGATCACTCCCGTCGATATTAAAGAACAAGAAGTTTATTTTGGCGATTTCCCGCTCATGACCGAAACCGGAACGTTCATCATCAATGGTGACGAACGTGTCGTTGTTTCTCAGATCCAGCGTCCGCCGGGGGTCTCGTTCGAAGAAGAAGTCCATCCGACGGGTAAAAGTATTTATTACGGCCGTATTATCCCGGCCCGTGGGGCTTGGTTCGAGATCAAGTATGACCTCAACGATGTCATGCTCGCTTATGTCGACCGCCGCCGCAATTTCCCGGCATCGCAAATTTTGCGTATCATGGGTTTAACGACCGCTGAAGATATGCAAAAATTGTTGGGCGATGATTTCGATAAGCTCAAGAACACGATCGAAAAAGATCACACCACCAACAAAGAAGAAGCCCTTTTGGACTTCTATCGCAAGATGCGCCCGACCGAACCGGCGACGATCGAAGTTGCGGAAGCGTTGTTCTTCCGTTTATTCTTTGATCCGAAGCGTTATGATCTCAGCCGCGTCGGCCGTCACATCATCAATCGTAAGCTCAATACGAATGTCCCGATGGACAATCGTGTTTTAGATATCCAGACCCTCGCGTCCGTCATCAAGTACTTGATCGGTTTGCGCGCAGGTGTCGGTGAAACCGATGATATCGATCACTTGGGTAACCGCCGTATCAAAACCGTCGGTGAACTTGTTCAAAATCAAGTCCGTATCGGTTTGGCCCGTTTGGAACGCTCGATCAAAGAACGTCTTGTTGTTATGAGTTCGTTCGAAAACTTGACCGCGCACCACTTAATCAATTCCCGTTTATTCTCGAACCAGATCCAGGACTTCTTTGCGCGCAGCCAGTTATCGCAATTTATGGACCAAGTCAACCCGTTGTCCGAGTTGACTCACAAGCGCCGTTTGTCCGCGCTCGGTCCGGGTGGTTTGTCCCGCGAACGCGCTGGTTTCGAAGTCCGCGACGTTCACCCGACGCACTATGGCCGTGTGTGTCCGATCGAAACACCGGAAGGCCCGAACATCGGTCTTATCTCGTCGTTGACGACATGTGCCCGTGTTAACGATCTTGGGTTCATCGAAACACCTTACTACAAAGTTGATAATGGCCGCGTCACCCGCAAAGTCGAATTTTTGACGGCCGACGTCGACCAGGATAAATTCATCGCGCAAGCGAATGCGCAGGTTGCCGAAGACGGGACTTTGGAAGGCAAAGAAACAATTTGCCGTTACAAAGCCGACTTCCCCAAAGTCAGCCCGCAGCAGATCAATTACAAAGACGTTTCGCCGAAACAGCTTGTTTCTGTCGCGACCTGTTTAATTCCGTTCCTAGAACACGACGACGCGAACCGTGCTTTGATGGGTTCTAACATGCAGCGTCAAGCTGTTCCTCTCATGGTTACCGAAGTTCCTTTTGTCGGGACCGGGATGGAAGGCAAAGTCGCCCGTGACTCCGGCGTTGTGATGATCGCGAAAAAAGCCGGGACCGTTACCAAGGTCGATGCTCGTGAGATCACGGTCGGCGATACTGTTTATCCTTTGAAGAATTTTATCCGTTCTAACGCCAACACCTGCGTTATGCAAAAACCGATCGTTTCTCTTGGTGATAAGGTCGAAGCAGGGCAAGTCATCGCCGACGGCGTCGGGACGAAGGACGGACGTTTGGCCTTAGGGCGGAACGTGCTTGTCGCGTTCATGCCGTGGCGCGGTTACAACTTCGAAGACGCTATTCTCGTCAACCAGAAATTGGTCCGGGAAGACGCGTTCACATCGATCCACGTCGAGAAATTCGAGGTTGAAGCCCGCGAAACTCGTTTAGGTAACGAAGAGATCACCCGTGATATCCCGAACGTCGGGGAAGAAGCGTTGAATGACCTGACCGAAGAAGGTATTGTCCGCGTTGGGGCTGAAGTTAAGGCGGGTGATATTCTCGTCGGTAAGTTAACGCCGAAAAGCGAAAAAGAACTTTCTCCTGAAGAAAGACTTTTGCGCGCGATTTTCGGTGAAAAAGCTGCTGATGTCCGTGATACTTCGTTGACGCTTCCGCCGGGCATCGAAGGGGTTGTTGTTAATACTGAAATATTTCAGCGTACGGAACGCGGCCGCAAAGCCAAAGCTGATAAAGATAAAGAAAAAGAAGCGATCTTAAAGATCAAAGAATACTACAAACAGGAAATTGATTTCATCGAAGTCGAGAAGAGCAAGAAAGTTGCCAAGCTTTTAGGTGTCAGCGAAAAGAAAGCTTCGACAATGACCTTGAGTGATTATTCTGATGACTCCGATGTCAAAGAAGCTGTTGAATTTTATAATTCAAAGATCACCGAACTTATCGAGGAAGAAGAACAAGAAATTGACCGCGTCAAGCGCGGCGATGAACTTCCCGCCGGTGTTTTGAAGCGCGTTGTCGTTTACGTTGCCACGAAGCGTAAAGTTTCGGAAGGTGACAAGATGGCCGGCCGTCACGGTAATAAAGGTATCGTTTCCCGGATCGTTCCGGAAGAAGATATGCCTTACTTAGCCGACGGTCGTCCGGTTGACATTATCTTAAATCCGTTAGGCGTTCCTTCTCGTATGAACGTCGGGCAGTTGCTCGAAACCCACTTGGGTTGGGCCGCCGCGGCCTTAGGTTTCCATGCTGAAACACCGATCTTTAACGGTGCCACCGAGCAGGAAATTTGGGACCTCTTAAAAGAAGCCGGCCTTCCCGATGGTGGGAAGACGGTCGTCTACGACGGTTTTACCGGTGAACGCTTTGATCAACTGATCACGGTCGGTTATATTTACATGCTCAAATTGAATCATTTGGTCGACGAAAAGATCCACGCTCGCTCGATCGGGCCGTATTCTCTCGTTACTCAGCAGCCGTTAGGCGGTAAAGCGCATTTCGGTGGTCAGAGATTCGGGGAAATGGAAGTTTGGGCGCTCGAAGCTTATGGTGCGGCGTATACCTTGCAAGAAATGATGACCGTCAAGTCAGACGACGTCCAGGGCCGTAGCCGTATCTACGAAGCGATCGTTAAGGGTGAACAAAAATTGTCGACGGGTGTACCTGAATCATTTAACGTTCTCGTCAAAGAGTTGCAGGGCCTCTGCCTCGACATTAAGCTTGAAAAAGCTAATGGCGGGCCCGATGGAGAAAATCCTGATGGCGATAAACCTGCGCAAGAACTGTTAAAGGAGAAGAGAAAATAATGGCTACTCCAAAAAAACAAATTATTGAAGAAGATCGTATCTCAATTAAGATCGCTTCCCCTGAAATTATCAAATCGTGGTCTAACGGTGCGATCAAAAAAGCGGAAACGCTTAATTACCGTACCTTGAAACCAGAGAAGGATGGTCTTTTTTGTGAACGCATTTTTGGGCCGGTTAAGGACTTCGAATGCAACTGCGGAAAATATAAGGGACAAAAATTCAACGGGATTACCTGCGATCGTTGCGGTGTTACTGTTGCACGCTCTAATGTGCGCCGTTCGCGCATGGGCCATATTGACCTCGCCGCGCCGGTCACTCACATCTGGTTTTATAAGGCGGTTCCTTCCCGTTTGTCCGCTATGCTCCAAGTCACTCTTCGTGACCTCGAGAAACTCATCTACTATGAAGAATATATCGTCGTTGATCCGGGTGAAACCACCTTGAAGAAACGCGAATTTCTTTCTGAAGATAAATACCAAGAAGCCATCATTAAATTCGGCGGGGCTTTTAAGGCCAAGATCGGTGCAGAAGCTGTTAAAGAACTTTTGCGCGACCTCGACCTCGACGCTCTTTGCAAAAAAGTTCGTAAGGACTTGGATGCTTCCAATCCGCTCGGGACCAATGCTAAGAAATTTTCGAAGACCTTAAAGATCATTGAAGATTTTAAGAAGTCTGGCAACCAAGCTGAATGGATGGTCTTGGATATTCTTCCGGTTATCCCGCCGGACCTTCGTCCGCTCGTCCCGCTGGAAGGCGGCCGTTTCGCGACGTCGGACCTTAACGACCTTTATCGCCGTGTCATCAACCGCAACAATCGTTTGCGTAAATTGATCGACTTGAAGGCGCCGGAAATTATCATCCGTAACGAAAAGCGTATGTTGCAGGAAGCCGTCGACGCTTTGTTAGACAATGGCCGTCATGGACGTCCGGTTCTAGGTTCTGGAAACCGTCCGTTGAAGTCGTTGTCCGACATGCTCAAAGGGAAGCAAGGTCGTTTCCGTATGAACCTTTTGGGTAAGCGTGTTGACTACTCCGGCCGTTCCGTCATCGTTGTCGGTCCGAACTTGAAATTACATCAATGCGGTTTGCCGAAGAAGATGGCGCTCGAACTTTTCGAGCCGTTCATTATCCGCAAACTCCGTGAAAAAGGTTTCGTCCACACCATCAAGGGTGCGAAGCGCATGGTTGAACGTGCGAAGATCGAAGTCTGGGATATCCTCGACGAGGTTATTAAGGACCATCCGATCATGTTGAACCGCGCGCCGACGCTTCACCGTCTGAGTATCCAGGCATTCCAGCCGATCTTGACGGAAGGCAAAGCCATCAACCTTCATCCGCTCGTCTGCTCCGCGTTTAACGCTGATTTCGACGGTGACCAGATGGCCGTTCACGTTCCGCTTTCGATGGAAGCTCAGATCGAATGCCGTTTGGAATTGTTGTCGGTCAATAACCTCTTCTCACCGGCTGACGGTCGTCCGATCGTTTCTCCGACGCAAGATATGGTTCTCGGGCTCTACTATTTGACCAAGGACCGTAATGCCGAAGGTGAAGATCGCAAGACGTTCTCTTCGTCGCAAGAAGTCATTGTGGCTTTCAACGATGGGGAATTAAAAGTCCATTCCGGGATCAAGTTGCGTATCACGGTTCCGGTCTGGGGTGAAGAAAAACCGTCATTGGTCATTTCACAAGAAGGAACCGTTCAGGGCGCGACACAAGGCTCTTCGAAGGTCACGCTTCCGAAAACATCCCGTATCATCGAAACCACCGTCGGGCGCGTCTTGTTCAATCAAGTCTTGCCGGAAGGTTAGGGTTTTGTGAATGACACTTTAGACAAGAAAAGAATCGGTGCGGTCATCGCAGATTGCTACAAGCAATTCTCGCAGAACACGACTGTCATCTTATTGGATAAACTTAAGGAACTCGGGTTCAAAGCTGCGACCGAAGCTGGGATCTCTATTTCGATTACCGACTTAACCAGTCCGAAAGAAAAAGAAAAGCATATCAAAGAATCCAAAGCGGAAGTTGCGAAAGTCGAAGATCAGTATCGTAAAGGGGTCATTACTGGCCGCGAACGCTACAACAAGATCATCGACATTTGGACACATGCGACGGAAAAATTGTCCGACCTTGTGTTTAAGCAAATGGATCCATTCAATCCGGTCTTCATTATGGCTGATTCCGGCGCTCGTGGTTCGCGCTTGCAGATCCGTCAGCTCTCCGGGATGCGTGGTCTTATGGCCAAGCCGTCCGGCGAAATTATTGAAAATCCTATCACGGCCAGTTTCCGTGAAGGGTTGACCGTTTTGGAGTACTTCATTTCAACGCACGGTGCCCGTAAGGGTCTTGCCGATACCGCGCTTAAAACCGCAGACGCAGGTTACTTGACCCGCCGTCTCGTCGACGTTGCCCAAGAAGCTGTCATTATCGAAGTGGATTGCGGGACCGTTAACGGTATTACCGTTGCTGCGATCGTCGAAGGTGACGAGCTCGTTGTCAGTCTCAAGGAACGCATCAGCGGCCGTGTCGCTTTGGATAACATCGTCGACGTTATTACGGACCAAGTTGTCGTCGAGGCTGGTGGCGAGATCACGGAAGATAAAGCGACCGTCATTGAGCAACTCGGTATCGAAAAAGTCCGTATCCGCAGCGTTTTGACCTGCGAATCGGAACGCGGTGTTTGCGTTAAGTGTTATGGCCGTAACTTGGCATCGCAGCGTATGGTCGAGATCGGTGAAGCGGTCGGCGTTATCGCTGCACAAAGTATCGGTGAACCCGGTACTCAGTTGACGATGAGAACGTTCCACATCGGTGGTACCGCTAGCCGTTCTGTTGAGCAATCATTCTTCCGTTCAAAGCACAAAGGTATTGTGAAATACCATCAGCTCCGTGCCGTCGAGCGCAATAATGAATACGTCGTTCTTAACCGTAACGGTGCTGTCAGTATCAATAATGAATTCGGCCGTGAATTTGAACGTTATCAGTTGCCGCAAGGCGCGACGTTGAAATACGCTGATGACCAAAAGATCGAAGCTGAAGTTATTTTTGCGACTTGGGACCCGTACACCATCCCGATCATTACCGAAGTTAAAGGGTTGGTTAATTCTGAAGACCTCGTCGCTGACGTGACGGTCCAGGAAGAACAGAACCCGATCACCGGGATCACGGAACGCGTCGTTGTTGAACATAAACAGGAATTCCATCCTCAGATCATTATTACGGATGATAAAAAAGAGATCGTCGGTATTTATTCGATCCCTGTCGGCGCGCACATTCTTGTGAGCGATCTTCAGGAAGTTAAAGCCGGTGATCTTATTGCTAAGATCCCGCGCGGTGCTGGTAAAACACGTGACATCACAGGTGGTTTGCCGCGCGTCGCTGAGTTGTTCGAAGCTCGTCGTCCGAAAGATCCTGCTGTCATCAGCGAAATTGATGGTCTCGTCGAATTCGGTGAAGACAAAAAAGGCCTTCGCAGTATCGTCGTCAAGAGTTCGACGGGTATGGCAAAAGAGTATACGATCCCGCATGGTAAACATCCCAATGTTTACAAAGGCGATCATGTTTTTGCCGGCCAGCAATTGACCGATGGGCCTGTTGTTCCTCAAGATATTTTGCGCGTTTGCGGGGATAAAGTTTTACAAGAATATCTCTTAAATGAAGTTCAGGAAGTTTATCGTTTGCAAGGTGTGCGCATTAACGATAAGCACATTGAGCTCATCATTTCGCAGATGTTGCGCAAAGTTAAGATCACGGAATCAGGCGATAGCGAGTTCTTAATTGGCGACAATGTTGACAAAATTAAATTCAAAAAAGTCAACGAAGAAATTATTAAGAAAAAAGGTAAACCTGCACAGGCCACACCGTTACTTTTGGGTATCACAAAAGTCAGTTTGACGACGGAGAGTTTTATTTCCGCCGCCAGCTTCCAGGAGACAACAAGAGTGTTGACAGAAGCAGCAGCTTCTGGTAAACTCGACTTTTTACGTGGCCTGAAAGAGAACGTAATTGTGGGGCATCTTATCCCCGCTGGAACAGGCCTTAAATATTACGATGAAGTGGAAATGGTAAAATATGCCAACGATACAACAGCTGATCAGAACGAGCCGAAAACAGAAAATCAAGAAGGGTAAGTCACCCGCTTTGACCTCATGCCCGCAAAGACGCGGCGTGTGTTTACAGGTCAAAACGATGACCCCTAAAAAACCGAACTCCGCACTTCGCAAGATCGCGCGTGTTCGCTTGTCAAACCGTATTGAAGTAACATCTTACATTCCGGGTGAAGGCCACAATTTACAGGAACACAGTATCGTTCTTGTCCGGGGCGGCCGCGTTAAAGATCTTCCGGGTGTTCGTTATCATATTGTGCGTGGGACGCTTGACACCGCCGGTGTCGCAAAGCGTAAGAGATCACGTTCCAAGTACGGTGCTAAAAGGGAAAAATAATGCGTAGACGTGCAGCTATCAAAAAACCAGATTTACCGGATCCAAAATATAACAGCCAGCTGGTTGCCAAGTTCATTAACGTGCTCATGGAATCAGGCAAGAAAACCGTTGCCGAAAAGATCGTTTACGGCGCTCTTGATACTTTGCAGGAACGTGTTCAGGAAGAACCTCCTATCAAAGTTTTTGGTAAAGCGATGGACAATATCCGTCCCCGCCTTGAATTGAAACCGCGCCGTGTCGGTGGTGCCACTTATCAGATCCCGATCGAAGTTTCAGTTGTCCGCGGGAATTCTTTAGCGATGCGTTGGGTTCGTGACTTCGCCCGCAAAAAGAAGGGTAAACCGATGCAAGTTAAGTTGGCCGAAGAACTTTTGGCCGCATATAAAAACGAAGGCCCAGCCATTAAGAAGCGCGACGAAACACACAAAATGGCTGATGCTAACAAGGCTTTTGCTCACTTAAAGTGGTAATTAAAGTAATAAAAATATAGAAAGACTACAGGTTTACTAAGATGGCTGATGAAAAAATACCTCTAAAAGACGTTCGCAATATCGGGATTATTGCCCATATTGACGCGGGTAAGACCACGACCACAGAACGTGTTTTGTATTATACCGGTGTCATTCATAAGCTGGGTAACATTGATGACGGTAATACCGCTATGGACTGGATGCCTCAAGAGCAGGAAAGAGGGATCACTATTACCGCAGCGAGTACGACCTGTTTTTGGAAAAAGCACCGCATCAATATCATTGATACCCCCGGCCACGTTGACTTCACCGTCGAAGTTGAAAGATCTTTGAAAGTTTTGGACGGTGCCACGGTCGTTCTTTGCGGCTGTAGCGGTGTTCAACCGCAGACTGAAACCGTATGGCGCCAAGCCGACCGCTATGGTGTTCCCCGCATTTTCTTCATCAATAAAATTGACCGTTTAGGTGCGAATTTTGACCGCGTTATCGGTGAAATTCATGAACGCTTAGGTGCTAATGCCGCCGGGATCTGTTTCCCGAATGCTTATGAAGACCAGTTTTCTGCCATCATTGATGTTGTCCATGAAAAATATATTACCTTCCCGGAAACTGATGGGTTGGATCCTTTGGTTAGTGACATTCCTGCTGAATTCCAAGATAAATTTAAAGAATATCGCCATAAGCTTTTAGAACGCCTGGCTGATGCCGATGACATGATCATGGAAAGATTTCTTGAAGAAAAAGAAGTCACGATACCGGAATTGAAAGCAGCGATCCGCCGTGCTGTTTTGAAGATGGCATTCTTTCCTGTGCTCGTCGGTACAGCGCTTCGTAATAAAGGTGTGCAGACCGTTCTGGATGCTGTTCTGGACTATTTACCTTCACCGCTTGATGTTCCGCCGGTTCCTGGTACTGATCCGAATACCAGCGAACATACAACACGTCCCTGTGATCCTAACGCGCCGTTCTGCGGTCTTGTTTTTAAGATCGCTGCTGATCCTTACGTCGGGAAATTATTTTATACCCGTGTTTACTCAGGCACATTGCCTTCCGGATCCACGGTGCAGAATACCAGCCGTCGTGTCAAAGAACGTGTTTCGAAGATCGTTTTAATGCATGCTAATCGTCAGGAAATTATCGGCAGTGTTTCTGCTGGGGAGATCGTTGCGCTTGTCGGTTTGAAAGACAGCAAGTCCGGCGATACCGTTTGTGATGAAAAGGCCCCGATCGTTCTTGAAAGCATGAAGATCCCGGAAGCTGTCGTTTCCATGGCGATCGAACCGAAGACCAAGGCTGACCAAGATAAGTTGGGTATGACATTGCACAAATTCTTAGACGAAGATCCTTCGCTCAAAGTTAAATATGACACCGAAACCGGACAGACCATTATTTCCGGGATGGGTGAGCTTCACTTGGAAATCATTATCGACCGCATGAAGCGTGAAAACAATCTGGAGTGTACCGTTGGCCGTCCGCAAGTTGCTTACCGCGAAACGATCACGAAAAAAGTCCAGAACGTTGTCGGTAAATTCATCAGCCAGAGCGGTGGTCGCGGTATGTACGGCCATTGCGTTATTGATGTTGAACCAAATGAAGAGAAAGGAAAAGGTATCATCTTTGTCAATAAGATCAAGGGTGGTGCTATTCCTCGCGAATTTATTAAGCCGGTCGAAGAAGGTGTTCGTACCGCTGCACAAACCGGTGTTTTTGCAGGTTATCCGGTCTCTGATTTTACTGTTACGCTCGTCGATGGTTCGTATCACGATGTCGACTCTAACGAACTTGCGTTCCAGCTTGCTGGTAAAGAAGCTATGCGTGAAGGGTTAAAGAAAGGCGGTTCTTGCCTTCTTGAACCGATCATGGATTTGGAATGTACCGTTCCGGAAGATTTCTGGGGACAAGTCATCGGTGATTTGAACACCCGCCGCGCAAAGATCGTTTCCTCGGGTAACCGTGGTAAATTAAAGACGGTCCGTTGCGAAGTTCCGCTCGCGGAAATGTTCAACTACGCCGGCGCGCTCCGTACGTTGAGCCAGGGTCGTGCGTCATTCTCGATGGAACCGTCGTTCTATGCACAAGTTCCGAACAACGTCGCCGAGAAGATCAAAGGTGTCCGTGAAGAAGCAGGCTCAAAGAAGTAAATTAAATTATAAAAAAATCGAACATTATCATTTAGAAAAAGAACAAAACGGGAGGCAGAAATGGCAAAAGAAAAATTCGTAAGAAATAAACCACACGTTAATATCGGGACGATCGGTCACGTTGACCATGGTAAGACGACATTAAGCGCTGCCATTGCCACCGTACTTTCTAAAAAAGGTTTCGCGGAGGCTCGTTCGTATGATTCTATCGATAACGCTCCGGAAGAAAAAGAGCGCGGCGTTACGATCAATATTTCGCATCTTGAGTATGAGACTGAAAAACGTCACTATGCTCACATCGACTGCCCTGGTCACGCTGACTTTATCAAGAACATGATCACCGGTGCGGCCCAGATGGACGGCGCTATTCTCGTCGTTTCTGCAGCTGATGGTCCTATGCCCCAAACACGCGAGCACATCCTTTTGGCTCGTCAGGTCAACGTTCCGCGTTTAGTTGTTTTCTTGAACAAAGTTGATCAGGTTTCTGACCCGGAACTTTTGGAACTCGTCGAAGTTGAGGTCCGTGATCTTTTAACCAAATATAAATTTGACGGCGATAACACACCGATCATCAAAGGTAGCGGGTTGGAAGCTTTGAACGCTCCTGAAGATCCTGTTAAGAGCAAGCCGATCATGGATCTTATGAATGCGGTTGACACCTGGATCCCTGAACCTGTTCGTGAACTTGATAAGCCGTTCTCGATGGCTGTTGAAGACGTATTCTCGATCTCTGGTCGCGGTACTGTCGCTACTGGCCGTATCGAACGTGGGAAGTGCCATGTCGGCGAAGAAGTTGACGTCGTCGGTCTTCGTGATGCTATCCAAAAAACCGTCATTACCGGCGTCGAAATGTTCCGTAAGGAATTGGACGAAGGTATCGCGGGTGACAACGTCGGGCTTTTGCTCCGCGGGATGGATAAAGAAAAAATGGAACGCGGGATGGTTCTTGCTAAAGCCGGTTCTATCACGCCGCACAAAAAGTTCAAAGCGCGCATTTACGTTTTGACCAAGGAAGAAGGCGGTCGTCATACACCGTTCTTCAAAGGTTACCGTCCGCAGTTTTACTTCCGTACGACAGACGTTACGGGTACTGCAGAACTTCCAGAGGGTATGGAAATGTGTATGCCTGGCGATAACGTGGATATTAAAGTTGAATTGATCACGCCCGTCGCTATGGAAAAAGAATTGCGCTTCGCCATCCGTGAAGGTGGCCGTACCGTCGGCGCAGGTGTTGTTTCTGAAATCATCGAATAAAAAATAGGTTATTATGCAAAAAATCAGACTAAAACTAAAAGCTTATGATCACCGCCTGATCGACCAATCAGCGCAGGAAATTGTCGATACCGCGATCCGTACCGGAGCGAAAGTTGCCGGCCCGGTTCCTCTCCCGACGAAAAAAGAACTTTATACTGTTCTTCGTTCGCCGAACATCGACAAAAAATCGCGCGAACAGTTCCATCTGGTCATTCATAAGCGCTTGATCGACCTCGTTGAACCGACAGCCAAAACAGTTGAAGCGTTGCGCAAGCTCAACCTTCCGGCCGGGGTTGACGTAGAAATCAAACAATAACGGATAAAATAATGATACGCGGACTCTTAGGAAAAAAAATAGGAATGACTCAGGTTTTTGACACGGAAGGTAACACCGTTCCTGTCACAGTGATCGAAGCCGGCCCCTGCCGTGTCCTTTCGCTGATCGAGAAACCTGTGAAAATCAAGCTTGGCTTCGAAGAAAAACGTGAGTCTCGCGTACGCAAACCTGAACTCGGCTTTTTCAAAAAAGTCGGTTCTCCAGCGATGCGTTTAGTCCGGGAGATCGCTTCCACGGATAACAAGGATTACCAAGTCGGGCAAGAGATCAAGGCTGATATTTTTAAGCCCGGTGATTTCGTCGATGTTTGCGGTATCTCCCGTGGTAAAGGTTTTCAGGGTGGTATGGTCCGCTGGAATTGGTCCGGTGGTGGGGCAGCTCACGGTTCTATGCATCATCGTCGTATCGGTTCTGCTGGTTCCAGTGCTTGGCCTTCCAGAACGTTCCGTGGACACCACATGCCAGGCCACATGGGCATGGATCGCGTGACCGTTCAAGGGTTACGCGTTATCCAGGTCGATCCGGTCAATAATTTAGTTTTGATCAAGGGTGCTGTTCCGGGCCACCGTAACAGTTTTGTAACAATTTTATTATCAAAGAAAAAAGCCTTCCGTCCGCTCGACGAAGTTCGCGTCACGGCAGAAAAGAGCCGTAACCCGATGAAGCAAAGTAAGGCTAAGGCCGGGGCTAAAGGGAAATAGAAATGTTAAAGTTATCAGTGTTAAGCAAAAGCGGAAAAGAAGTTGATACGGTCGAATTGCCAAAAGAAATTTTTGGCGTCCCGGTCAACACCGATGTCCTTCACCAGGCGATGGTCATGCACCAGGCCGCTCTTCGCCAAGGCAATGCTTCGACGAAAGAAAGAGGCGCGGTTTCCGGCGGCGGTAAAAAGCCGTGGCGCCAAAAGGGGACAGGCCGTGCGCGTGCCGGTTCCAGCCGTTCGCCGCTATGGTACGGTGGTGGTGTTGTCTTTGGCCCGCATCCTCGTGATTTTGGTTATACTATTCCTAAGAAGATCAAGCGCGCGGCTTTACGCGAAAGCTTGAATGCGAAATTCCAGAACAAAAATTTGATCTGTCTTGAAGATTTAAAGGGCAAGTTAGGCAAGACCAAGGAGTTCGCACAAATATTGACGGCTTTGAAACTTCAAGGTAAGATATTGGCCTTGTTGGATGGGTGTGATGACAGTGTCAAATTGGCAAGTCGCAATCTCCCCCGTTTTGAAATGCTCCGTTGTGAAGATGTCAACGCCTACGATGTGTTGCGCAACAAAAATCTTCTTCTGACTAAGACATCGTTAAGTAAAATATTGGAGCGCGTAAAATAAATACATTCCGCGCAGCGAGACGTATCGTCCGCCGCTAAGGAAAAGAATGAGGCTTTGTAAGTTATGATCACAAGTTACGATATTATTCACACATTATTGCGCACGGAAAAAGGGATCACTTTGGAACCGAAGAGACAATATTTCTTCGAGGTCGCCAAGTTCGCCAATAAAGTGCAGATCCGAAAAGCGGTTGAAGAAATTTACAATGTGAAAGTTGCGGATGTCAACACGCAAGTGTCACCGGGAAAACGTAAACGGGTCCGTAAGGATTTCGGTATGACGCCGGATTGGAAAAAAGCCATTGTCACATTGCGTGAAGGCAGCAAGATCGACATTACCTAATCATCAATTGAGGTTATTAACGTGGGCATTAAAAGATTCAAACCATTAACAGGCGGATTACGGTTCGCAGCACTTTCCGATTTCAAGGAATTGACCAAGGGTACGACCCCGGAAAAGTCTTTGATGGAACCGTTAAAGCAAACCGGCGGGCGTAATTCTTATGGCCGCATCACCGTTCGTTTTCGCGGTGGAGGGCATAAGCAAATGTATCGTGTCATTGATTTCAAACGTGACCGAATTGATCAGCCGGCTGTTGTTTTGTCCATTCAATATGACCCGAACCGTTCTTGCCGTATCGCGTTGATCGAATATTCAGATAAAACCAAAGCGTATATTTTGGCTCCGCTCGAACTCAAGGTCGGCGAAAAAGTTTTAAGCACGAACACTGGTGATGTTGAGATCCGTTCCGGGAATGCGATGCCGCTGAAGAGAGTTCCGCTTGGGATCGCTGTTCACAATATCGAATTATCTCCGGGCCGTGGTGGACAAATGGCTCGCTCGGCCGGGACTTCGGCGCAGTTGATGGCCAAAGAAGCCGGTTTAGCACAGCTTCGTTTGCCGTCCGGTGAAATGCGCAAAGTTTCTTTGGAATGCCGCTGCACGATCGGGCAATTAGGCAATGTCGAACATGAAACAAAATGCTGGGGTAAAGCAGGACGCGCTCGCTGGTTAGGTTGGAGAGGCCGCGTTCGCGGGGTTGCGATGAATCCGGTCGACCATCCTCACGGTGGTGGTGAAGGTAAAGCTCCGCAAGGGAACCCGCATCCGGTCAGCCCATGGGGTATGAAGACAAAAGGTTTGAAGACACGTAAACCTAAAAAATATTCTAATCAATTCATTGTGAAGAGAAGGACAAAGTAAAATGGGTCGCTCGCTGAAAAAAGGACCGTACGTCGAAGATAAACTTGTCGAAAAAGTCAATAAGGCCATTTCGTCCGGCTCTAAACTGCCGATCAAGACATGGTCGAGACGTTCGACAGTATTGCCGCAATTCGTCGGCTATACGATCGCCGTTCACAACGGAAAAACACACATGCCGGTTTATATCACGGAAAACATGGTCGGTTATAAATTAGGTGATTACGCTCCGACAAGAACGTTTAGAAAGCACGGCGGTGTTAAGGCTAAGAAGGCAGACCAGAAGACTTAATAGGAATTAAAATTTAGGACACGTAAAATGATCGCACAAGCAAAAGGCAATTTTTTAAGACTCAAACCGATGAATGTCCGCCAGGTCATTGACCTGATCCGTGGCAAAGATGTCGAGACGTCGTTGGTCACTTTGGCGCAAGTTGAAAAAGGCGCAAAAGCCATGATCACCAAGATCTTGAATTCCGCGATCAGCAATGCCAAGCAAAAAGGCCTTACGGAATCACAGCTTTACATCTCCAAGATCACCGCTGATCAGGGGCCGATGTGGAAGCGTTTTCGTGCCGCATCTATGGGCCGGGCAACACCGGTTTTAAAACGTACAACACACATTACAATCGAACTCGATCTGTTAACCAAGTAAAGAGGTCACACGTGGGACAAAAAGTTAATCCATATGTTTTGAGGCTCGGGATCAACCGCAACTGGCGCAGCTTGTGGTACGCGGAACACAAAGATTTCCAAAATAATGTCATTGAGGATTCAAAGATTCGCGCGTATATCAAGAAAAAGTTCATTCAAGCCTCAGTTTCGTATGTGGTTATCGAACGTGTCGCCGAAAAGATCAAGATCTTGATCGCTTCCGCCCGCCCCGGTATTATTATCGGTCGCCGCGGTGCCGATATTGAAAAATTAAAAGCCGATCTTTCTAGCATCACTAAGCGTGAAATTGCTGTTGACGTCATCGAGATCAAGAACCCGGCCATCGAAGGTAATTTAGTCGCTCAAAATATTTGTTTCCAGTTGGAAAAACGCGTGGCTTTCCGCCGTGCGATGAAGCGCGCTGTTGAACAAGCGATGCAAAGCGGCGCCAAAGGGATCAAGATGTCGGTCGCCGGACGCTTAGGCGGCGCGGAAATGGCCCGTCGTGAAGTTATCCGTGAAGGCTCTGTTCCGTTGCAAACATTGCGTGCTGACATTGATTATGGTTTTGCTGAAGCGCAAACAACCTACGGTATCATTGGTGTTAAGGTTTGGGTTTATAAAGGACAAATTATCCCGACGAGAAATTCGCAAAAGCGTCAGGGTGTTGCGGCTAGTCCTATCGTCGATCAAAAGTAATTTATAAAAGGATTTAAATCATGCAGTTGTTACCTAAAAGAGTTAAATATCGCAAAGCGCAAAAAGGCAAAAATCGTGGTATCGCGACCCGCGGGGCCCGTTTAACCCTCGGCGAATTCGGCCTTAAGGCTTTAGACAACGGTATGATCCGTGCGAATCACATGGAAGCATCCCGCGTCGTCGTCGCCCGTAAATTACACGGTGCCGGAAAACTTTGGATCAGGATTTTCCCGTGCAAGCCGATCACTAAGAAGCCCGCTGAAACCCGCATGGGTAAGGGTAAAGGTGACCTCGATCATTGGGCAGCGCCGGTCCACCGCGGAAAGATCTTATTTGAAATGGGCGGTGTTCCTGAAGATATGGCCAAAGCGATCTTCCGTTTAGTTGCTTTCAAACTTCCGATAAGAACCAAGTTTATTACACGCGAAACACAAGGGCATTAATATGACAAAAATTAAAGAATTACGTGAAATTGCTCCTGAAGACCTTAAGACCAAAGAAAAAGCTTTGAAGAAAGAACTTTTTGAATTGAAATATCAGCGCAAGATCGGCCGTGCAGAAAAGCCGCACCGTTTTAGATTGATCCGCCGCGATATCGCAAAAATTATGACCGTCACCAATGAGAGAGCAAAAAATGCCAAATAGTGAAGCAAGAGCTAATACGAGAAAATTCCTTTCCGGCGAAGTTGTCAGCGACAAAATGGATAAAACCCGTGTTGTCCAAGTCCGCTGGACCAGCAAGCACGCGAAATATGTTAAGACCGTGCGCCAAGCCGCTAAGTTTAAGGCCCATGATGAGAAGAATGCTTCCAAACAGGGCGATGTTGTGAGAATTATGGAAACCCGTCCGCTTTCGAAAGAAAAGCGCTGGGTGATTACCGAGATCATTAAAGCAAGCTAAGAGGTTATCTATGATTTATTTAAAAACACTTTTGGATGTGGCGGATAATACGGGGGCTCGTAAAGCTTCTATGATCGGTGTATTAAACGCAAAAGGCCGTTTATGGGCGCAGATCGGCGATGTGATCAAGGTCAATATCAAAGAATCCGGCCCTGATGCTGCTGTTAAAAAAGGCGATAAAGCCCGTGCCGTTGTCGTCCGTACCCGTTGCCCGATCAAAAGACCTGACGGAACAACCGTCCGGTTCGATTCCAACGCTTTGGTCATCATTGACGAAGCCGGAAATCCGAAAGGGACGCGCGTGTTTGGCCCGGTGGCCCGCGAGTTGAGAAATTTAGAATTCATGAAAATTGTTTCTTTAGCACCAGAGGTTGTCTAATGTTGACTATTAAAAAAGATGATATTGTCAAAGTGATCGCAGGCAAAGATAAGGGAAAGACCGGTAAAGTTATCGGTGTTCATCCTGATACGAACCGTGTCGTTGTTGAAAAGCTTAACCTTGTCAAAAAGGCTCAGCGCAAAACGCAAGGCAACCCGCAAGGCGGCTTGATCGACATTGAAGCCCCGATCCATCGTTCCAATGTGATGTTGATCGATAAGAAAACTAATAAAACCACCCGTTTCGGAGTTCGTATTCTTAAGGATGGCAGCAAAGTCCGCATTAGCAAAAAAAGTGGCGAGGAGATTTAATTAAATGGTTACCACAGCAACAGCAACACCAAGACTTTTAAAAAAATTCCGGGATGAAGTGGTTCCGGCTGTACAAAAGAAATTCGGCATCAAAAATCCGATGGCTGTCCCGCGTTTGCAGAAGATCGTCATCAACATGGGTGTTGGTGCGGCTATCGCCGATATGAAGATCATGGATGCTGCCGTCGCTGACCTTTCGACCATTACCGGTCAAAAGCCGATCATTCGCCGCGCCAAAGTCGCTATCTCGAATTTTAAATTGCGCAAAGGTTTACCGATCGGATGCACCGTCACATTGCGCCGCAACAGAATGTATGAATTCTTAGATCGTTTTGTCAGCGTGGCTTTGCCGCGTATCCGTGACTTTAACGGCGTTCCGACAAAATCATTTGATAAACAGGGGAATTACAACTTAGGCCTCAGCGAACAAACCATTTTTCCTGAGATCGAAGTCGGACGCATCAGCCGTAGTCAAGGTATGGATATTGCATTTGTGTTCAGCCAAGATAATGTCGAAGAAAATTCAGAAGTTTTACGGCTTTTAGGTATGCCGTTCCGTAAATCTAAAACAGAAGAAAGTTAAAAGTTATGGCAAGGAAAGCTTTAGTTCTAAAGGCAGCAAAAAAAGCAAAATTTTCCACCCGTCAGCATAATCGCTGCATCCTTTGCGGCCGTCCGCGCGGATATCTGCGCCGATTTGGAACTTGCCGTATCTGTTTCCGCGAACTTGCATGGCGAGGCGAAATTCCAGGGGTTAAGAAAGCCAGCTGGTAAAGAATAATTCAGTTAAAGAGAAACGATTAAAGGAAATTAAAAATGTCCATCAGTGATCCGATAGCAAATGCGCTAACAAATATCAGAAACGCGGTCCATGCCCGCAAAGAGACTTTAGACATCCCCGCTTCAAATTTGACCGGGAAATTGTTAGAGATCTTTAAGTCCGACGGGTATATCGAAGATTTCCGCCTGATGAAAAATACGAATCAGGGCACTTTCAAGATTTATTTAAAGTATATTAACAAGGCTTCGGCGATCATTGGCCTGAAACGTATTTCCCGTCCTGGTCTTAGGGTTTATGTTGATAAAACAAAAGTTCCGCATGTCCTCAACGGTTTAGGGACGGCGGTCATTTCAACCTCAAAAGGGGTTTTATCCGATCGTGAAGCACGCAAGCTTAACATCGGTGGCGAACTCGTTTGCTATATCTGGTAGGATCGATTATGTCTAGAAAAGGTAAAATGCCAATCGCATTGGCTAAAGATGCAAAAGTAATTGTTGAAAAATCGAGCGTCCGCGTCGAAGGCCCGAAAGGCAAGTTGTCGGTCGACCTTCCAACGGGGATCAGCATCGAACAAAAAGACGACCGGGTTTTAGTCAACCGCGTCGGCAATTTGAAGCAAACGAAGGCCAATCACGGAACGGTCCGCTCACTTATTGTGAACATGATCGAAGGCGTGACCAAAGGCCATAAAAAAGAATTGCAGATCACCGGTGTCGGTTTTCGTGCTCAAGCCACAGGCCAAAAACTTGTTTTGAACATCGGTTTCAGCCACCCGATCGAATATGAAATTCCGAAAGATGTCAAAGTTGCCACACCGACGCCGACCTCGATCACGGTTGATGGCGTTGATAAAAGTTTAGTGGGCCGTGTCGCTGCAGAGATCCGCGATTTCAAGCGTCCTGAGCCTTACAAGGGTAAGGGGATCGCTTACGTCGGCGAAGTCATCCGCAGAAAACAAGGTAAATCAGTAACCAAGTAATTTTAGTTTAAGGAAAATTCAGCCATGTCCGGTAAAAAGAGAAATAGTCAAGTCCGCCTTAAAGCACGCCACGAACGTGTTCGTAAAGATGTCGTCGGGACACCAACACGCCCGCGCCTTTGCGTTCACCGCAGCCTCAACAATCTGATCGCTCAGATCGTTGATGATTCGAGCCGTAAAGTGCTTTTCGGCGTTTCAACGCAAAGCAAAGATTTGCGTAAGAAATTTAAATCCGGCGGGAACGTTGAAGCCGCATCGATGTTAGGTGAAGTGGTCGCTCAAAAAGCGAAAAAAGAAGGGATCACCAAGGTTTCTTTTGACCGTGGCGGTTACCTTTATCACGGGCGTGTCAAAGCTTTTGCGGAAGCGGCGCGTAAGGGCGGGCTAGAATTTTAAAATAATCTGGAGAAATTATGGTCGATATTGATAAAGATCTAAAGCGTAAGAAAAAAATCCTGCCGGTCGTTAAAGGCAAAGAACGCTCTGATGTTCCTGTTGATGAAGCGTTAGCGGCAACAGAAGAAGGCGTTGCTGCTCCTGTTGAAGAACAAGGTGGTGGCCGCAACAAGCGTGATACCGGACGCCGTCCGCCGCGCCGCCGTGAAGCGGAAGCCTCAGAGTTCGTTGAAAAAGTTTTGGCGATCAAGCGCGTTACGAAAGTTACCAAGGGTGGTAAGAAGATCGCTTTCAGTGCGCTGGTCGTCGTTGGTAATGAACAAGGGAAAGTCGGTTTCGCGATCGAAAAAGCCGGCGAAGTTGCTTCGGCGATCAAGAAGTCCCTTGGTAAGGCCAAAAAAAGCATGGTGCTTATTCACTTAAAGGGAACAACGATCCCGCACGAGATCATCGGCCGTTGTGGTGCCGCGCAAGTCCTTTTAAAGCCTGCCGGTGATGGTACCGGTGTTATCGCTTCTGGTGCGATCCGTGCTGTTTGTGACGGGGCTGGGATCCGCAATATTTTAACGAAGTGCCACCGTTCCAACAATCCTTTGAACGTTGTCAAAGCAACATTCGATGGTTTAATGCGTCTTAAAAGATTTAATCAATCCACCGCTCAGGAAAATGTCGCTGCAGTTGCTGCCGTTCCTGATGCAGGTCAAGCATAAGGAATATTACAATGCAGGCTCATCAAATTCCTAGCCCTAAAGGGTCTCGTAAGCGCCGTTGGATCGTCGGGCGCGGTAAAGGTTCCGGTTCCGGTAAAACATCCGGCCGCGGACATGGTCGTAACCAAGGTTCACGTTCCGGACGTGGGATCATCCCGCAGTTGGAAGGTGGCCAGATGCCGCTTTTGCGCCGGACACCGAAGATCGGTTTCCGTCGTAAGGATCCATTAGTTTATCAAGAAGTTGATCTTACCGCTCTCAGTAAATTCAAGGCCGGTGCCGTTGTCGACGCTTTGGTGTTGCGTCAAAAAGGTTTGATCGAAAATCCGTACAAGCCGTTCAAGATTTTAGGTGACGGAGAAATGAAGCACGCGTTAACTGTCCGCGCTTATGCTTTTTCTAAATCAGCAGAAGAAAAGATCACCAAGGCTGGCGGAAAAGCAGAGATCGTTGACAAAAAAGAATTAATCATTGAGGTTAAAAAAGCCGCCAAGAAATAATTGGCATCATTTCTCATGCTATCTGCTTTTGCAAATTGTTTTCGGATCCCGGAGTTAAGAAACAAAATCCTTTTAACACTCGGGATCATTGTTGTCTATCGGCTCGGCTGTTATATCCCGTCACCGGGAGTTAACGGGGCTGTTTTAAATGCTTATTTTGATAAATTGAATTCCGGTGGTGGCGGTACGCTTTTTGGGATGATGAGTTTGTTTTCGGGACGCGCTTTGGAACGCATGACCATTTTTGCTTTAGGGATCATGCCGTACATTTCCAGCTCGATCATCATGCAATTGTTAACGGCTGTCATTCCCAGTTTGGAACGTTTGTCGAAAGAAGGGCAAGCCGGTTACCGCAAGATTAATCAGTACACCCGCTACGGTACCGTTATTCTTTGCCTTGTGCAATCGTTCTTTATCGCTTTATGGCTGGAAAAACAAGCTTTTGATGGTGCCGCGGTCGTTAACACGCCGGGTTGGGGTTTTCGTTTCATCACGGTGTTGAGCTTAACGGGCGGAACGGTCTTTCTCATGTGGTTAGGGGAGCAAATTCAAGAACGCGGGATCGGTAATGGGATATCGCTTATCATCACCGCCGGTATCTTATCGGCTTTACCATCGGCGATCCATACGATGTTCTTGTTGATGTCGGCTAAAACGATCGGGGCCGCACAATTGCAACCGTTGACATTAGTGATCATGGTTTTCTTTTTGGTCGGCGTTATTCTGGCGATCACGATGATCTCTCAGGGGCAAAGAAAGATCCCTGTCCAGTATGCACGCCGTATTGTGGGTCGTAAAGTTTATGGCGGCCAGAGTACATATATCCCATTGAAAGTTGATACGTCCGGCGTTATTGCGATCATTTTTGCACAGTCGATCATTATGTTCCCGGCGACGATCGCGAGTTTCATGCCATTCGCTGGCTTCCAACAATTCGCAGCGCTATTTACGCGCGGAGGATGGGCTTATTATTCGATCTACGGTCTTTTGATCGTGTTCTTTTGTTATTTTTATACGGCGATCGTTTTTAATCCGGTAGACGTTGCAGAGAATATGAAAAAGCACGGCGGATTTATTCCGGGTATTAAACCTGGTACCCATACGTCAGATTATTTAGATTTTGTTTTCACTCGCATCACATTAGCTGGCGCTTGTTTTATCTGCGCGATCGCTGTTATGCCGGATGCGATCATGGCCTCTTTCAAGGTCCCTTATTTAGTTGCTTCCTTTTTCGGTGGGACCGGTATCCTCATCATCGTCGGGGTTATGCTGGACACGATGAAGCAAGTGGAATCGCATTTAACCATGCGCCACTATGACGGCTTTTTGAAAACCGGGCAGCTTAGAGGGCGCCGATGAACACCATCCTTTTAGGGCCTCCGGGAGCAGGTAAGGGAACCCTCGCCGCAATGCTGAAAGATAATTTTGGTTTGCTGCACATTTCCACCGGTGATCTTTTACGGGATGAAATGAAGGGCGGAACGGAATTGGGCAAGACGATCAAGAAGTATGTCGAGAGCGGTGAACTCGTTCCCGACCAAGTCGTCATTGCAATGATCGAAAAGAAATTGAGCGAGAAAAATTCCGGGAGTAAGGGGTACATGTTGGATGGTTTCCCTCGCACGACGGTTCAAGCTCAGGATCTCGACAAAATTTTGACAAAGATCGGCCAGCCGATCGATTATGCTCTTTATATGGAAGCGAGCCTTCCGGTCATTTTACAGCGATTGACCGGCCGGCGTGTTTGCCGCAAATGCGGTGCGATTGTGCATATTAAAAACCGTCCTTCGAAAGTCGCTGGTGTTTGCGATGTCTGCGGTGGCGAGCTTTATCAGCGCCCTGATGATACCGAAGAGACGATCAAGAACCGTATGCATGTTTACGCAGAGAAGACAGCGCCGATCGTTGATTACTATGCTAAGCAGGGTAAGTTAGAAACACTTTCCGGCGATGAAGAAACAGAAGACCTTTTAAAAATCGTAGCAAAAATTTTTAATGACGGCCAGCGAACAGATAAAATTAAAGGCTCCACAGGACATTAAGATACTAAAGAAGGCGGGACGGATCCTGTCTTCGATCGTGAAGGAAACATCACGTTCTTTAAAATCAGGAATGACAACCCGGCAGCTCGATGCGATCGCTGAAAAGTTGATCAACGAGCATGACGTGACCCCGGCATTCAAGGGGTATCGCGGTTTTCCGGCCTGTTGCTGTATCTCGGTCAACGAAGAAGTTGTTCATGGGATCCCCGGCGACAAAGTGATCCGTGAAGGTGATATTGTTAGTATCGACGTCGGGATCATTTATCAGGAATTTTATTCCGATACTGCTGTTACCGTCGGGGTAGGGAAAATCAATTCGAAGCTTCAGCAGCTTTTGGAAGTCACGCGCCAATCGCTTTATGAAGGGATCAAGCAGGCCAAGCCCGGCAATCATTTGGGCGATGTGTCTCACGCGATCCAGAAATATGTCGAAGACCGGAAGTTTTCCATCGTGCGCGATTTTGTTGGGCATGGGATTGGAAAGAACCTTCATGAAGCACCGGAAATCCCGAATTTTGGTTCACCTCATACGGGCCCGATCTTAAAAGAAGGAATGGTCATCGCGATCGAACCGATGGTCAACGTCGGGACTTGGCAGACACGGATCTGTCAGGATGGTTGGACGGTCGTGACGGCGGATGGACAGCCTTCAGCACATTTTGAACACAGTTTAGCAATTACAGCGGATGGACCGCTGATCTTGACAGAATAAATTATGGCAAAAGAAGATTCAATCGAAGTTGAAGGTGTCATTGACGAAGCGTTGCCCAACGCCCAGTTTAAGGTCAAACTTGACAATGGGCATATGGTTTTAGCGCATCTCGCAGGAAAAATGCGGATGCATTTTATCCGGATCATTCCGGGGGATCGGGTTAAGGTCGAGTTATCACCTTACGATTTATCACGCGGCCGAATAACATACAGGTGTAAATAAAATGAAAGTTAAATCATCAGTTAAGAGAATTTGCAACAAATGCAAGATCGTCCGCCGCGAAAACATCGTGCGCGTCATCTGCACAAACCCTAAGCATAAACAGCGTCAGGGATAATTGAAGTATAGCCATTAATTGTAAAAGGAAAACGATATGCCAAGAATTTTAGGTGTTGATCTTCCCCGGGAGAAAAGAATTGATGCGGCATTACCGTATCTTTATGGAATCGGTCGTGTGACCGCAAAAAAAGTTCTTGCGGATGCCAAGATCGATCCAAGCCGTCGGGCAAAAGATTTAACTGACGAAGAAATTGCCAAGCTCACTGGTATCATTCAGAACAACTATATCATTGAAGGCGATCTCCGCCGTGATGTGAACCAGAACATCCGTCGTCATATGGATATGGGCAGCTACCGTGGTGTCCGTCACCGCAAAGGGCTTCCGGTTCGTGGACAACGCACCAAGACCAACGCGCGGACCCGTAAAGGTAAAAAACCAATCATCCAGGCTAAGAGCTCTGCTCCGGCCGCACCGGGAAAGAAATAATCTTTAAGGACAGATATGAATAAAAAACCAGAAGAATCAGCAGCAGTTGTAAAAAAAGACAAAAAAGCCAAAAAGAAAAATCTTAAAGGCGTCACGTCCGGCATCGTGCATATTCAAGCGACCTTTAATAATACGATCGTCAGCATTGCTGATCGTCAGGGCAACGTCATTTCCTGGGGAAGCCCGGGGACGGTTGGTTTCAGCGGTTCGAAAAAATCGACACCGTTCGCCGCGCAAGTTGCCGCAAGTGCTGCCGCTAAGCAAGCGAAAGATTTTGGAATTCAAAGTGTAGATATTTATGTGAAGGGTCCGGGATCCGGCCGCGAGTCTGCGATTCGTGCCATTCAAGCCGCGGGAATTATGGTCACCTCGATTCGCGACGTTACACCGATGCCTCATAACGGTTGCCGCCCCCGGAAAAAACGCAGAGTTTAACCCGTAGGGTTAAATCTATAGGATTTAAGACGAAAGGAAACACAAGGTATGGCAAGGGATACAGGATCAAGTTGCAGATTATGCCGGCGAGAAGGCGAGAAGCTCTTTTTGAAAGGGACTCGCTGCTACACCCATCGTTGTGCTATTGAACGCCGGGATTACGCTCCGGGTGACCATGGTGCTAAGAGAGCTAGCAAGCTTTCTAACTTTGGTATCCAGATGCGTGAAAAACAAAAGCTCAAGAGAATTTACGGGCTTTTGGAAAAACAATTCCGTCTTTATTTCGCCAGCGCGGTGCAGAGCAAAGGGGTTACCGGTACGGTGCTTTTGCAACTTTTAGAACGCCGCCTCGATAACGTTATTTACCGCCTCGGTTTCGCGACGTCGCGTAAAGCGGCCCGTCAGATCGTCAGTCACGGATTTGTTATGATCAACGATAAGCCGGTCAATATTTCTTCGGTCTTGGTCAAACAGAATGATGAGATCTCTTTGCGATTCGGTTCCGACCAAAAGGGCCAAAAAATGGTCGAAGCGAATTTCGAAGCTTCTAAAGCCAGAACAGCCCCGGCGTGGTTAACCGCTGAGATCAATCACTTTAAGGGCAAGATCCTTCGCCTTCCGGAACGGGATGATATTAATTTCCCGATCAATGAGCAATTAATCGTCGAACTTTATTCAAGATAAAACCAGGAGGAATACATGGGCGTAAAATGGCGCGATTTTCAAATGCCAAAAAGGCTAGACTGTGATGAATCCAGTTATACGAGCCATTATGGGAAATTCATTGCTGAACCGTTCGAACGCGGTTATGGTGTGACCTTAGGGAATTCTTTACGCCGTATCCTTTTGTCGTCCATTGAAGGCAGTGCCGTGACTTCGGTCCACATCGAAGGTGTCGATCATGAATTCTCGACGATCCCCGGTGTTATGGAGCCTGTCACTGATATCATTTTGAATATCAAGGGCATTGTTTTGCGTTCACATTCACGCGTCGCAAAAACGATCTATATCAAAGCCGATAAAAAAGGCGAGATCCGCGCAAAGAATATCATCTGTGACGAAACGGTCGAGATCGTTAATCCCGATCACGTCATCGCGACGTTAACACAGGATATTTCTTTCAACGCCGAGTTGGAAGTCGCTAAAGGCCGTGGATACGTTCCTGCCGAAGCGAATAAAAAAGATACACTTCCCGTCGGTGCGATCGCGATCGATTCGATCTTCACCCCGATCGTTAAGGTGAATTATCTCGTCGAAAATACTCGCGTCGGACAACGCACGGATTATGACCGCCTGATCCTCGAGATCGAAACCAACGGCGCCATTTCTCCGAAAGAAGCTCTTCTTTACGCTGCCAACATCCAGCAGCGTCACTTGGACGTGTTCGTTTCTTACGGCCAGCTTCCTGAAGAAGAAGAGGAAGAAGAAGAAATTTCTGCCGAAGAAGAAGCGGTTTATGAAAAGCTTCGCCTTCCAGTCTCGGAATTGGAATTGTCCGTCCGCAGTGCGAACTGCCTGAAAGATGCCAATATCCGCACGATCGCTGACTTGGTTAAAAAAGCTGAATCTGAATTGTTAGGTTTCCGTAATTTCGGAAAGAAATCCTTAACTGAGATCAATGAATTGCTCGTCGTCATGGGCTTGCATCTTGGCATGAAGGTTGACCCCAAGAAGCTCAAGAGAGTCGAGCAGCAACAATCGCAAGCTCAATAATTAGTTTTTACATATAGGATGATGATATGAGACATGGTATAGCCGGAAATAAATTATCGAGAAACAGAAGCTTACGCAAAGCCACGATGCGTGATATTGCTAAAGCGACCTTGATCCGCCAGCGGATCACGACAACGATAGCGATCGCGAAAGAAGGCCGTAAGGTTGTTGACCGATTGATAACGATGGGCAAAAAAGGAACGTTGCTTGAAAAGCGTAAAGCGTTCGCTTTGCTCTGCGACCATCAACTCGTGAGCGAGCTTTTTGAAAATATCGCTCCGCGTTTTAAAACCCGTCAAGGCGGCTATACCCGGATCATCCAAATGAATAATCGTCGTGGCGATAATGCCAGTATGGTTCTTTTGGAATTGACCGAAAAATCTGAAGCCCCGTTGAATAAGCCGAAGGTCGAGAAAGTTGCCAAGTCGAAAGTTGTCGACGTGGAAGCTCAGGCGGAAGGCCAAGAAGAAAAGAAACAGCCTAAAAAGCATGTTCCTCCTCCGACGGAAGATAAAGGCAAGAAAAAGCCGCAAGGCAGTATTATCAAAAAAATGTTCCAGAGAAAAGTCGGCGGGGAATAAGCGCTCCGCGATAGGCCGATCCTAATGGGAAATCCTGCTCTCAAGATTAACCGTCGTATCAAAGAAGTCCTGGGCTCAACAACGTTGGCGATCACTGCCCGCGCGAAAGAGCTTCAAGCTAAAGGTATTGATGTTGTCAATTTCGGGGCAGGTGAGCCGGATTTTGACACTCCAGATAGTATTAAAAAAGCCGCCGTCAAAGCTATTGACGGCGGTTTTACTAAGTACACGCCTTCCACCGGCACGGTCGAATTACGTAAGGCCATCGCCGCAAAATTCAAAAAAGATAACAATCTCGAATACAGCCCTAACCAGATCGCTGTTTCCTGTGGGGCGAAGCATGCTATTTATAATCTGATCCAAGTCCTCGTTGACGACGGTGATGAAGTGTTGATCCCAACGCCGTATTGGGTCAGCTATCCGGAAATGGTCAAGATCGCCGGCGGGGTCAGCAAGTTTATTCACACAAGCTGGGATACCGGTTTTAAATTAACGCCCGCGTTGCTGGAAAAAAGTATCACGGCACGTTCGAAGGTTTTATTCGTCAATTCTCCTTCGAACCCGACGGGTGTTGTTTATACGAAAGCAGAACTGCAGGCCATCGCTAACATCTGCGTTAAGCACCATATTTACATTATCAGCGACGAGATCTACGAAAAACTGATCTACGATTCTTCGGAATATACTTCGACCGCTTCCTTGGGTAAAGATGTTTATGACCTGACGTTCACGGTTAACGGTGTTTCAAAGGCTTATTCCATGACGGGGTGGCGCATCGGTTATGCCGCAGGCCCGCAAGAGATCATGGACGTTGTTAAAAACTTTCAAGACCACTCGACCTCGAACCCGACCTCGATCAGCCAGGCCGCGGCCCTTGCCGCCCTTGAGCTTCCTGAAGACTCTATCGTCGCGATGCGTGAAGTCTTCAAAAAGCGCCGCGAATTGATGATGTCATTGGTCAGCGAAATTCCAGAGATCCGCTATATCCGTCCGGACGGTGCTTTTTATCTTTTCTGTGATATTTCCAAGCTCGGCGATTCCGACGTGATCGCGAAAAAGATCCTTGATGAAGTCAATGTTGCTTTGATCCCGGGTTCCGGTTTCGGTGCCCCGGATTTTGTCCGCCTCAGCTTTGCCACCTCTGATGAACGTATCCGCGAAGGTATCAAACGCATCGGGCAATGGATCAAAAACCAGCCTCTTGTAGCCGCATAATCCCGACAATCTTTTTCCTCGTATGCCCTTGACTTTAGGCAGTTTATAGACTATTTTTGATGCGGGTCTACTTGAAGGCTTTATTAACCAGTTCTTTTACTTCTTGATCCTTCGCTTCTATGCAGAAGCTCAGGATTGTTATTTAAACAAGGAAGCAAAAGAAAAAAGAGGTTTAAATAACAATGGAATTACGCGATCTTTTACTTTTATCCGTCCAGAAAAAAGCCTCCGACGTCCATTTAACCTATGACAGCCCCCCGATCTTGCGCATTGACGGCAAATTGATCGTGACCAATAAAGACCCTCTCTCCCGTGAAGAATTGAAAAAAGTCATCTACGGGATGCTAACCGATAATCAAAAAGAAGCTTTCGAACGCGATAAAGAACTCGACTTTTCACTGTCCCTCTCCGGGATGGATCGTTTCCGCGTTAATATCCATTTACAGCGCGGATCTGTCGAAGCCGCTTTCCGCCGTATCCCTATTTTTATTCCTAACATGTCTGAACTTGGGCTTCCGCCGGTCATTGCTGACCTTGCGAGAAAACCAAATGGCCTTGTTCTTATTACTGGTCCGACGGGTACCGGTAAAACGACCACGATGGCTTCGCTCATTAATTTGATCAATGAAGAAAAAGAAAACGTCATCATCATGATCGAAGACCCGATCGAATATGTCCACTTTAATAAAAAATCGATCATCAAACAGCGCGAAGTCTTCCGTGATACGAATTCTTTCTCGGAAGCGCTCAAGCGCTGCTTGCGTCAAGACCCTGACATCATTGTCGTCGGAGAAATGAGAGACTTGGAAACCATTTCCACGGCTTTAACGGCCGCGGAAACGGGCCACTTGGTTCTCGCCACACTTCACACTCCTGACGCGCCGCAAACGATTGAACGTATTATTGACGCTTTTCCGCCGCACCAACAGCAGCAGGTTAAGTTGCAGCTAGCGTCCGCCTTGCAGGGCGTTGTTTCGCAGCTGCTTTTACCTAAAGCTGACAATGTCGGCCGTGTCCTTGCCACAGAAGTCATGGTGGTCACGCCCGGTATCCGCAACTTGATCCGCGAGCAAGCCATCGAACAGATCCCGACGGCGATCCAAACCGGTAGTGCGTACGGGATGAACACGATGGATAAATCCTTGCAAAAATTGTACCAAGACGGTACGATTACCTACGAAACTGCATTGGCGAACGTCAAGAACAGAGAAGAATTCCGGCAATTGCTTAACAGCACTAAGCCCGGCACAAAGAAATAACTTTAATCACAGAAAGTACTGATATGTCTTACAAAGTCTCGCTATTACCAGGCGACGGGATCGGTCCCGAAGTCGCTGGAGCCATGAAGAAGTGTGTTGACGCCACCGGCGTTAAGATCGATTGGGAAGAATGCATTGTCGGTGAACACGCTGTTAAGAAATTCGGCACCCCATTGCCGGAATCAGTTTTAGAATCCGTCCGTAAAAATAAAATAGCTATTAAGGGCCCGATCGCTACCCCCGTCGGGACGGGTTTCCGTTCCGTCAATGTGCAATTGCGCCAGGCCTTGGACCTCTATGCTTGTGTCCGTCCTTGTAAATATTATGAGGGGACCAAGTGTAAATTTCCGGAAGTTGACTTGATGATCTTCCGCGAAAACACCGAAGACCTTTATGCCGGGATCGAATTTGATATCAATACTAAAGAAGCGAAAGATTTAATCACGACGATCAACGGCATGCAGGCAAAGCAGATCCGCCCAGATTCGGCTATCTCGATCAAGCCGATCTCGATCTTTAATAGCCGCCGTATCGTCAAATATGCTTTTGACTATGCTGTGAAACACGGCCGCAAAAAAGTTACCGCCGTTCATAAAGCTAACATTATGAAATTCTCCGACGGGCTTTTCTTGCGTACTGCCCGCGAAGTTGCCGCCGAATATGCCGGCAAGATCGAATTTCAAGATGTCATCGTTGACAATATGTGCATGCAGTTGGTCCAAAAGCCTGAACTTTATGATGTTCTCGTTCTCCCGAACCTTTACGGGGATATCGTCTCCGACCTTTGCGCCGGCCTCGTCGGCGGGTTAGGGATCGCTCCGGGAGCGAATATCGGTGAGAATATGGCGTTGTTTGAACCGGTCCATGGTTCCGCCCCGAAATATGCCGGGAAAAATATGGTCAATCCGACCGCAACGATCTTGTCCGGGGTTTTGATGCTTCGCCATATCAAGGAAGATCAGGCAGCCGACCGTTTGGAAAATGCTGTGCGCGCTGTCATTAAAGAAGGTAAGGACGTGACTTACGATTTGAAACCAAATCGTAATGATCCAACCGCTGTCGGTACGCAGGAAATGGCGGATGCGATCTGCCGCAAATTGAAATAATGAAATTTGTTGATCTCGGTTTAATTGATTATCAAAAAGCTTATGACCTGCAAAGATCCGCTGTGAGCGATGTGATCGCTGGCGGAGAAGAGCAGGTCTTTTTGTGTGAACATCCGTCGGTTTTGACCTTGGGCCGCATGTCAGATGAAAGGTACATTCTGGCGCCGCGTGAAGATTTAGCTGCTCGCGGCATCGAGGTCCTTTCGATCGACCGCGGAGGGGAAGTGACTTTGCACGCGCCCGGGCAATTGGTCGTCTATCCGATCCTGGATCTCAAGAAATACGGTAAAGACTTGAAACAGTATATGTTTCAGCTCGAAGAAACAGGGATAGGGTTTTTAAAGTCGTTTGGAATTGACTCAATCAGGAACCCCGGTAAAACAGGTGTTTGGTCCGAAGGAGCAGGAGGCCACAAAAAAGTTATTTCGATCGGGGTCGGGGTCAAGAAATGGGTCAGCTTTCATGGGATGGGGATCAATGTCAGCACCGACCTGAAATTATTCTCCCTGATCAATCCGTGCGGGCTGGGGGCTCCGATGGCTTCGGTCGAAAGCTTAACAGGCCGTCCGTGTGGCCTCAAAAAAGCCAAAGAAGTGTTGATAGAGAAGATAAAATTTAATTTCATTGAAGGCAAATTTCAGTATAATACCTAATATTTCTTAGGATAATGGCGGGAGTGATTATGTCTCAAGTGATTTTACCGGAGTTAGGTGAGGGGATCGAAAAAGCCATGGTTTCTTTTTGGCATTGTAAGGTCGGGGACCAGGTTCAGAAAGACAGTGACCTTGTTGAGCTGGTGACCGACAAAGCTGCTTTTAATGTCGCGGCTGATCAGGCCGGCGTTGTTAAGGAGATCTTAGTGCAAGAAGGTGAAGAAGCCAAGATTGGACAAGTTTTAGCGGTTATCGAATAATATGACGCAGGATCCTAAAACATTAAGCGATGTTATTGATGTCGAACCATTACTAGAGGGTGGCATGGAGAAAGATATTCGCAAGAAGCGCAAGATCCTTTTGATGTACATCACCAAGGTGTCCGGCCACCGCGCCGCCACGGTCGCGATTCAAAGGGCTTTGCATGATCTGGATTCCACCGTTGCCACTCCAGACGTCAACGGGTTCGGTTATACCTATCCGATCCTCGAAAAAGTCGTCAACCGCGCTTATATGAGCGTTATTAAGCGGACCCCGAAAGTTTGGGATTATCTTTATGATAATCCGAACGTCGTCAAAAAATCCCAATCGATCAAAAAATTCCTTCACAAAACCAGCCATAAAAAACTCGCCAAACTTTTTGATGAATATCATCCCGATACGGTTGTCTGTACACAGGCCTTCCCGTGCGGTATGGTCGCCGATTATAAAATGGCCCATAATCTTAATATCACCTTGATCGGTGTTTTGACGGATTTTGCCCCGCATTCCTATTGGATCAACGAAGGTGTTGATTATTATGTGGTCCCGGATAATGAAGCGCGTGAGCGTTTTATCAAAAAAGGGGTGAACCCGGATTCCATTAAGGTCTACGGGATCCCGATGCAGGCCAAGTTCGCGATCCAGCTTGATAAAAACCCTATTGCCGAGAAACTCGGGCTTGACCTTTCGGTCCCTGTTATTTTAATCATGGGCGGCGGGCAAGGTTTGGGGCCGATCAAAGAAGTTGTTTCGCATCTCGAAGACATCGAGTCGCCTTTACAGATGATTGTCCTGACGGGAACGAACAAGAAATTGCAAAAATGGCTCGCGAAAGAAAAGAAACATTACTCGAAGCCGATCATCCATTTTGAATACGCTAATAATGTCGATGAATTGATGGAGGTCTCAACATTGATCGTCACTAAGCCAGGCGGTTTGACGACGAGTGAGTGTCTCGCTAAAGGCCTGCCTATGGTCATTGTGGACCCGCTTCCGGGACAGGAAATGCGCAATACGGATTTCCTTTTAAAGAACGGCATCGCCATTCGTATTGATAAAACCGTCGACGTTGGTGAAGAGATCGATCTTCTTCTCAAATCTCCCGAGCGCCTTGCTTTGATGCGCAAAGCCGCGCTCGCTTTCGGTAAGCCGCACGCAGCTTATGACGTTGCCCGTTTGATCCTCGACGGCCCGGCCGCTTAATCCTTGTTCTAGATATGTTCAAATTTTATATCTACAAATTGGGGCAATTTCTCGTCAAGCGCCTTTCCCTTAAGAACGCTTACCGTTTGGCGATGTTCATTTCCGACCTGCATTACATGATGTCGTTCCGTGACCGCCGCGCGGTCAAGAATAATTTAAAGGTCATTTTTAACTCCGACGCAGACATGTCCCTGCGGGCCAGGGAGGTTTTTCGTAATTTTGGGAAATATCTCGTTGAATTCTTCCGTTTTGCCAATGAACTTGATGATCAATTTGTCCGTGAAAATGTCAAAGTTATTAACCGCCATTATTTAGATGAAGCGATCGCCAAAGAAAAAGGCGTTGTTCTTGTGACGGCCCATCTGGGAAACTGGGAATTGGGTGGGCTTGTTCTGGGGATGATGGGGTATCCGGTCTTGGCGATCACGTTGTCGCACAAAGAGCGGCCCGTCAATGAATTGTTCAACAAGCAGCGTGAGTCGCGCGGGGTCGTCGCTGTCCCGATCAAGCAGGCGGTGCACAAATGTTTAAATGCTTTAAAGAATAATAAGATGGTCGCGCTGTTGGCGGACCGTGATTTTACCAGCAGCGGTGAGGTTGTTAAATTCTTGGGCCGCGATGTCCTTATTCCAAAAGGGGCCGCATTGTTCGCTTATAAGACCGGGGCTACGATACTGCCGACGTTTTTTTTGCGGGAAGACGATAATACGTTTAGCATGCAGTTTGAAGCGCCGATCTATCCTTCGGTGCTTAACAGCGGCCAGATCGAACATGCTGAAATGATGGTATTGATCCAGCAATATGCAAATGTGATCGAAAAAAAGATCCGGCAATATCCTACGCAATGGTTGATGTTCCGGGAATTTTGGGATGCGAAGGCGAATATGATCGCTGATATTGATGAACGGATCGTGTGATCTTGAAGAATGAACGGATCGCTGTATGGAGAATGTTTTGAAAATCTGTGTTGTTATTCCTGCACATAATGAAGAAAAATATATCGCCGCTGTTGTGGCTGCGGTCCGTTCGAAAGGTTTTGATGTCGTAGTCATTGATGACGGCTCGGCAGACCGCACGAGCCCGTTGGCTCAGCAAGGCGGGGCCACGGTTTTGCGTAATGAACCGCGGGGCGGTAAAGGATTTTCCCTGAAACGTGGATTTGCTTATGCCATAGAGCACAATTATGACGGCGTGATCGCCATGGACGGCGACGGCCAGCATGATGCCGGCGACCTTGAGAGATTTTCTGCCGCGGCGCAGGGTAAAAAGATGTGCCTCATCAATGGATCACGGATGGGCGATACAAAAACAATGCCGTTCGTTCGCCGGGTCACGAACCGTTTTATGTCATGGATGATCTCGCAAATTTGTGGCCAACGGATCGAAGATACACAGTGCGGGTACCGGTATATCAGTGTTGATCTCCTGCGGCATATTCATTTGACCGCCAATGATTTTGAAATTGAAACGGAAATGTTGCTTAAGTCCTGCCGGGCAGGATGTGAAGTCCTTTCGGTGCCCGTCAAAACTATCTATCGTGATGAAAAAAGCAAGATCAACCCGGTAAAAGATACTATTCGTTTCTTTTCTTATTTATTCAAAGAACTTAAGAACCGTAAACCATGAGTTTTATAACGACAAAGATCTTTTCCCTGGATGAAGACCGGGTCATTTACTGGGCCCTGGTGGGCTCTTGCGTGCTGCACGCCTCATTTTTGGGTTTTGCTTATTTTGTGATCCCTCCGGTCGTTAAGGCCAAGATCAAGACGATGGAGATCCAGTATCAACCTAAGCAGAAAGCAAATGTAGAAAAAAGGCAGTCGCGGATCGAAAGTGTTTCTGACTTGAAGGAATCTCGCAAGAATATTCATGCTTCTGAGACTGTTAAGCTGATCGAGAAGCAGCTGGCCGGTGCCGCGTTCCTGAAGGATACGATCGTCCGGGCTCAGCGTGTTGATGTTCAGGACAAGCAGCCGTTGAAGATGACGAATTTGGTAGAGAAGCGTAGTATTTCCGTTCCGGTTGTTGCGTCGCAGAAGATCACCAACCCTAAATATGTCGGTTACAATGACCGTATCCGTGACAAGATCCGCAACCGGGCGTATTTTTATATTGATGACCCTAAATTCCAGGCCGGCGAAGTTTATCTGACGTTTGTTGTGACGGCGGATGGAAATTTGAAAGACCTGCAGATCATAAATGACCGCAGCCGCGCCAACGATTATTTGCGATCGGTCGGGTTGCGCAGTGTTAAAGAAAGCAGTCCGTTCCCGCCGTTCCCGCCCGACCTTCAGTACCCGGAATTATCGTTCAATGTTGTGATCTCATTTGAGGTCAGCGGCGATTGACAATTTTGTACCGCAATGTTATTCTAAGCAACATTTAACCAAGCACCAAACTTCTTCGTACGTGAAAGGATAGGAAAGTATATGGATCGTGAAAAGCATGTTGATGAATCTTGGAAAGACTCGGTTTCCGGTGAAAAGGAAAATTGCGGCGACGGTTGCGGTTGCGGACATTCTCATGAGCATGCGCAGGGTGATGAGCCGGCTGATGCCATGGAGATCAATTTCATCAACTATGTTTCCAGTCTTGCCTTTCAGGCCTTGATCTTTTTGGGTGAACTTCCTAATCCTCTCGACGACAGCAAGCTTGAAAAGAACCTTCCGCAGGCGAAATTCCTGATCGACACCCTTATTATGATCCGCGAAAAAACAAAAGGTAATTTGACCCCGGAAGAAGATAATTTGATCTCTGCAACGGTGTATGAACTCCAAATGAAATTCGTTGAGCTTTTGAAAAAAGAAAACGCATGATCGACGCCGACCTTTTAAAGATATTGGCTTGTCCTGCTTGCCGGGGCGAGGTGGAGCATAAAGACGGTAAGATCATTTGCCGTAAATGCGGCCGTAAATACCCGGTCAGGAATGGTATTCCGGTCATGCTGGTCGATGAAGCTGAAAGGTAAACCATGAAGAAAATCTTAGTCATTCACGGCCCCAATATGCATTTGCTCGGTCAAAGACAAAAAGAGATTTATGGTCAGGCCACCCTTGAAGATATTAATAAGGAATTGAAAAAGCTGGCCAAAGAGTGCGGTATTGAGATCATTGATTACCAGTCGAATCACGAAGGTGATATTGTTGATAAGATCGGGTCTGCAAATATTGAAAAATTCAGCGCGATCTTGATCAATCCTGCCGCGTATACGCACACCAGTGTTGCTATCCGTGATGCCATTCTTTCGGTCAATTTGCCCACGGTCGAAGTTCATCTCTCGAATATATATAGTCGAGAAGATTTTCGTCATAAGTCTTTGATCGCGCCGGTGGTTCATGGCCAGATCAGTGGCTTTGGTGTGAACAGCTACCTTTTGGGGCTTCAGGCGGTCATCGGGATCATCAAAAAGTAATCTAAATTT
>JADLGJ010000007.1 GCA_020849375.1 Candidatus Omnitrophota bacterium
ACCAGACGGTCAACCGCCGCAGGGATAAGCGCAACGCGGGTTTCAGAACTCAAACTTTCCAAAGGGACACCAATTTGCATCACGGACTCCTGATAATGTTTTACGAGGGAAAATTCAATATTGTTAAGTCTTAGATTAGCAAACCGGTCTTCAAAGTCAACCGAATCCTCGGGAATTTTCCAAATAAAAAAACACAACTTGACAGCAATGGCGGCAGGGATATAGTAGAAACTATATTTATTAAGGAGATGTTATGAGTTCAACATTGGGAAGTGCAGAGAGGCCGCTTCGCATCGGGGTCGTAGGTAGCGGGCCGGGTGGGTTTTATGCGGTTGAGGCTTTATTTAAAACAAAATTGACCATCAGTGTCGATATGTTCGACCGTTTACCGGCGCCTTTTGGCTTGGTGCGTTATGGTGTCGCTCCCGACCATCCTAAGATCAAAAATGTCATTAAAGTTTATGAAAAAGACGCTTTAGACCCCCGCTTTTCTTTATTCGGCAATGTCCATATCGGGCGAGATGTTCAGGTGTCGGAGTTAAAGAAATTTTATGACGCCATTATTTTTGCCTGCGGCGCCGAAACGGACAAGCATCTCGGTATCCCCAATGAAGACTTAAGCGGCAGCCATACCGCGACCGAATTTGTCGGCTGGTACAACGGCCATCCTGATTATCAAAACCGCACTTTTGACCTCTCTCATCCGGTCGCTGTTGTTATTGGCCTCGGGAATGTTGCGATGGACGTCGCTAGGATTTTGGCGAAAACGGTTGATGAGCTCAACGCCACCGATATCACTCAACATGCTTTAAGTGTTTTGGCGCAAAGTAAGGTTAAAGAGGTCCACATCATTGGCCGCCGCGGCCCCGTCCAAAGCGCGTTCACTCCTGCCGAGATCAAAGAATTCCATGAGTTGGCAACGGCCACGCCGGTGGTGAAGGCTGAAGACCTTAAACTGAATGAAGCGAGTCAAAAGGAGTTAGCTAATATTAAACATCCAGTTCGTAAGAAAAATTTTGAGATCCTGCAGAAATACGCGGCCGCTACCGAAGCTCCCAAAGAGAAAAAGATCATTTTCCATTTTTTGAAAAGCCCAGTCGAGATCAAAGGAAACGGAAAAGTTGAGAAGATCGTTTTGGAAAAAAATGTCCTTTCTGGTGAAGCGGAACATCAAAACGCATCAGGCACAAAAGTTTTTGAAGAAATCGCCTGCGGTAATATTTTCCGTAGTGTCGGTTACCGTGGTGTCGAGATCCCGGGTGTGCCATTTGATAATAAGAAGGGAACTTTTGCTAACCAGGAAGGCCGGCTTACCGCTGACGGGAAAGTTGTTTCAGGGTTGTATGCGAGCGGTTGGATCAAGCGCGGGCCGACCGGGATCATTGGGACCAATAAGGTGGACAGCGAAGAGACAGTTCATCATCTTTTAGCGGATATCGCACAATTAACTCCGTGTGAATTTCCGCAAAGAGCCAGCTTAGAAGAATTTTTAAAGAAAAAAAGTATCCGCTATATCAATTACCAGGATTGGCAGAAGATCAATTCGGTTGAGCTCGAGCGCGGGAAGCCGCTTGGTAAGCCGCGGGAAAAATTCACGAGCACAGCAGAAATGATAGCCTGCCTTAATAAGTAGGCGACGTCCCTACTTATTATTCCATCACACAGTCAGCAGGGAACGGCTTTTGCAGGAGAGCGGTTGTCGCGGGATTCTCTTTTAGATGAGCGATGATCGCGCCGGCACCGATACGGCGGTGGTATTCCCCCATGCCTTCGCCGGTTTTCGCATTTTCTTTGTAGAATTTAAACAAGACATTGATCACGGTGATGACATCCGCGCGGGGGATCGAGCGAAGATACATTTGCTCGCCGTCTGAGGTCATCAGCGGTTTGCCTTGAAATCTTGCGGTTTCATCACCAAACAGCTTGAACATATAGCGGTCCATGCCGGAGCCGACGAGCCCGATCGTTTTGGTGCCGGGACGGAAGCATTGGCGTTCGCAACCCGTTACGCCGATAGATTCTGCCATATCACCCCAGCCTAAATTCTCCAATTCATCAATGAGTTCCGGTTCAAAACGCTCCGAATCAGTATAGGTTAAACGGCAGGTATCACGGCCGACACAAGCTCCGGAGAGAGTGCGCAGTTTGGAATAAGTTTTGCCATTCCGTTCACCATAGCCGTAACTTTTCATTTGGCTTCAAATTCATTTTTCGCGTTAACCGGGATATTGGTGAAAAGAAGATCTTGATTGGGCGTGACCATCAACTCGATCGGATATTCATTCATCAGATCTCGGACCATGGTTTTGAGTTTGCCGTTCGGGCTTGCGTCAGTGATACGGCCGGTTTCAATGAAAGCGC
Organism: Candidatus Omnitrophota bacterium; assembly: GCA_020849375.1. Taxonomy (GTDB): domain Bacteria; phylum Omnitrophota; class Gorgyraeia; order Zapsychrales; family JANLHA01; genus JADLGJ01. The sequence continues at coordinate 2,362 of JADLGJ010000007.1, forward strand.
CGTATGTTAAAAGTTTATTATCCGGTTGTGTATGCCAGCCGTAATGCAGGTGGCGGCTGCCGTGATCGTAATTCAAGTCGGGATCGCCAAGTTTAAAGTCAACGAGCTTTTGGACTTGCTCTCGGTACCAAGCAATGCCCATTTTCTTAACGACATATTTCACGCGGGCCCAGATGCGATTCTGCCGATCGCCCCATTCTTGATGGACTTTGACAACAGCATCCATAGTTTTTAAAAGTTGTGTTTCGTTGACGATGCACAAAGGCTGGGCGAGAGCAGCTAACCCCGGTTTTCCGTTGCGTTCGCCTTGGCTGCCGCCAACATAAATCTGAAATTTGGTGACTTTGCCATTTTCGGCGACCGGCGCGACCCCCATATCATTCGTGAGCATCTCAACGCAATTATCGGCAATGATCTTCCCGGTCTTTTCATCATAGTAAAGGGAAGAGAAACCGATCTTGAATTTGCGATTCAAAAGATTCGGGCCGTAAGCAAAAGATTCTTCTGGTTGACGCATATATTTCGGATCAATGGCAAATATTTCCATGAATGGCGCAAGCGGGAGTTGAAAGTAATCAGCGATCTTTTGCGACCATTTGGTCGCATCAAAAATATCCGAATG
>JADLGJ010000008.1 GCA_020849375.1 Candidatus Omnitrophota bacterium
AAGGCTTGAAATATTTGCAGGATGTGGGGAATGAAACCGGTTTAGCAACGATCACCGAAGTTATGGACGCGCGTGATGTCGAGTTGATCGGCAAGTACACGGATATTTATCAGATCGGTGCACGCAATATGCAGAATTTTACGTTGCTCAAAGAAGTCGGGATGACCAAGAAGCCCGTCATGCTTAAGCGCGGTTTGAGCGCGACGATCAAGGAATTGCTCATGTCGGCGGAATACATCCTTTCCAAGGGCAATTTTGATGTTATTTTGTGCGAACGCGGGATCCGTACCTATGAAACGGCCACGCGCAATACCCTGGATATCAATGCCGTTGCCGTTGTTAAGCAATTGACCCATCTTCCGATGATGATCGACCCGAGCCACGGGACAGGATATTGGAATTTTGTCGGTGCTGCGGCCAAGGCCGGTGTTGCCGCCGGATGCGACGGGCTCATGATCGAAGTGCACGGGAACCCGGAGCAGGCTTTGTCCGACGGTGCGCAATCATTGTTGCCGGTAAAATTTGAAGCGCTTATGGGCGAGTTGCGCCTCGTCGCACAAGCGGTTTCACGTCAAATATAGGAAGATGCTTGGGTGGCGCGGAGGGGAGTTCTCTACTCGCCTGGAACGAAGTGAAGCCGAGTAGAGTCCCGAAGCGACAGGACCCAAGCTCATAATTTTTATAATTTCAAAAGAAAGAATTCAATTATGATCGTTACACTTCGACCGACCCTTTTTCGTAAAGTTGCTGTGATCGGCGTTGGTCTGATCGGCGGTTCTTTAGCGAAAGCCATTAAAAAAAACAAGATCGCCAAGGAAGTTGTCGGTGTTTCGCAAGGCCAGGCGACTTTGAACACGGCTATTACTGATGGTGTTATTGATCAGGGGTATCATGATGTGGCCAAGGCGGTCGCCAATGCGGACCTCGTCATTCTGGCCGCCCCGGTGGGGATCATTGAAAACATGCTTGGTTCGATCGGCCCGCATTTGCGCCGTGGTTGTATCGTGACCGACGTCGGAAGTTCCAAGCAAGTTGTTGTCCACGCCGCACAAAAGTTTTTGCCCAGTAATGTCTTTTTTGTCGGTTCTCATCCTTTGGCCGGTTCAGAAAAAGCCGGGGTCAAGAACGCCAGCGCGGAATTATTCCAGGGAGCGGCCTGTATCATGACACCGACGGACACCACGAACCGTATGGCCCGTGACCGGGTCAAAACGATGTGGGCCAAGGTCGGGGCCAATGTGAAATTTATGTCGCCGGAAGAACATGACAAGGCCTTGGGCTATGTCAGTCATTTGCCGCATATGGTCGCCTATGCTCTGATGCAGTCCGTGCCCAACGAGTTCTTGCCGTTTGCCGCTCAAGGTTTAAAAGATACGACCCGTATCGCCGCTTCCTCGCCGCAAATGTGGAATGACATCGCGGTCAGCAATAAAAAAGTTGTGATTAAGGCGATCGATGATGTGGTCAAGAATCTTTCTGTGATCCGCAGGACGATCAGTACCAACGATCAAAAAACTCTCCTTAACGTATTAAAAGATGCAAAGAGTAAACGTGACAGCCTCAGCTAAACCGGAAATTATTGTGATCGCGATCGACGGGCCCGCCGGTGCAGGAAAAAGCACGGTCGCCAAAGCATTGGCCCAGAAACTCGGCATTTCCTATTTGGATACCGGGGCCATGTACCGGGCGCTGACGTTGAAAGCCATGAGGGCCAAGGTGAACTTGGAAGATGGGGCGCAATTAGCGCAACTCGCCCAAAGAACAAAGATCGAATTTAAGCCGACAGGACAGGGTTTAAATATTCTACTCGACGGGGAAGATGTTTCTGAAGACATCCGCAGCCCCGAGGTCACCAATAATACTTTTTATAGCGCCCGCGCCCCGGAAGTCCGTGAGATCATGGTGAAATGGCAGCGCGAGATCGGGCAAAAGCAAAGCGTCGTCGCTGAAGGGCGGGACATCGGGACGGTGGTCTTTCCGAATGCGACCAAGAAGTTTTATTTAGACGCGAATTTTGAAGAGCGTGCCCAGCGCCGGGTCAAGGAATTGCGCGAAAAGGGTAAGAACGTCGACGAAAAGGAACTTCAGAAGGAACTCGGGGACCGGGACCAGAAAGATTTTAGCCGTAAAGTCGGGCCGCTTAAGAAAGCGGATGACGCGATCGTGATCGATTCGTCCGGCAATACAGTGGATCAGACCGCTGAGATCCTTTTAGATTATTTAAGATAATATGGACAAATCTCTCATTCGTAATTTTTCGATCATCGCCCATATCGACCACGGGAAGTCGACTTTGGCCGACCGTTTGCTTTTGTTCACGGGCGCTATTGATGAACGTAAATTCCATAATCAGCTTCTTGATGATATGGATATCGAGCGTGAACGCGGGATCACGATCAAGGCGTCCGCCGTACGGATCGATTATAAGGCCAAGGACGGGAAGACCTACGTTTTTAATTTGATCGATACCCCGGGGCACGTGGACTTTTCCTACGAGGTCGAAAAATCCCTGCGCGCCTGCGAAGGCGCTTTGCTCGTCGTGGATGCGTCACAAGGGGTCGAATCACAAACCGTTGCCAATT
>JADLGJ010000009.1 GCA_020849375.1 Candidatus Omnitrophota bacterium
GGTGCTTACAACATTATTAAGCAGGATTATGACCTTTCAGCCCAGAAGATCGTTCAGCGTAAATATTTTTCGGGCGGGGCAAATTTGGCTAACTTAAGCGCATCGACCGCGATCAAGCAAATGAGTTCCGCGAATGTTGCGGCCTTGTCTCCGACCGCTGCGAACGCGGTTACTTCCGCTGTTGCGGAAATGCAGAGAGCCGCTCAAGGTGGTGGCGCGGCTTCAAATTACTCACGTGTCACGGTCAAGCTTAGTAATTCTTCGTCCGCTGTTACTCAGCAGGTTTCTGCCCGGCTTAGTTTACAAGATGGCGGTACGGCCACACGGTTCGGCTTGCTGGAAGGGGTAAGATCGAATGCGAATTTAGCAAATTTAGGGGTGAATATCGCTCCTGCATCTATAATTAGCGTAACCCCGAGTTTTGTTACCGGTACAGCGACTGTTCAGGCTTTGTCGAGCCTTAGTCGTGAACAAGTGCAATCGATCGCAACTCGTAATGGTTTAAACCCAGTACCGTTACTCGCATTGCACCAACGCGTAGTGACAGCTGTAGCAAAAGTATCTCCGGATAAGAAAGCGGATGTCATGTCTTATTATGCTTCCGTTGCGGAGAATATCATGCCCGCGGCTAGAGAGAGTTTGGTCCGGGCAAGTGACCTCGATCTGCGAACAGTTACTATATTAAAGAGAATTGGTGATGCGACTCCAGAAGAATTTGATTCTGCTACAAAGGATATGCCTGAGCAGCAACGAGCGGATGCCGTTTATGCGCGTCAACAAGTCCAGGCCTTAAAATCCGGCGATAGTCTCGTGACCTTATTGGCTGATGAACGTTTGACCACGGCTTTTGATGCACCTGATTCACCTGCCGTAAAAGCTTTTGAAAAACCGGCGAAGGTTGTTGTGGCGCAGGCTGAACGCACCCAGGTCGCTGTTGCCGTCGCTAAAAAACAGGATGTTAACGTCCGTGTCGCATTAACAAAAATGGGTTATGACCGCGATCAGGTCAATAGTTTAATGACGCCGCAAAGCCAGCCGCAATTGGTTGCGATCGTTCAAGAGAAACCTGATGCCTTTTTGAGCTCGGTCAATATTGATCCAACGACAGCTATTGTTTTACAAAAAGTCGCTAACCCTTATTCCCGTGCCATTCAAACGTCGGAACAATATGCGAAAGATTCGCCCGCGCTATATAATGACTTGGCAAAGCAGGGCTTTAGTCCCACCGTTGTCTCGGAAGTTGTTAAGGTTCGCGATGCGCTGCAACCAATCGTTATTGCAAACAATGGCTCGACCGAGGTCATGAGAACCGCTGCGACATCCGGCTTTGCACTTTCTTTTAATCAGACGCTGCAGCAGAATCCGGCTTTGGCCCGTAGTTTTGTCGAGCCATCGAAAGTTGAGCTGAATGATACTTCTGCCAGCCAAGTGGATATGGCAAATAAACTTGTTGCCATGGATAGTGATACTTTAGATTTCATTGTGCTTCAGAATCCCACATTCGGGTTCACTCCTGAACAGCAAACTGCTATTCGTGCCGACGTTGCGGAGATCCAAAGTGCCCGCAAGCAGGATCCGAAGGCGAGAATTTTTCAAGGTCAACGCGGCCAGGCGATCGCCAGAGCTACTGCTGACCCGAAATTTGTACAGACGTTGAGCAGTGTCCGTGCAAGCAGTGCGGTTAGCGCATTGTTGGCCGCCGCTTACTTAAGGAATAGCGATGATGTGGCAGTAGAGACTTATTATCAAGGCCGATTTGCCAATGATAAAACAGCCGCTGCTGTAACGCCGCAAGAAATCAGTGCAGTGAGTGCGACAGTAAAGAAATTGGCTGCAGTAAAGCCAACAGCGCTGGCTCGGCTAGATTATTTTATTCCTGAAATGATCCAGGGCTTAAAAGATCAGGGGGTCGCCCCTGATCGAGCTACGACTTTGGCATTCCAGGTTGGAGGCCAAGATATTGACCGTTTTGCTCAGCTTCAGCGTGATTCTGTGGCCAGTAATCCGTCGGCTTCGGCGAGGGAACAGGTTAACGCACAAGCTGTAGCAAGCTTCCTATATGACGCATATGACCGGGCTTATGTGAGAACAGGGTTAACCAATACATTGCCATCCGGTCTCAGAAATAACAAGCCTACCCGTGCGGAAGTTGATAATTGGGTTGCAAATCCGGCAACAAAAATTGCGGGCCGTCAGAAGGAATTCTTTGAACTTAAAGAGGTCAAGGGTGTCCTTTCAGAAATATCGCAGCCAACACGTGCGTCTTCACCTACGACACCGATACAAAATATTTTGGCTTCGGTCCAGGTTGCTGATCAAGCTGCGGTTCCGACCGTGGCGGCTGATGATAAGTTGCATGAATATTTAACTGGGATCGCAACAAATTCGACCCGCAACGCGGAGGAAAAGTTTGATCCGACAAAAACGACAGTTTCTTTGCGCGCCATCGCATTTCAAGCCACAAAAAACCCGGCTTTTGGCGAACGGGTTGCGGGTGCGAGAAATGTCGGCGAACTGACGGCGATCGTTGGCGCCGAGGTTCAAGCCGACCCACAATTTGCCCAGAATGTTTCTACAGGGGACCTTGCGAAGCTTAAGGATGCGGACTTGAAGCAGGTCGGTGGTATCGACTTGAGCTCGGACAAAATGGGTCTGCAGATCAAACGTGACGGTAAGGGTGTGGCGTTGCCGATCTCCGACCAGGATATTAAGGATCTGCGTATTGACGGTTTGGCTCCGGTCATCCTTGATATTCAGCCGGCGACTCCCACGAGCGTACCGTTCTTGATGAACCTTGCGAATACTGCACAATCTAAGTAAACAATATGGTTTTGAAACAATTAAAGAATCCCGCCCTCCAAAAGGGTGGGATTTTTTATTGAAATTTATTGTCAAATTCCGTCGAATTTGAGTAAAATAATTTTAGTATCGAGCATTCCCTTGTTTTTTTAATTCCATGAATTTTTGCGTAAGACCGGTAACAACATTAACAGGAGGGGAATACATGGTCACAGGCAAGATCAAATGGTTCAATAACAAAAAAGGGTTCGGTTTTATCGCCGGGGATAATGGGAAAGATATCTTTGTCCATTTTTCGGCTATCCAGCAGGATGGATATAAAACCCTTAATACCGATGATCAAGTGGAATACGATCTGGTGAAAAGCGAGAAGGGTGATCAAGCCCAGAATGTCAGGAAGGTCGAAGCTTAGCGCGGGTACAGTTTGGCAAATTGCCTGCGAAGTCAATATAACGGCATCAGCTGCCGCTGATCTATTGTTAGGTGTTCTGCTGCAATTAGGCATTTCTCCCCACGATATTGTCGAGAAAAAAGAGCGCGGGCGTTCGCGTATCGAAATATTCCATAAACAGAAAATTACAGCACAAAAAGTTGTAGCCGGCATCCGGGCCTATGGCCTGCGAGGAGTGAAAGTTTCGCTGAAAAGGGTTCAGCGCTCTGATTGGCAGGATCTTTGGAAAAAAGGTATTAAGCCGTTTGCGCTGACAAAGAATATCGAGATCATCCCGCGATGGGTCAAGAATGTCTCTCAGAAGACAAGTAATAAATTCCCGATTTATATTGATACAAATTTAGCTTTCGGCACCGGTTTGCATGAAACAACGCAGTTTATGGCGCAGATCATTGAGAGCTGCCGCGGACAATTCCAGTCATTCATTGATATTGGCACTGGAAGCGGTATTTTGGCGATCGTAGCCCGGCAGTGCGGGGCCAAAGACATCACGGCTTTTGATATTGACCCGCAAAGTATTGCCGTCGCAAAGGAGAATCTGGCCGCGAATAAGGTCAGCGGAGTAAAGGTTTTTGCTAAAGATTTTGCGAAGTGGAAAAGTTCTAAAACATATGATCTTGTCGCGGCGAACCTGGTGACGCATGATCTTAAGGAGTTCGGGGACGGCCTGGTCCGCCGGGTCAAACTAGGGAAATTTTTGGCCGTGTCGGGGATATCGTTGCCGAATTTACCGGGGTTAAAAAAAGTTTTTAGGAAACTCCCTTTGACGGAAGTTAAAACGTTGCGCGGCAAAACATGGTCAGCAGTTCTCTATAAAAAGATCTAGCATGACAATTTCTTCCCAATCACAACATTTAAAACTGATGGCCTGGATGCACCGCCTGGGTGTTGCGCAGGGCGATTGCCGGGAACAATTTTTACGTTCGCCTGGCAAGGGCGGGCAGAATGTCAATAAAGTTGAGACCGCGGTTGCCCTGTTACATATTCCGACGGGATTGAGCGTCAAGTGCCACGCGGAACGCTCGCAGAACGCTAACCGTTATCAGGCGTGGTGCCTTTTATTGACCAAGATTGAAGATCGACAGAAGAGCATGGCCCGGGCCGTCATTGCTAAAAAAGAGAAGCTGCGCCGGCAAAAACGTACGCGCAGTACGAAAGGTAAAGAACTGATGTTGGCTAATAAGAAGTTTAAAGCCCGCAAAAAGCTAGAACGCAGCAAAAAATATATTCGAAAGATGGACGAATGATCATGAGGCGATTTGTGTTGGGTTTGTTTTTGACGGCGTGTATTATTGCCCAACCTTCAGTGAGCTGTGCCGGCGAACCACTGGTGGTCTTTGCGGCTACGAGCCTGAGCGATGCTCTCAAAGAGCTAGCTGTTGATTTCAAGAAAGAATATAAGGTTGATGTGGTTTTTAATTTTGGCGGGTCATCGGCCTTGCGTTTGCAGATCGAGAACGGCTCGCCGGCAAATGTGTTCTTAGCGGCTGACAAGAAGAGCGTTAACGCGTTATTAAGTAAAAATCTCGTTGATGGCAAATCGGTCGTTGATCTCTTGTCGAATCGCTTGGTCATCGTCGCTGCAGCAAAAGATACGGATAAGTTCACAAGTCTTTATGATATCACTTTAACCAAGGGCGACCATTTAGCGATCGCTGACCCGAAAACCGCTCCCGCTGGTGTTTATGCAACACAAGCGTTAACAAAAGCGGATGTCTATAAGAAAGTTGAGCCTTATTTGGTACCCGCGATGGATGTCCGTGCGGCCCTGGCCCTGGTGCAGAGCGGTAATGCAAAGTACGCGATCGTTTACGCAACTGATGCGCTGAAAGCGCAGGATGTCAAGCAGGTCTATGTGATCCCAGGCCAGCTTTATGAGCCGATCGTTTATTCAGCCGCAGTGATCAAGAACGAAATGAACATTGTCCCGGCGAGGAACTTTTTATCCTTTTTACAGGCCGAGCATAGTAAAATGGTTTTCAAGAAATATGGTTTCCAGCCTTTCAAATCCTGACATGTGGTTCGCTGTAGGCCTGTCTTTGTTGTGTGGCCTTTTGAGCGCTACGCTTTGTATCCCATGGGGTATTTTCTGGGGCTGGATTTTCGCCCGTAAAAGCTTTTCGGGTAAGGTGGTCCTGCAAACGATCCTTTATTTACCTCTTGTCCTTCCGCCGGTCCTCACTGGTTATTTTTTATTGCTGGTCTTCGGGCGCAATTCGCCTTTTGGCAGTTTTTTATTCCAAACATTTAAATTAAGTTTCGTCCTCGACTGGAAAGGGGCTTTGCTCGCTTCGGTCGTTGTCAGCTCGCCGTTCATGATCGAAGCGATGCGGCAGGCCTTTCTCAATGTTGATGAACGCTTGGAATGGGTGTCGCGCGGCTTGGGCGCCGACACCTGGAAAACATTCGCAAAGATCACGATGCCATTGGCGCGGAATGGATTGATCGCGGGTTTTTTTCTTGTGTTTGCCCGTAGTATCGGCGAATTCGGTGCGACCATTGTTTTGGCAGGGAATATTCCCGGAAAAACCCAGACCATCCCTTTGGCGATTTTTTCGCAGATTTACAATGGGGAAGAACATGCGATCTGGCCGCTGATCATTTTTGCTGTGATCTTTTCTTACGGCGGGTTAGCGTTCAATAACTATTTCTTGCGGAGAAGCGGTTCTTGCGGCGCGTTCATGGAGCCCAGAAAATAATGTTCGTACGTTTTAATATCATATCGAAGGTCGGCGAATTTGAGTTGAATATCGCCGGGGAATTCAAGGATGGTATTACCGGGATCTTCGGCCCTTCTGGAAGCGGAAAGACGACGCTGCTTAAATGTCTGTCTGGAGTTATTACCCCGGACAATGGCAAGATCATGGTTAATGAACAGGTCTGTTATTCTTCTGACAAAGAGCAGTCCTTGCCCTTGGAAGAGCGGCGGATCGGTATGGTCTGGCAGGACACCTTGCTTTTTCCACACATGACGGTCGAGGAAAATATCCTTTATGGCCGCCGTGAAGATAATCGCCAATCCTTTATTGCCAGCGTGATAGACATTTTTGAGATCCGCCGTTTGTTAAACCGTATGCCTGCGAATCTTTCCGGCGGTGAAAAGCAGAGGGTCGCGATCGTCCGTGCCCTTTTGCCTGAACCGCAGTTGTTGTTATTTGATGAGCCGGTCGCGTCCCTGGATATGCGGTCACGGCAAAAGATCATTAGTTATTTGAAGAGCGTCAATGAGCAACATAAGATCCCGATCTGTTATGTGAGCCATTCGGTCTCGGAATTAATGTTTCTATGCCAGGAAGTTATGGTTATTGAGGATGGGCGGCGCGTGCGTTTTGATTCTCCTGAGAAAGTTTTTATCAATGAAAAGCAACTGGCGCTGATGGATGAGGATTTCGAGAATATCCTGGAATTGCCGGTTAAAAATATGCGTCGGGAAGAGCAGGTAGCAGAGCTTGACTTAGGGGGGGTTATTCTAAAGGCGGTTTATCATACGGCTGAAAACCCGCCTCTGTTAAAAGTCGGGATCCGGGCTAAAGATATTCTTATTGCAACCGAGAAGATCAAAGGGATCAGTGCCCGTAACATTCTTTCCGCGATCATTGAAAAAGTTGAGCGTACCGGGGACATGGTTTTAGTGTCCTGCCGGGTTGGCGAGCGCCAGTTGTGGGTTGAGATCACTCCTGGTTCATTCCGGGAATTAAATTTACATATTTCGCAGATCGTGTATTTGATCATTAAGGCGCGGTCGATCACCGTTTTAGATTAGAAAGGATCGTTATGGGAAGCAAGCAATCTGCAGGGATGGTTGATATCAGTGAAAAGAACGTGACCTCACGGTTGGCGTCCGCGTCCGGGGCGATAAGGATGAGCAGGGAGGCGTTCAAAATTTTACTGTCAAAAGGGTCTCCTAAGGGAGATGTCTTGGAAACCGCAAAAGTCGCTGGGATCATGGCTGCAAAGAATACGCCCGCGATCATTCCTCTTTGCCACCCGATCTTGTTAAATAAAGTTAACATTACCTTTGAAAGCAACGCAAAAACATCTATGATAACAGTCATCGCGCAAGTCAAGTCCGACGGTAAAACTGGCGTAGAGATGGAAGCTTTGACCGCGGTAAGTGCGGCTTGTCTGACGGTCTACGATATGATGAAGTGGGCGGACAAAACGATGGTCATCGGTGATATTAAGCTTCTTGAGAAACGGGGCGGCAAAAGCGGCGATTACGTTTTATGAAGAAGTATCTCATAGGCACGTGTGTTTATAATGAGGGCGACAAGATCCGTCGGGTGATCCGCAAATTTAATAATTATGCGGATTATGACGTCGTGATCGTTGATGATGCTTCGACCGATGGCGCGCTCGATCAAATTGCGCCCAGCGGCCCGGTCAAGGTTTTGCGCAATCCCGAACGTAAAGGCGCCGGTTTTGGTGTCCGAAAGATCTTTGATTACGGCCGTCAAAATAAATACACTGCGGTCTTTTTTGTTTCCGGAAATGATAAGGATGACCCCGCCGACATCGTGAAAGTTAAGAATGCGATCGAACAGGGGTTTGACCTTGTCCAGGGGTCACGTTATCTTCCTGGCGGCGGTTACGGCCAAATGCCGTTTTATCGCCGCATTGCGACACAGTTCGTCCATCCGTTCTTTTTCTCGCTGTTTAGCGGCAAGCTCATCACGGACAGTACAAATGGGTTCCGGGCGGTGCGACTTTCTATGCTAGATGACCAGCGGATCAATTTGAAGCAGGAATGGCTTAATGAATATGAACTTGAGCCGTATCTTTTTTTTAAAGCGATCCGTTTGGGATATAAAGTCACGGAAGTTCCTGTTACTAAGATCTATCCGCCAAAAGTGGAAGGGTATACTAAGATGAAGCCGTTCTCAGGGTGGTGGAGTATTTTGCGGCCTTTGTTCTATTTAGGCTTGGGATTGAGAAAATGAGTTTGCAAAGAGTTTTTGTCTGGTGTGCCGGGGCATTGATCCTGGCCGGCGTGATATTCCGTTGGGCCGGCATCAACGATAGTGATTTTATTTTTTACGACGAGGGGTATTACCTCGACTGGAACCGGCCTTTCGGCGAAGCGCTAGCTCATCATCGCCTGACGGGTTTAGATGAAGTTTCGAAAGCCGCCTATGCCTATGTGAGCCGCTGTTTGGCGAGCGGGAAAACTTTGTGGTTCATGATTGCTGATAGCCGCATTTTTTTCGGGGGATTGGAGCAATGGTCTTTTTCCCGCGTTTGGGCCGCGATCATTGGAGTTGCCACCCTTGCCCTGACCTTCCTCTTTGCAAAAAAATTTTTTAAGAATAAAAATATTGCCTTGGGCGCCACGGCTTTGTTAGCTGTTTTACCCAGCCATGTCTTTTATTCCAGGATCGGGATGCAGGAGTCCTTGAGCACGATCCTTGTTCTTTCGGGCTTTTATTTCTATTTATTTCCGCCGAAATTCGGCTGGCGGACCTTTGCGGCGGGTTTTTTCTGGGGGATGGCGTATTTTTCTAATTACCGCCTCATCATGCTCCCGGTCATGATCACGTTCTGTGAAATGTATTTAGCGTTCAGTCATCGGCGTTATCCGGATGTTCGTAAATGGTTATGGGCTATTTTGATATTTTTATTATGTGTTTTCGGTA
>JADLGJ010000010.1 GCA_020849375.1 Candidatus Omnitrophota bacterium
ACCATGTTATGCTCCATCGCCAATAAAACAGTAATGACGTCTATAGCACCGCAGGCGCCGAGCATATTGCCGAAAACTGCTTTCGGGGCACTGACAGGTATCTTTTTTGCGTAGCCGTTAAAAACTAATTTGATCGCTTTCGTTTCAGAAATGTCACTCGTTTGGCCGCCGGCACCGTCGGCACAAATATAATCAATATCTTTCGGTTCTAGTCCGGCATCATCCAAAGCCATTTTGATTGCGCGTGCTAATTCTACACCATCCGTGGCCGGTTCAATGCGGTCAACACCGTCGGTGGTCGTTCCAAAACCAATAATATTCGCGTAAACATGAGCGCCGCGCGACTTCACGCGGGACGGCGGTTCCAAAATCAAAATTCCGGCACCTTCCGCAATGGCAAAACCGTCACGGCTTTTGTCAAAAGGACGGTAGGCGGTCGCAGCTTCCTCATTATTAGAGGAAAGGCATCCTGAGGTGTTGCAGCATAACAAAGCATACGGCGTCACAGGGGCTTCCATCCCACCGGCGAGAATAAAATCATTCTTCCCGCGCAATAAATTCTTGGCACCATAACCGATCGCCATCAATGAACTCGCGCGGTCGGAAACAATGGTTTTGCTGTAGCCCTTGATCCCGTAGTGGATCGAGATCTGTCCTTGTGGTGCGGCAGGAAACCAAGCGGAAGCCATGAACGGGCTCACGCCTTCTCTGCCCTCGAGATAAAGATCACGCAATTCCGTTTCAGCGTACAACCAACCGCCGATCGCATTGCCCATAAAGATCCCGGCGCGTTTCAGATCTTCCTGCGAAAGATCAAGCTTGGCATCCTGAAGAGCCATTTCCGACGCGACAAGGCCCATATGAGAAAAAAGGTCGATCTTTTTCAGAAGGCGTGACGAAACATTGCTATATGCGTCCAATTCATGGACTTGTCCAGCAATGTGGGAGGCATATCGCGACGCGTCAAAGCGGTCGATTTTTTTAACGACCGACCGGCCGTGCACAAGGTTGGACCAAAACTTACGTTTATCGATTCCACTGGGAGTGACTAAACCGATACCGGTTATTGCAATTGGTTTAATAACATATCCATCATTATAAAAATCTTTTTAAGACCATCGCCGAATGAATGCCGGAGAAGCCGCTGGATGTTTTCAGCATCACATTGACCTTCTTCTGCCGCGCAACGTTCGGAATATAGTCAAGGTCGCATTGTGGATCAGGGAACTCTTGATTGATCGTCGGCGGTAAAATATTACGCTCAAAGATCATGCACCCGACGGCAAGCTCTAAACCATTTGCACCCGCTAAAGGATGCCCGATCATTGATTTTAATGAGCTGATCGGGATCTTATAAGCGTGCTGTCCCAAAGCCATTTTATAAGCACTGGTTTCAAAAACATCATTTTGCCGTGTCGATGAACCGTGCGCGTTCAAATAATCAATGTCCTCCGGCTTCACTTTTGCTTCATCCATTGCGATATTGATGCAATCAGCCATCGCATCGCCATCCGGTGGGAGATCGGTCATATGAAAAGCATTATTTGTCGTTCCAAACCCAACGACTTCACAATAAATGCGGGCCCCGCGTTTCTTAGCATGCTCCAATTCCTCAAGGATCAAAACCCCGGCACCCTCAGAAATAACGAACCCATTACGTTTCGCATCGAAAGGACGGGATGCTTTCCCAGGATGATCATTCGTGACAGAAAGAACATTGACCGTATCGAACGCGCCAAAAGTGATCGGTGTGATCGGCGCTTCCGCTGCGCCCGTGACCATAATGTCCGCTTCTCTATCAGCGATCGCCTCAAAAGAAAAACCGACCGAATCAGTTCCAGCGGTGCACCCGGTCGAGATCGTATTACAAACACCCTTCAGGCCAAATTTCGCAGTGATCTCACTGGACGGCGTGTTGAACATGGCCGCGTCATACAAGTCCGGGCGGACGATGGAAGGATCAATGGCATTTTTCCCACTGTCGGTGACAAGAGCGAATTCTTCTTCCATATATTTCGTCCCGCAGATCGCATTGGCTAACGACACGCCAATACGGCGAGGGTCAACTTTATTCAAATTTAATCCAGAATCTTCCAATGCCATCCGGGCACAAACCACGCCAAACTGAACGTAGCGGTCCATGCGCATGCTTTCTTCCCAAGTCAGCCCGAGAGCGACCGGATCGAAATCGCGGGCTTGCGCGGCGATCTTAGTATTGAACGGTGAGACATCAAATTCGGTCACCCGCTTGACGGCGGATACGCCATTGATCATGCTTTTCCAGCATGCTTCTTTACCGATCCCATTTGGTGAAATGATCCCGATCCCTGTGACTACAACACGTCTTGCCATTGTTGACTCCCATTACTGTCATTACGAGCTCCGAAGGAACGCGGCAATCTATTACAGATTGCTTCACTTCGTTCGTCCTAAAAGGACTCACTACGTTCGCAATGACGATTACGTTAAACTAAATTCTTTTTTAACTGCTTCTCGCGAAAAAAACTTGCCAGTTTCCTCAACCTGATGCACCATGCGGACAACTTTACGATTCAGCGGGGCATCCATTCTCATTCCCGATGCGACCGCAACGACTTCACCGTTAATAAAATCAATTTCACTGGTCTTGCCGCGTAAAATACTTTGTAAGATAGAACCGTATAGCTGCTCTTTACTAAGCGCGGTCAATGTTTTGTTAATGATCCCCGCGCCCTGCTCTAACGGCATCGCCGCCAACCCCTGCACGCGCTCAACGGGGAATTGCGGCAGCGAGACCAATTGAACTTTCGCATCATTGATGATCGGCACCGCTTCTTTCAATAGCGAAACACTTAAACGGCAAAAATCCATGTCGGAAAAAGTTTCCTGCATAGACTTACCGATCAAAGCCGGGATACAATTATTAAAATTCACAAAAAGCTTAAGCCACTTCATTCCCAAAATATTGTCTGTCACCACAACGGAAAAACTCTTTTTAAAAAGGTCCGCAACCTCATGCAATTTTGTGTCGTTCGCAACGAACCGTTTACCGATGATCCAATCACCAGGAAAATTGTAAGTGACCTCACCCGGCTTGACATAGGTCGCACCGAACATCACGATACTGCTGATAACACGCTCCGGTAAAAAATGCGGGCTTAAGATATTATCCGCCTGTACGCCATTCTGCGTCGACAAAACCAAACAATTCTCTAAAAAATCTGCATTTCCAAGATAAGCGTCATCAACATCCTGGGTCTTTGTTGCAAAGATCACGAGATCAAATTCACGGCCCAAACGTTCCGCGACCGGCAATTTGATATTTTCACTGCCGTCCGCTCTTTTGATCGTCAAACCACTTTTTTTGATCGCTTCAACTTGGTCAGCTCTGCCGACAAGAAGAACATCAACGCCGGACTTGAATAATTCCGCCGCAACGACCGAACCGATCGCCCCCGCACCGATAACCGCGATCTTCATCGGGAACCATCCAGCTTACTTTGTTGGCGGCGCACTTCAGCCATAGTATGATCTTTAAAAGCACTCAAAATTGATTTGATCGTTTTAATATACTGCCCACGCAAATAAAAAGGCCACAACAGAAAATTGATCGGCCCGCGGATCTGAAAATGTAATTCATAATCCAACCGCGTCCCGTTCGACTTCTCCTCAAGGAGCACACGCTCAAACCCCTTGAACATCCCCCTCGTAAAGGTCCTTTCGATCAATCGTGTCGGCAATAACTGCGTGACCTCAGCAGCCCAATCATGTGAAGACGGCTTATTGATCTTGATCACATATTGCGTTCCCACACGGATATCCCCGTCTGTTTGGCGGAGATATTTCCACAAACAATCCTTCGGCCACCAGGCCGACTCCCCCCACGTTACCGCTTCCGCAGAAACGATCTCAACCGGGGCCTCCAGGAACATGAACTGGTGGATAACGGAGTCTTTACTTTTTGGTTTGCGCTTTAACGTGTTGGCCATAATCAAGCCCTGCTCCATCCAATATCCGAACCATTAGACTATAGAACGCCTTTGGAACTTCCGAGAAGAACGCGTCAACGACATCTTGTTCCTGGACGCATGACGCGCCACGGGCCTGAGCGTTTAGCTGAGCCTTCTTTTCGACAACCTGCTTAGCAATATCGCGGTGGAACATCGGGATACTCTTGATCATCGTTAAGAATTTTGCTTCCGTGACCGGATCCCAATCCATCTTTGTGAATGTCGTTGTCATATTATCCTCTACTGGCCTGAGCCCACTCCGGATACAGCCGGCGTACGGGAATTCGCTTCCCACTTTGCGATATTGGCCATAAAATCCTTGACGCACAATTTGACTTTATTGTCATAATTGCTCGAAAAGATCCGGTGGATACGTTCCGGCTTGGAATAATATTCACGCATGCACCATGCCCCAAGGCGGCCGACTTCTTCAACCGTTAAAAAGTCCGTTGGGACGACCGGGTGTTGAAAATCCCATGTCTTAAGATCAATTTTCTCCGGGTCAAACCAGCCTTTTTTGATCCCATAGCGCCAATCCGGCGAATTAGGGACCGGAGTCAAATAATCCAAGGCAAAAATATCAGGATCGATCTCGTCGGCAACGCGCAAACGTTCTTTGATCTTTGCTTCCGTATCCTCCTTAAGCCCGATCAAGACAGTCCCGACGGAGCCGATATCATTAACGCGCAAAATATCGATCGTTTTCTTGATCTGAGCGATCGTGACACCTTTCCCTGATTTGCTAAGGCTAAGGTCGTCCTCAACTTCAACGCCTGTTAAGGCGAGAAAAAGGCCGGCCTTCTTCATAAGCGGTAAAATATCTTGCTGTAAGATCCACTGGTCAGCACGACCAAGGCAGACCCAGTCGATCTTATTCCCGCGCCGGAGTTTCTCTTCACAGAATTCGATCATGGCTTCCGTGTCGGTGTTAAAAGCATCGTCTTGAAAAACAATCGTCGTAACACCATAGGTTTTTTCCAAAAGCTCGAGTTCATCGACGATACGTTTACCTTTGAGCCCACGCCATGAGGTAAAATCTTTAGATGCCGTACGGGCATCGTAAAGCGCCCATTCGTAGCAGAAATGGCATTTCCCCGGACAGCCGCGCGAGGTCATCAATTCGGCGAACGGTTTCCAGTAGGTGTGCCCTACATAACGATCCATCGGGAAAAGGTCGTACGCCGGCATCGGTAAAACATTGAGATCGGGGATCATGTCACGATGCGGCCCGACAACGATAGTCCCCTGAGCGTTGCGGTGAACAAGACCAGGGATATCCTTTTCATCGTGTTTTTTTGTTTTGTAATTGTTGATCAAATCTTCCAGGGTCAACTCTGCTTCCCCGATCATGATGTAATCGATCCAAGGATTCAAGCGCATTTGACGGTCCCAATCGCCGGAATACCACAAACCGCCGGCGACCGTTTTGATACTGCTGTCGTATTCTTTGATCATTTTTAAAGAGTCATTGAAATAGCCAATGACCGCCGCGCCGCAGGTTGAGTGCAAAAGCTCGCCGACAAAAACCATGGTCGGCTTGATCTTGGCAACTTCCTTCATCATGTCGTCCCATCCCATATCTAGCGCGCGGCAATCAAGCGCTGCGACTTCGGATAATTTCTTTTCACGCAAATAAGCGGCCAACTGCGCATGCATTTGGTTGGCAGCCTTGTGATCCCCGTGCGAATCCCAGGCTTTTAGCGGCGGTGTTAAAAAAAGAACTTTCATCTGTTTTTCTCCTTATTTTTGAGCTTCTTCAACTCTCCTGCTACCTTACTCAAAAATAATCCTGAGCTCATGCAATGAGCGAAGGACTTTTAATGATTTAGGTATTTTTAAATATTTCCCCTATTTTCTTAACTTGCTTAATAACCTGTGTTGTTATAAAGATCTTTGCTGCCCCAAAACTTTGCAGTCAGAACCACGACGTGACCAGCGATTTTCCGCCGGGCGTCCGGTCAATACAAACATGTTTACTTTGCGTATACTCAAACAGCCCCTCACGCCCGAGCTCGCGGCCAAAACCGCTTTTCTTATAACCGCCAAATGAAGCTTCATTATAAAATCCACCGTAAGTATTGATCCAAACGGTCCCGCATTGCAATCTTTTTGCCACGCGGTTGGCTTTTTCTAGATCTTTTGTCCACACACAACTGGCCAAACCATAAGAAGAATCGTTGGCAACGAGAACGGCCTCATCCTCCTCCCTAAACTTCAGAACGACGAGAACCGGCCCGAAAATCTCTTCCCGCGCCACCTTCATTTGATTATTCACCTTGCCCAGGATCGTTGGCTCAAAATAAAAACCGCTCTTTAATTCTGCCCCGGACGGGACACTCCCCCCGCAAAGGACAGCAGCTCCTTCGGCGACTGCGGCATTGACCGCAGCCAGAACTTTATCGCGCTGTGCGCGGCTGACCAATGGGCCGAAATCTGTTTCATAACTATTCGCAGGCCCGATCTTTAAATTTTTAGTCTTCTCGATCAATAATTCCAAAAACTTATCGGCGATCTTTTCATCCAACAAAAGGCGCGACCCCGCCGTGCACATTTGTCCCTGGTTCATAAAGATCGCCGACATTGTTCCGCCAACAGCAGCTTCCAGGTCGCAATCGCCAAAAACAATATTAGGCGATTTGCCGCCGAGTTCCAAAGAAACTTTTTTTGGCGTTTCAGCGCAGAGCCGCATCACGTTCTGTCCGGTTTCGGTACCGCCGGTAAAACTGACCATGTCAACATCGCGATGTTTAATAAGCTCTTCGACGACTTCATGCTTACTGGTCGCGACAACATTAAAAACGCCTTTCGGCAAACCGGCCGCATGGATCATTCCGGCCAGCTTCAAGATCGAAACACTCGCCAACGAGGACGGTTTCAAAATGATCGTGTTCCCGGCCAACAGCGCCGGGGCGATCTTCCACGCCATCATGATCAAAGGATAATTCCAAGGGATAATACAACCGACAACTCCGACCGGTTCGCGTTCCGTCCTACTTGCAACCGGAGCGGTCGTCGGATTATCATGGCCGGTCAATAATCCGCCGGCACTTCCGAAATATTCAAACGTTTCCGCACAGGTCGGGACATCAATAAAGGTCGAATGTTTTGATGTCTTCCCCGTTGAACGGGTTTCTAATTCCGCCAGGGCTTTGGCATTTTCGCGGATCAACTCCGCAATTTTCGTCAAATATTTCCCCCGCTCTTGCGCCGTTAAGTCCGACCAACAGCCGCTGTCAAAAGCTACCCGTGCGGCCTTGACCGCGGCTTTCATCTCATTGAGCCCGGCATCAGCGACCTTCGCAAAAACTTCACCCGTTGAAGGATTGATACAGTCAAAGAACTTTTCATCCCTGCTGGCGGTAAATGCCCCGTCAATGTAACACACATATCTCTGCAGATCGGTATCGTTCATTTTATTCAACCGGCACCTGGGTCCACAATTCAAAAATGCGGCTACAGGGCGCATACCACTTGGAAATTTTAGCGAAATCACCGCGCAAATTCATTTTCTTCTGCGTCGTGGCGACGAACGGGTCGATCTGACGTTTAAAAACCGCACGCCAAACACTTTCCGGGGCGGTGATCAAGAATTCCGCCTCTTCGTCCTTATCGATCTCAACGATCTGTCCATCCTCAAAATGAAAGCAGTATAATTCCCCTGTTTCATTAAGTTTGACGGCTAAATTCATATTCATTTTAGTTTTCTGGCCGAGGTCTTTCATCTGCGTATCAGCATTGACTAAACGGACAATTTCACTGATCTGTTCCGGAGAGAACAATTTATATGTCCCTGCGGGCTTGGGTGACTGTGCGCCCACAACAACCCCTTCGTTAAAAGGCTGTTCATTGACCGGAAGATCTTTTTTGACCCGGGCAACTGTCTTCTTTGGCTTTGCATCAGCGGGATTAAATTTATATAACCGGCTGATCGCGTCGATCTTGACCGCTTCTTCCAGGCCTTGAATTAACAAAAAGCAGTCGAACAAGTCCTTGCCCATTGCGACAACGCCATGATTCTTAAGGACGACGATCCTGTTAGACTTCAAGGCTTCAATGACCGGCACAAGGTCCGTGACGCTCGGCGTTGTTTGCGGAATGCCGACAACTTCACCTAAATAAAATTTCGATTCAAAGATCCGCGGTTCCAGCACATCATGCTCGAGATAAAAAGCGTTGGTGTATGTGGTGTGCGTATGCAAAACCGCATCAACGTCAGGAAAATTCTTATAGATCTCCGTGTGCAAGAACCGTTCGCTCGAGGCCTGCCCCTCGCCGGGCACATTCCCGTCGAGATCGATCTGGACAATATCATTTTCCTGCAAAAGCCCCAGACATGTTTTTGTCGCCGTGATCAAAGCGCTATTGTTTTCCAAACGGGTGCTGATATTCCCGTTAAGGCCGGTCACGAGATCTTTTTCCCATAACAGACGTCCGATGGCTTCGATATTGCGCTTCAAACTCAAAATGATCTCGTTATTCATAATTTTTCTTAATATATTTTGCGGGAACCCACTCGTTCAAAGGAACGAAGGCTTTGACTTTTCCCGTCACAACACTCTGCCCGTTGAATTTCTGCAGATCTGCCGGCTTACCGAACGGCTTATTCTTTTTCCCGGCAGGGAACGTAAAAACCGGGACGCTGTGTTTTTTTGCAAGCACGGCCAGGATCAAAGCCCCGATCTCGCACATTGCGCCCGCTTTATCATTTGCCTGAGCGGCCAGCCAAATCTCCTTCACAAAACCTTTCGAAAAAAGATATCCCGCCATATTATCAGCCATGACCGTCGGGACGATCTTCGCCTTTTGCAAATGCTTACAAGCATCATGTGCCGCTTCCAAATTTGGCCGGCCTTCCAGGACGACGACATCTTTTTTGCATTGGCTCAAAGCGCCAAAGAAATCCTTACGAAAGACTCCCTGGATCAAAACAACATCTTTAAGCTCAGTGGACATTGATCGCGATCTCTTTTCTAACATAGTTATGCGGCACAACGTCAAAGCCGGGGTAAAGACCTTTGACCTTGCCGGCAAAAACTTTCTTACGGTTAAATTCTAAAAGCTCTTTTTCATCACGGATCTCAACAGGAATATCAGCGCCGGACGCTATCTTCTTCGACGGCTGGGTCAAGACTAAGAACGGGACCTTGAATTCCTTAGCCAAGACCGCGATCTGATATGTCCCGATCTTATTTGCAAAATCACCGTTGGCACAATTGCGGTCCGAACCGACGATGACTTTATTGACCATTTTATCCGCCATCAAGGTCGCGATCGCATTATCTGCGACGAGCGTGACGTCCGCACCCATTTTCTTTAATTCCCAATACGTTAATTTCGCGCCTTGAAAATACGGCCGTGTCTCAGTGCAGTAAAACTGGACATCTTTCTTTTGCTGCAAACAGATCGCCGCGGCCATCGCTAACTCGCCGCTGACATTGCAATGGGTCAAAACACTGTCGCCGCTTTTAATGTTGGCGGCAATTCTTTGGACACGCTCCATACGGCGGTAACGGATCCCCTGCAAATAACCGTGAACATTTTTCAAAACCGCGGCACGGACATCCTGCCCGGCATCTAACGCGCCCTGTGCCCAATGGACGACCACGCCGGTGACTTCCGCGAACGGAAAGGTCGGGCGGCTGCGGTTAAGGCTGTGCGCGATATTGCCGATCTTTTCACGCAACTCTTCCCCATTAAGTTCCGGGTTGCGTTCCAGCTCAAGCAAGAACGTGCTCAGGACGACGAGAAACTGGCCGAAGGCCCGCGTTTTCATTTCACGGATGACCTTGACCGCTTCGTCAGTATTCTTGACCTTAACGTATTTTAATTGCTTTGGAACAAGCGTTTCATCGAGGACGAACAATGTGTTCCCCTTGAGATAAGCCGGCCAAAATAACGGAGATTCTTTCATTAGACTCCTGCTTTTGCCGCTTCGCGCTCTTTGATCAAATTAAAAGCGACATTGATCATCGCGCCTTCGGCCATATAATAATCGGTGTTAAGAAAACCCATTTCCCCGGTAATGACGTTATCGCTGACCGCCAAAATGACCGCGGCCGGGATCTTATAAAGCTGGCAGATCGTTAAGAAAACCGAGCTAACCATGTCAACGGCGATAGCGCCTTCGGCGACCGCCTTGCCGACATTTTCGCGGGTTTCACGCAAGATCGCATCCGTGGACCAGCATTTCCCAACGTGAACGGTGCTGCCGCCTTTGCGGGCAATCGCAACGAGCTCTGCGCTTAGATCTTTACAGGATGTTGTCTTGAAGTTTTTATCAACATAATACGGGGTCACGCCTTCGCCGCTGAACGTGCTGTCGACGACAACGAGATCCCCGACCTTCATGTCTTCACGTAACGCACCGCAGCTTCCCAAGCGGATCATAACTTTGGCTTGAGCGTTACAAAGGATCTCGGTCGTGATGCCGGTATCGGCCGCAAAGCGCCCGCCGTTGATCGCGGTCACCTTAGTGCCGTTAAAAATCCCAGTGTACATGTTGTATTCCATGAAAGAAAAGTTCTTGATCGGATTCTCCAGTTTCTTAGTGATCGCATCAAGGCGCTCTTTGGGGCCCGGGACCAAAGCATATTGCCCGAGGTCTTCCGGACGTAATTGCACCATTCCCATCAGATCTTTTCCGGTCATATGAACTTCTTTACGCATGTTCTGCATCGTCTTTCCTTTCGTGTTATCGAGCCAGCACTTCTTGTTTTAATAATTCCTTATCGATCTTACCCGTGCGGTTCTTCGGCAAATGGGGGCGAATATCAATAGATTGAGGCACCTTGAAATTCGCTAAATGCTCGCGGGCGAAGTAACGCAGATCTTCTGCGGTCGCCCCATGCCCGTCCTTTAAGACAATAAAGGCCTTGACCGCTTCCCCGCGCATCTCGTCGGGAACACCGATCACCGCAACTTCTAAGACCGCCTCATGCTTATAAAAAGCGGCTTCGACTTCCGGCGCATAAACGATCTGCCCGGCGGCTTTGATCATTTCCTTTTTCCGTCCGGCGATATAAATATAGCCTTCTGCATCTTTGCGCCCGAGATCACCGGTATAAAGCCAGCCGTTCTTTTTCATCTGCGCCGTACTTACCGGGTCTTTATAATATTCTTTCATCACGATCCAGCCGCGGATCAAGATCTCGCCGACCTCTCCGGCCGCAACTTCCTTGTCATTCTCATCAACGATCTTGATCTCTGATAACGGCGAAGGCTTGCCCACGCTCGCGATATTCTTACTGCCTAATGGCGTGACAGTATTAGGCGGGCACGTCTCGGTCATGCCCCACCCGTTCAAAAGTTGGGCGTTCGGGCAGTATTTATGGAAACGTTCCATGATCTCCGGCGAGCTCGGCGCACCAAAAACGACGACCCAACGTAACGACGAGAGATCGAACTTCTCAATATGCTTCAAAGAAAGGAGCGCATTGTACATCGGCGGCACAATATGGAAACACGTCACTTTGTGCTGATCAACGAGGCGTAAAAATTCATATGGGTTGAAACGGTCCATGATGACCAAGGTGATCCCGTAAACTAAACAATTTTGAATATAAATAAATCCGCCGATGTGGCTGAACGGAATGGCGGCCAATTTAATGTCTTTGTCGGTCAGGTCAACAAAATACTTCATCGCTTCCGGTGAGCCCTTGAGATGCTGATAAGTCAGCAAGATCCCTTTCGGATTCCCTGTCGTTCCCGACGTGTACATGATCAAAGCTGGGTCGCTGTCAATGATGTCGGCCTTAACCGCAGAGTCCTCAGACCGAGCGATCAGATCCTGGAACGGGTTGGCTTCACCTTCAGCATGATTAACAATAATGATATTTTGGAGCGTAGGAACTTCGGCAGATATTTCGGAAAAGTTGAGGTCGGGGCGGTGTTGCGCAATAAAGATCGTCGCATCGCAGTGCGACAAACAGGAGACTAATTCCTCCTTTTTAAGCATAAAATCTAAAGGAACAACGGTCGCTCCGCAGGCAAAACCGGCTAAATATGAATAGATAAATTCCGGGCCATTAGGCAAAAAAACACCCAGACGGTCACCCTTCTTAAGGCCGAGTTTTTGCAGAGCATGCGCCAGGCGAAACACCTTGGCAGGCAGATCAGCAAAACTCACGCTGTGGTCATGAAAGACCAAAGCCGGCTTCAAAGCGTACTTTTTGGCGTTTTCCTGTAAAAGTGTAACTATATTCATACGTAGTATTTATATTTAATACACAGAATAGTAGTAAAATTTTAGTACTTTGATTTTATTTAAAAACACCTGAAAGTCAAGGATTAGTTCCGCAGTTGTAGGGGCTTAGCTAGCTTTGCCGAGAATGGCGAGCAAACGGCTTAGAGACTTGACCTCGGCCTCGACCAGGTCGAGGTCATGTTCAAGGATGATCGAGAGGTGCTTGGCTAAGGGTGGGGTCGTTTCACGGGCGCGAAGCCGGGTTAGATCACGCTGAATGCGTTTCAAGAAACTAACGCGGCCGCGCAGCTTTTTATAAGCGATCTTTTTGTCAACGTAAGGCAAAAAATAAAGCGAAAGGTCAATGTTAAAGAACGGCCGCTCAACGGAAAGAAAACTCTCGGTGATCAAGTGGTCGAAGATCTTACGGCCTTGAGGCGTAATGCTGTAGACAAATTTCTCAGGGAACTTCCCTTCCCGCCCGACATCCTTACGGACAAGGTTGAGTTGCTCCATTTTCTTGAGGGGATAATAGATGGATTTGATCTTGAGGCCCACGAACGGAAAGAGCTCTTCGTCGATCGTTCTTTTGATCTCGTAGCCGTGCTTGGGACCATCAACCAAAAGCCCTAAAAAAAGCATTTCATGTTCGATCATGAACTGATATCTTTAAAATTCCTTGCGAGTTCGTTAAAGATCATCTCTGAGGTTTTCACTTTAGCGCCGGTGCTCAAAGAAGTGACCTCGACGCTGGTCCCGCCTTCCACAGGCGTAAAAAAGATCCCGACTTCCGTCGTATTGACATGATCGGGAACCCCCATGACGACGATGACATTTTTCTTGCGGTCTTTCAAGAAAACATCAAGATTCTTGCCCTTTTGCAATACCGGTTTTACGTTCGCACCATACGAAGGATCAAATTCCGTTTCGATCGCGGTCTTGCTCAACTCCACCATTTCACCGGTTTCAGCATTAGCAAATTTCAAGACAAGCTCAAAACATTCTGACGGAACGCAGGAAAATGTTTTCCGCACGGCATTAGGGCGGTCTTCTTCTAATGCCTGAGTTGATGACCCCCAAAGGATCTTGGCATCCTCCTGCATCGCCGCACAACCGCTCAACAAAAACAACGAAAACAAAACCAACAACTTTCTCATAATACTCTTTCTTAAACGATATTAACCAAAGGTGAACCGCTCTCTTCCGACATCCTCTTGAGCAATGGCACCAAATAATCTTCTTCAACGCCAAAGCGGTCAGTGACCAATTGCATATACCAGCGCAAATCGCGGGGAAAGTTCCGCCCCTGTTCCAACGGGTTCCCGTAGCCATACTGCTCAAAGAAACCGAATGTTTTTATTTTAAGTTCTTTGAGGTCGTGTTTTAAAAACTCGATCATCTTGAGCGCCGGGCGATTATCAGTAAAAAAACTTTCCAATTTACCGTAAAAATGTTCGTCCTGACGGCCAAAATAATAATAGATCATTTCCCGAGGCTCCCCGATCATCCGACGGGCTTCGCGGAAATTATTGCGCAAGGACTGAAGTTGAAGCAATGAATGAGTGATCTGCTCGCGGCGACGACGAAAAACGTCAACAGTGCTTTTGTTTTCCATAAGCGCCTCCGTTATTAGCCCCTCGCCCAAAGGAACCGGCTCGGGGTTAGCGTGCACACCCGATGCACGCTAATCATAGGAAAATACGGCATTCAATATATCATGCCGGCTGACGATACCGACGATCTTGTTCTTTTTCATGACCGGAAAAACATGGATCTTTTTACGGACAACTAAATTGATAATTTCTTCCAACGTTGTTGATGGCTTGATCGTGATAACTTTCGAGGTCATCACCTGTCCGACGGTCATCTCGCGGAACATCGCGAGCCGCATATCAAATTCCTCGTCCGTCTTCTTGATAAAGGCTTTATTGATCATCATAAAAAGGTCCGTGATCGTAATGATACCAACGAGACCGGCCTTTTTGCTAACAACAGGAAAAGCAGAAACACGCTTACGCAACATCATGTGTGCGACTTGGCGGATCAACATGTCTTCTTGGACACTAAAAACTTCTTCCGACATAATATCGCCGGCAACGATCATAGATCAACCCTTATTTAAAAACCGGGCCCCGCTCGACCTGTTCTTTGAGCTCATCACATAACCGCTCAAGACTTAAAGCCTGCGCCCGCGATTGTGTCAATTTATAGGACAAGACCTTTTCTTTGTCTTTCAAATGTTGATGTGCCGCCGACAATTCATCCAAACGTTTCTGCAGGTCAGCTTTCTCAGCGTCGTCGGCCAAAGGAGCCGGAGCAACGCCCTTCGATTGCTTGAGATCATTGACGGCACGCAAAGATCCCGCAAGTTCCTGGCGCGTCGAAAAAAGGTCTTCTGTTAATTTCTTGAGGCGCTCATCTTTTTCGGCAAGCTGCCCGTTAAGTGTTTCCATTTCGGCGTTCAATCTAACCAACGCCCCATTAGCCTGGACGATCTTTTCCTCGCTTTGCGCACGGACACGCTGTAATTCTTCCTCAATAGTAGCAACGTTTACGGCGGATTCCACAGGCTGAGGTGCAGGCACAACAGCTGACTGACGTTCAGTTTCCAACTGCGCGATCTTCGCCTGCAATTCTTTCACAACCTGCTCGTGCTGAGCTTTAAATTGCTCCGCTTCCGTTTTTGCAGCTTTTATTTTTTCATCAAGTTCGGCAAGGTTCTTTTTGAGAACCGCATTTTCCTCGGTAAGCTGCGTATTGGTTTTTGTAACATCAGCATACTTTGTACCGGCTTCCTGAGCAGCCGCCACGGCGGCCTCGAGGTCTTTCACCTTACTGGCATAACCGTCAACCTGTATTTGCAACTTCTGGTTTTCATCCTTCAGGGCCGATGAATCTTCCGACGCGGCTGGGGCAGCGGTTTGTAATTTTAAAACCTCGGTTTCAGCCGCTAGGCGCGTAATGACGTCTATCGATTCACGAGCTTGCGAATCCGCTTTTTGTGAAAGAAAACTCAGGTCTTTTTCTAACTGGTCAATGCGGGATTGGGCCTCGCTGCTTTTACGGAGTGTTTCTTCCAGCGACTTCACATTGCCCTCAGCCCACGCGACTTTCCCCTTCATCTCTTCGAGCTGGACAGCCAACGTGTTGGCCTGAGCACGGACTTTTTCGGTCTCAGCGCTAGCTGCTTTCAGATCGGTTTGCGCTTTTTCTAATTCACTGACCGGCGCAATCATCTCGGCATCCGGCAATTTTGAAAAACCGCGAAAAAGCAATGAAGCCCCGACGACAAAAGCCAGAATGACAAAAAAAGCAACGATGAGCGTGAGTGGCATATTAATAATGGCTATTGGTTTTTAAATAACCGGCGTAATCCTTGACCGCTTCCGGAAGATTCAGGAACGGCTGGGTATAGCCAGCTTGCCGTAACTTTGTCATATCCGCCTGCGTAAAATATTGATACCGTGCCCGCAAATGCTCCGGCATATCAACATATTCGATATGGGGTTCTTTATTAACAGCCGCAAACAGTGCCTTCGCCAGCTCATTCCACGTCTGCGCCTGGCCAGTCCCCAAGTTGAAGATCCCGTTGATCTTCGGATTTTCTAAGAAGAAAATCACAACATCAACGGCGTCTTTAACATAAATAAAATCACGCTTCTGTTCGCCGTCTTTAAAATCAGGGTGATGCGACTTAAACAAAACGATCTTCCCTTCGGCAACGACTTTGGCGTACGACTTGGCGACAACACTACGCATGTCCCCTTTATGGTATTCGTTCGGGCCAAAGACATTAAAGAATTTGAGCCCCACCATCTTGTCTAAAACCTTATGGTCTAAAGCCCACAGGTCAAATTTTTGTTTCGACTCGCCATACAGGTTCAAAGGCTTTATCCGGCGCATGGTGGCTTCATCATCACAATAACCTTCGCTACCGTCCCCGTATGTCGCCGCCGAACTGGCATAAATAAAACGCACACCTTTTTTCAAACACCATTCCGCCAAGTGTTTTGTGTATAAGAAATTATTTTCTTCGTAATACTTGGCGTCGGTTCCCGTCGTATCGCTACATGCGCCCATGTGGACGATCGCTTCGATCTTCGGGTCCAACTGATCAGCCAAGACCGCCTTCAAGAAATCTGCTTTATCTAAATACTGGACGTATTTCTTCTTTTTTAAATTCTCATGTTTAGGGTCACCGTCCACAAGATGATCCACGACCATGATATCGCCCCAACCAAAGGTATTCAGCCGTGCGACGATACAACTCCCGATAAATCCTGCCCCACCCGTTACAACGATCACTTTATGACTCCAGATCTTATAAAATTTTTATCGTTCTTGACCGCTTAACAAAAAATGTCCGATCGCGACACCGATCTCATAACCCAATCCTTCAAACCGGACATTCTTGCCCTTGATCTCTTTAGCTTCCGTAAATTTTGCCAAAATGTCGTCGTTCTCGACGCCAAGGACAGATCCTTCAATCGTTAATCGTAAATATTTAGGCTTCTTGCCCCACGGTTTTGAAAGCCCGGTCTTTTCCACCACTTCAATAATACGCCCTTTGATCACCATATCCGCACTTTGAGCGTCCTGAGCGGCCAAAAGCTTAAATTGTTGCCCATGTTCAGCGAGAACGTCCGCTATCCCTTTTACGATCAACAATGAGAGGCGGTCTAACTCATCACTAGCTTCAACGCCTGCTCCAGCGCTAAAAGGAACGACCAAAAGATTGCCACCTTTGGCCAACTGTTCTGGTTTAAAAATCCGCGCGTCTTTTAGCGGGGCTATGGCTTGGATCGGCGCTGATGGTTTCACACGATGTTGACTGCAGCCGAGAGAATTGATCAGAGCAAACACACACAGCACATTCAGGAGTTTTCTCATCGAGGGAATTCTAACACAGCCCCCCTTTCCCCTCAAGAAATAAAGCCAATTTTATTGATTATCGTTGGGTATTTTGAACGAGTTGTGCGAGGCGTGAGGCACGTGCCTGAGAAAGACTTTCCGGTGACAGGCGCCATTCCCAATTACCATAAACAGTTCCCGGAACATTCATCCGGCCTGTTTCATCAAGATCAAGAACATCCTGCATGGGGACGATAGCCAGAAGGGCACGGGACTTAAAGGCCATTTCCATCAGAGCGCCGGTAACGTTATTCTCATCGATCTTTTTCTGTAAATATTTTTGCAAAAAATCCTTCTCGTGCTGCGGGGCATCTTTACGGAACCAACCCTTACTCGTGTTATTATCATGTGTTCCTGTATAAACAACGCTTTGTTCAGAATAATTCTCCGGCAAATACGGATGATGCGGGTCACCGCTGAACGCAAAATGCAGGACTTTCATCCCCGGAAGATTAAATTTATGCATTGCCTCGCTAACGTCATGCGTAATAACCCCTAGGTCTTCCGCGATCACAGAAAGGCCAGGAAAAATCTTTTGCATGCGTGCCAGAAAATCTTCACCGGGGCCTTTCTCCCAATGGCCATTGATCGCGGTTGGTTCAGCTGCGGCGATTTGCCAATAACCCATGAGCCCGCGGAAATGGTCAATACGAACCGTATCAAATAATTCTAGGTTATGGCGAACGCGCTTCATCCACCACTCATAATCCGATGCCTTGATGCGTTCCCAATCGTAAACCGGATTCCCCCACCGCTGCCCGGTCTTACTGAAATAATCCGGGGGAACACCGGCGACAAAGACCGGCTTAAGCTTCGCATCAAGTTTAAAGATTTGCGGGTTCGCCCAAACGTCGGCGCTGTCTTCATTAACATAGATCGGGATGTCGCCGATCAATGCGATCTTTCTTGTGCGGGCATAGGCTCGCAACTGCGTCCACTGTTTAAACGCGATGAACTGTAAGAATTTTATTTTTTTAATGTCATCGGGGAACTTAGCAGAAAATTCTTTAAGAATATCATTGCGGCGCTCACGGATATCTTCCGGCCAATCGCTCCAGATCGTTCCGTTAAAACGTTTCTTAAATAAAACGAATTGGGCGTAGGGGGCTAACCAATAATCCTCTTTTTTACAAAAAGCCGAAAAATCCTCATTTTCCATCGCCGTATTCTTAAAGCGGGCGAAGGCCTGGTCAAAAAGTTTATTTTTACGTTCAATAACGGCGGCATAATCAACACGGTCAAGACGGGACGGGGCCGGAAGCGCGCTCAATTCATCTTTCTTAAGTAGGCCGTCTTTAACCAATAACTCCGGGCTAATAAAAAGTGTATTTAGCGCAAAAGCTGACGGGCTACTGTACGGACAATTGCCGTAAACTGCATCCGTCGGGTTAAGCGGAAGGATCTGCCAATACTTTTGCTGCGAAACAGCAAGAAAGTCCACAAAAGCATACGCCGCCGGGCCAAAATCACCGATCCCACCGGACGACGGTAAAGAAGAAATGTGTAAAAGGATCCCACTGGACCGTGTAAACATAGGGGCTCTTA
Organism: Candidatus Omnitrophota bacterium; assembly: GCA_020849375.1. GTDB lineage: Bacteria > Omnitrophota > Gorgyraeia > Zapsychrales > JANLHA01 > JADLGJ01. Next base: position 18,628 of record JADLGJ010000010.1, read on the forward strand.
TTCGATGGAAACTTTGAGATAACGTCCGAGGTTTTCAAATCCGGCGACCCAGTCTTGAGCAAAACCGTCGCCTTCCTTGATCTTATTTTTCATGTCGGGATAGATTGATTTACTCATCGCAAAATAATAATTCTGCGTCTTCCAAAGGTCGAGGGTCAACGACAGCGTCCGCAAAATACGCAACACGGTCGCGATCGTGCGGCCCAAGTCGATATCATGCGGATTGTCATAAAACTGTGTCATCAATCTTTCAATACGCCGTCCGGCGACAAAGCCAAGGTTTTCCTTGTCGCGAGTGAAAGTCCATCGCCGCATTTCCTGGGCCAGGCGCTCGATCTTATCAAGGTCAAGAAAGTCGTTCTCCAATGCCGTAGTCATATCCCGCGTCAGAACGAACTCGACGGTCATCGCCAAAGCTTTCGGAAGGGGAATCTTCAGGTCCGGACGGATGCGCATCAACGGATAGTAGTGTTCATAAATTTCGCGGAAATTTGCTGCGATCACATCCATTGTCGACTCAAAAATCTGAGTAAGGACCTTCCCTTGTTCATTCTTAAAAAGGTCCCAGAGAGAATAGTTATGCAGCCCAAAATATTTATTCATCAGGCCGATGACTTCCGGAATATCACTGCGCAAAAAATGGTCCTGCAGCTGATTATGCATTTGTTTGAATGATTCATCGTTCTCATGATAACGGACCCCGCCGTTCAAATTATAGTCCCCGAAATAAAGTACCGAGAAATCAACATCCACTTCTTCCCATGTGATAAGAGAACGAATCTGGACACGGCCGATCAGCAGACGTTGTTTACCGATCTCATAATCATGAGAAACGACCGTCCTGATAGAATAGCAATAAACATTAGCTGTTTCGGGAAACCTCTCAAACGCCGACGATATCGCAAAGTGCACGCCGACATTCAACAAACTGATGCTTGACGGCTTAACGAACCGCTTGTAAACTTCGGCCCCGTTCTTATATTCCGGGATATTCCCAGGAACATTTTCTAAAAGACTGACAAATTCCTGCTCCAGCTCGACCCCGGCTACCTCCTTAGACAACTGGATCACACGTGCGGCATAGCGAAGGATCTGCACGGTTTCGATCCCGGAAATTTCATCAAAGAACCAGCCGCAGCTCGTGTACATGAACATCGCATGGCGCTGCAACTCCAACAATTTTAAGGCCGTGATCTTTTGTTCTTTGGAGAGCGGGCTTTGAAAATAAGCTGAAAAATATTTCTCGGCCGAGATCTGCGAGCGGTCCAGCATGACGCGGACATATTCATTGCGTGCAAGCCAGGGGTCAGCGCAAATCGCCGACATCTCCCTCTCAAACAGCGCGGAGGAAGCGTCACGCAACCAATCCAAAGCATCCCGCAAAGGAGCACGCCATTTTTGATGCCATTGATTGATGCCGACTTTACAGCCGCAATCGCTCTTCCAGCGCTCAACGCCATGTGCACAGCTCCAGGATGAGTTCTCATGGATTTCAACTTCGAATTCCGGCGGATTGAGATCTAAATATTCCGCATAAACGGTATTTTGGATCGACTTATTTTTCTCGATCGAATACAAACAATACGACAAGGCCATATTCCCAAAGCGATGATGATGGCCAAAAGTTTCCCCGTCGGTCGCAGCGGTCACCAACCGTGACGAAGGATTGTCATTGGGAAAAGAAGCCGTTAAACGATTGGCGAAACCTTCTCCATTATTGAGCAGGCCGCCAAATGCAATATCATGCGAGATAGGGCCATCATAAAAAAACAGGGCGATCGACCGCCCCGACGGCAAACGACAGAGATAAGGATGCTGTGGATCAATGTTCGCGTCTTTAACCGCTGTCCAATTTTTGTCACCGATCTTGCGAAAACGTTTTGCCTGGCGCGGGGCGAGGATCGTAAATTTAATATCAAGCTCAGCTAAGATCTCTAATGACGCAGTGTCAACCGCTGTTTCGGGTAGCCACAAGCCCTCCGGTTTACGATGAAAACGCGACTCAAAATCAGCGATCCCCCAAATGACCTGGGTCCGCCGGTCACGCTCATTGCACAACGGCAGGATCATATGATTATACGCCTGGGCCAAAGCCGCGCCATGCCCGGAGAAATTCTTACGACTGACCTTATCAGCCTCAACGATCGCCTCATGAACATTCGGCGCAAAACGCTCAAGCCAGACCAAAAGCGTCGGCCCGAAATTAAAGCTCATCTTTGAATAATTATTGACGATATCGCGGATATGGCCTTTATCGTCGAGGATGCGGGATGCAGAATTGGGGGCATAACATTCTGCAGTGATTCGTTCATTCCAGTTCAAATACGGAAAAGCTGAATCCTGGATCTCGATCTCTTCCAGCCATGGATTTTCACGCGGCGGCTGATAAAAGTGGCCATGCAGGCAAACAAATTTTTTTATTTTTTCGGCCATTTAATTAAAAACCAATTATGACCACAGATCTATGATCAAGAACGGCTTTCATTTATGCTTAAAATACGCAACCCCGAGCGGCGGCAACGTCAGTGACAGAGAACATTCACGGCCATGCCATGGGATATTCTCAGAATGCTTGCCACCGAAATTGCCAATATTATTGCCGCCGTAACATTGCGCATCGCTGTTAAAGATTTCCTGCCATTCTCCCCCGCTCGGTGCGCCGACACGATAGTTGTAACGAACCATCGGAGTAAAATTGCAGACCACCAAAATGGTGTCTTCAGGGGAAGGGCCTTTACGGACAAAGGTCAAAACACTGCTTTCCCAATCATTATGGTCGATCCATTCAAACCCGTACCACTCAAAATCGAATTTATGCAACGCCGGTTCGCGGCTCATGATCCCATTGAGATCACGGACAATGCTCTGGACACCGCGGTGTTGCGAGTACTGCATGACGTGCCAGTCGAGACTGTCTTCATGTTTCCATTCACCCCATTGTCCGAATTCATTACCCATAAAAAGCAATTTCTTGCCCGGATGGCCGAACATATAGGAGTATAAAAGACGCATACTCGCCCAACGCTGCCAATCATCCCCCGGCATGCGGCCAAAAATAGAACCTTTGCCATGGACGACTTCGTCATGCGATAACGACAGGACAAAATTCTCCGTGTAGGCATAAAGCATGCTGAAGGTCAATTCACTATGATGATATTTCCGATGGATCGGATCCTGTTTAAAATATTCCAAGGTGTCGTGCATCCAACCCATGTTCCATTTCATGCAGAACCCTAGCCCTCCCCAACTCGTCGGACGGGAAACCCCTCCCCAAGCGGTTGATTCTTCGGCGATCATTTGCACGTCAGGGAACTTCTGATAAACAACTTCGTTGAGCTGTTTTAAAAATCCGATCGCTTCAAGGTTTTCGCGGCCGCCATAAACGTTCGGGATCCATTCTCCGTGATTACGGGAATAATCCAAATACAGCATGGACGCGACAGCATCAACGCGAATGCCGTCAATGTGATATTTCTCGAACCAGAACAAAGCGCTGGAGATCAGAAACTCTTTGACCTCGGTACGGCCAAAATTAAAGATATAACTCTTCCAGTCAGGATGAAAACCTTTTTGCGGATCTGAATGTTCAAAAAGATGTGTGCCGTCAAAATACGCGAGACCGTGGCCATCCCCCGGAAAATGCGAAGGAACCCAATCCAAAATGACACCGATGCCCTGTTGATGAAAACTGTCGATCAAATACATCAGATCTTCCGGATTACCGTAGCGGCTCGTCGGCGCAAAATAGCCGAGGCATTGATAGCCCCATGACCCGTAAAACGGATGTTCCATGATCGGCATCAGCTCGACGTGCGTGAAACCCATTTTCTTAACGTAATCAACGAGATAGTTGGCGTGTTCGCGGTAGGTCAAGGGGCGGTTATTGTCTTCAGGAACTCGGCGCCACGAACCTAAATGAACTTCATAGATAGAGAACGGCGCTTGACTAGAATTCTTTTCACCACGCTTTTTCATCCAAGCGGTATCTTGCCATTGATAATCAATATTCCAAACTTTTGAAGCGGTACATGGCGGGAGTTCGGCAAAAAAAGCGAATGGGTCAGCTTTATCAGCGTGAAAACCATTATGACGTGACGCAATATGATATTTATAAACGGCACCCTTGGTGAGATTAGGGATGAAACCTTCCCAGATGCCGGAACTGTCCCAGCGGGCAGCTAATTGATGTGCTTGATCGTTCCAACCGTTGAAGTCGCCAATGACTGAAACCCATTCGGCATTGGGAGCCCAGACGGCAAAGTAAACACCACTAACCCCATCGCGCTGCATTTCATGGGCGCCTAATTTGTCGTAAAGCCGAAAGTGATTCCCTTCCTTAAAAAGATAAATATCCTCTTCACCAAAACGGGAAACATCATGATAAATGCTCTGCGGCGCAGAATTCATAACGGAGACCTTTTTGGTAATGACAGGACGCTCTTTAAGCTTAGGCATTTGGCTCCTTTGGCTGAAGTTTAATTTATTATACATAAACCAGCAAAAGTTGCCTAAACTTTTCTGCGAAAAAACTTCTAAATAATTAAGCTGTCAAGAGATAGGGCGCAAAACTAAATATTAAATGAGTTGCCGTTCGGTTGGAATTTGGAAGATTGCGCCAAACCACGAAAAACATCGAGGGAAAGTTCGCTTTGCGGCTTGCAGAGATAATACCCCTGTCCGGCATTAAGTCCCAGGTTACGCGCCGCATCTAGATCCCGCTGCGTTTCGATCCCTTCGGCTACAACTGCAATATTGTGGCGCTTACAAAAACTACTGACAAATTCAACGATGCTCCTCTTAAGGTCGTCACGATAAAGGTCACGGATAATATAACCGTCGATCTTAACGAATTGCGGATGGATCTCAACCAACGACTCCAGGCTCGCATAACCGCGCCCTAGGTCATCAATAGCAAAAGAAAAACCGTACTCGCGGTACGGCTTGAGACGTTCATAGAAAAGTTCAAAATTAGGGATCGCGGACATTTCCGTGATCTCCAAAACAACATCCTTGGCATTCATATGATACTCCTCCATCAAAGCACGGACTTTGGCGAAGGGCACCGACTCAATAAAATAAGGATTGCAGTTAAGAAAAACTTTTCCACTAAAGTGCTTACGGCTGATCGTTTCAAAAGCTTTCGACCACGCTAAAAGTTCGATCTCCGGATAAAGGCCGTACTGTAACGCCATCTTAAAGAAATGTTCCGGGTTCTTCATGCTCCCTGCTGTCACCGGGCGCGTCAGTGTTTCAAACCCTAAAAGCTCGAACGGTTGAAGTTGATAGACCGGCTGGTAAAATGGCGTCACCGCTCTTTCATGCAAAATACGGTGCAATTCATCAATGATCTTATCTTCCCCATTCGCGACGCCGCCATTGCGACGGCGAAGGATCGCTTCCATGCGGGCAAAAAGTTCTTCATGTTCGCAAGGTTTGGCCAAAAAATCATCCGCCCCAAGATATAGGCTCTTCACACGATCCTGGCTGACCGCAAAAGCGCTCAATATAATGACGGGAATATGTTTAAGCTGTTCGTTTTGTTTTAACCGGCGGCATATTTCAAAACCATCTATGTCGGGAAGTATCAGGTCGAGCAGGATAAGGTCACAATCGGGGGAAACTTTTCGGAACGCTTCACCGCCAGTAAAAGCGGTTTGAACGTCATAGCCGCGCGTTTCGAGAAGCATCCCAAGCACGCGCGCCTGTTTTTGTTCATCATCTATGAGAAGGACATTTTTCGAAGGGTGCATATTCAACGACAATACCTCCCTTACCGGGGAAGAATCCCCGCACCTATTACACAAAGATCACACAGGAAGCTAATAAACCAAGTATAGTTGGAACCCACTTCAACGTCCACGCCAGTCGCGGGATTTTATTAAAATTTCACTACTTTTAAATAATGCCTTAAGTCGTTTATTTTCTAGTGTTTATCGAGAAAATAGCCTCCAGAAAGAAAGCGCTGCCACTTTGGGCGGTCAAAACAGCCGTATTTGTTCTTTGGGCAATAGGAAAAACTACGATTTGTTACGCTGATATTCGCAGAAAAAAAGCGGGATCCCGTTCTCAAGAACTGGGCCTTTGCGGTCGGTCTCGGTAAAATCACGGGAAATATCGGGGAAAAAGGTGTCGCAGGAGAAATCTTTTTCGACGCGGGTCAGATAGAGTTTTTGACAAAGCGGCGAAGCGATCGCCTGCTGGAAGATCTGTCCGCCGCCGATGACAAAGGTCTCCCCGGCGCGGCTCCCAGCATCTTCCAAAAGTTCTAAAGCATGTTCAAAACTCTTGGCATGAATAACGCCTTGCGGCAAAGCCAGGCCAGCTTGCCGCGAGATCACAACATTCAGGCGCTGCGGCAAAGGCCGGAATTTCGACGGGATCGAGTCCCATGTTTTGCGGCCCATGACCACAACGTTCTGGCTTAAATTGTGAGTGGTGATATTCTTAAAATGTTTCATGTCCGCCGGTAAATGCCATGGCAAGCCGCCGGCTTTTCCGATGCCGGACTTGCTGTCAACCGCAACAACAATGCTGAATGGCTTCATACCGCGATGGGAAATTTGATAAAAGCGTCGTGCTGATAATCGAGGAGTTCAATATCTTCAAAAGTGAAATCTAAGACCTTCTTCTTCGCGAGCTTAAGACGCGGCAGAGGTTTGCAGGTACGGGGCAATTGAGTTTTAATGCCTTCGACATGATTTAAATAAATGTGTGCGTCGCCAAGAGTATGAACAAAGATCCCGGGGGTCAGGTCACATTCCATCGCGACCATGCTCATCAACAACGCGTAACTGGAAATATTGAACGGGACACCAAGCGCAACGTCCGCCGAACGCTGATACAGCTGGCAATCTAAACGGCCATTACAAACATAGAACTGAAAGAACGTGTGGCACGGCGGTAAGGCCATGCGCTCAATATCAGCAACATTCCAAGCACTGACAATGTGGCGACGGGAGTTTGGGTTCTTTTTGATCTGCGCGATCACTTCCGTGATCTGGTCAACATATTCTTTGCGATAACCTTCCCCATCCTTAACGAACTTTTCCCACTTGCGCCATTGGTATCCGTAGATCGGCCCCAGCTCGCCGGACTCACTAGCCCAGGCGTTCCAGATCGGGGTGAATTCTTTCAACCCATCATTAATATTTGTAGCGCCTTTTAAGAACCACAACAATTCGCGCACGACAGCGGCAAACAAAATCTTCTTGGTGGTCACGATCGGAAAACCGTCGCGCAAGTCGTATTTCGTTTGCTGGCCAAAAACCGATAGGGTTCCGGTGCCGGTACGGTCTTCTTTTTTTTCGCCGTGGTCAAGGATATATTTACACAGGTCTAAATATTGACGCATGACCTCCTACCCCTTCAAATGCCACATTTGGTCGCGGTATTCTTTGACCATCCGTTGCGTATTAAAAAAAGCACTGCGTTCCACGCAATGGATCATCTTGTCGATCCAAGGGCTATTCACGTTCAAATGTCCGGCCTGCAAAGTCTGGTAGTACATTGTCATGACACTTTTTAAGGTATGGTACAAAGCGCTGGAATCTTCTTCAAGGCGCAGGTCCTTTTCCGTGCCGATATCGCCGCCTGAATGTTGATAACCAAAGATCCAGCCGATATCATCATTTTCCGCTTCGACGACCCAGCCGTCCAACGTGCTCACCTGGAGAACGCCGTTAATGATCGCCTTCATCCCGCTGGTGCCCGATGCTTCAAAAGGCGGCAACGGATTATTGAGCCAGACATCAACGGAGTTCGTTAAAAGTTTCCCAAAGAAAGTGTCATAATTTTCCAAGATCAAAACTTTGATCAGATGCTTATGCTCATTGAGCTCGTCGATATGATCAAGAATGTCATCAATATGCGCAGCGCCGATGTCATCATTGGGATGGGCCTTCCCCGCCAGGATGATCTGCATCGGCCCAATATCGTGGGCGAGATTGATGATCTCCTTAATATTATGAAAGATCAAAGCGGGACGTTTATAGCCGGCAATACGCCGTGCCCAGCCCAAAGTGAATACATCATCCCGCAATTGCCAATGACGGACAAATTCGATCAAATTCTTTTTATTTACCTGATGCGCATTAAAAATATCCCTGCGGAAATTCTCATCCTTCTTTAATTTTGTAATATTGACAAGATTTTCCGGGTCCTGGCGCCAATCGCCGATCTCTTGACGGTATTGGTCAAAAAGTTTTGCAAAACTCTCCGACATCCATGTATGGGAATGGATCCCGTTCGTGATCGCACCGATCTTGTCAGCGTATTTCGGGAACTGGTAACGCATAACCTCGCCATGTTTCTGTGCAACGGCGTTCGCCTTCCGGCAATTATTAAGCGCGATGATCGTAAAATTGATCTGTTGAGAATCGGGCGTTGCCTTACCGAATTTTTCGGCGGCTTCAATATATTCATGATTCAAAACCTTTGCCATATCGCTGATATTAAAACGGTCATGGCCAGCCTCGACGGGTGTATGGCATGTAAAAACAAATTTGTCCTTAAAGCTTTCCATCTCGCTTTTGTCAGCCAGCGAAACATATTTTTCCAAGATCGCACAAGCGGCATGACCTTCGTTTAGGTGATAGCAATCGATACTGTAACCCAAACTTTGCAAAGCCCTCATCCCGCCGATACCAAGCAAAGCACGCTGAAAGATCTTCCACCAGACATTATCACTGCGGTAAAGTTGGTCGGTCAATTTTTGAAAATGCGGCGGATTTTGCGGCAAATTCGAATCGAGCAAAATAAGCGGACAGGACGATTTTTTGTCATGGCTGTAAACATAATATTTCCACAAACGCAAGGCCAAGGGCCCTTCCTTCGTATCGATCGTCACAATATTCTTTAGCGGAACAAGCCCGGGATAAGACCACGGGTCCCACTGCAGTTCTTCAGGGACTTGGCCATGCTTATACCAAAAATTCTGTTTAAAATACCCTTTGTTCCAAAGAATACCTATCCCGACGAAAGAGACGCCAAGGTCAGCCGCACTCTTGATCGTGTCGCCGGCAAGAACACCCAAACCGCCGCCATAGATCGGGATGTCGAGCATCTTGTCGATCTGAACCTTAAAAAGATAATCGCACATCCAGTTATTCGAAAAGACCTCATGCTTGAAGAACTGGTTCTTCTCGCTCATCGGGTGGGTCAAATTAAAAGTATTATAAATGCTCGGGGCTAATCCGTATTCCATGGAAAAATACGCGACGGATGGGGTCGTGGATGACGTCAGGCGTGTTTCCGCATTCAAAACAGCTTCAATGGGAAATCCAAAATACGAACCGTCAACAACGTCGTCACGGTACTGGCCGTCGTAATTCTCAACCTGGTCTGATAAATTTTTAAAAGTAAAAGGGCTCATAAATATGGTGGCTATTATAACAAAATGTTTTCCCAAAATGTCATTTCTTTAAAACTAAATCGAAACGCCACTCAACCGTCGGTTCCACTCCCGGGCGGAAAAAAGGATTGAACGATCTGCGAAACTCATGATCGATCTTCTCGCGCTCTAAAAAACCACGCAACTTATCAAGATCAAAAAGTTTTTGCGGCGCGCGGCAAACGTCACGGTGGCTTTCGCCCAAGCGGAACCTTTTTTCACAATATTTTAAATACTCCCCTTTGGCATGATCGTATAACTTTGATTTCGACTTGTCCGGCAGTTGTCCGACGAGCAACTTCCCACCCTTCTTGATAGTCTTTAAAGCATCCAACAATCCGCGTTCAACAAAATCATCATCCAAAAAATTCAAGAATACAAAGTAACTTAACCCATGGTCAAAAACCTCATCCCCGAACGGCAACCGCCCGATCTCTCCGCAAACAAGATCGTCTTGAGGACAAAATTGCCGCGCATTGGCCAGCATGGACTGGGAAAAATCCAAACCCACGATACGGTTTACGTACGGTTTTAATTGTTTCAAGATCCAACCGCCGCCGCAACCGATATCAACTAATGAATCACTCTTCTGAAGCTGCAATCCATCAACAATGGTTTGCGTCATCAGGTTGATCTTTTCCTGCGGCCAAACGATGCCTTCAACGACTTCCCATTTACTTAAAAGCCATTGCTGGTCGACATACTCACGTTTTGCCGTTTTGCCCCAGGATTCAAATAGTTTTTTCAGGTCAGTGCTCATGTTATGCAAGATATGGATAAATAATGGAACTGCCCCAACGAACCATCTCGTTAGGCACGAACGGAAGTGTAAAAGTTTTAGTCATCACTTTCAAGATCCGCTTTTGACTGAATTTATATCCTGGCGGCTCAAACCCCAAATGAGTGATCTCCATCGCTTGTGCTCCGGTATGTTCTTTAAAAAGGATCAGCCCCTTCTGCTCCGCGCCGCTCGACCCGAGGTCCAGCCAATGGCAACGAAGGGCTTTCGCATACTTGATCCCTTCCCAAAACAAAAGATTATTGGGACGATACTTCAAATTGCTGAGCGATGACGTATTAAATTTATAATAGAATGTGTTCCCACATACAAGATAAATATTCCCGCCGATAAATTCCCCGTCCGGCGAATAAGCGCCTAAAAGCACGCCGTTACCCTTAGCGATCATTTCTTCCCAAATGACGTCAAAAAAACGGTACGGTTGTGGGAATACTTTATATTTTTCTTTACGGATCTTTAAATGCAGGTCATAAAATTTCCTTAATTCTTTTTTCTCACAGCGCCGGACAACGACACCCGTTTTCTCTGACTGCTTAACAGCCGCCCGGAAAGAATCATGCGTATTTTTCCAAACCTGCCGTAATTCCGGCCGAAGGTCAAGAAGATGGAACTTTTCCGTGCTGAGAACCCTAAATTCCGGCATTTGCTTTGCCAAGGGATCCCTCAAATTACGCAAAGCCATACGATATCCAGGATACTCAGCCCGCAATGACGCGAAAAACGCCTTCCAATCCTCCAAGGTTTCAACATGCCCATCACAATAGTCAGAATACGATAAAATGCAGATCTTCCATTCAAGAAAATTCTTAACAACGGAATAAATAATGTAACTGGCGACCTTGCCTTCCCGCTCAATATATTTCACAAAGATCTTTGTGCCGTACGTTGTCACGATCACGCTCGACCACTCCGCAGAAGCAAAAAGATTATCGTCTAGCCCCGGGAGGTTTAAGTTCTTTGCCGCCTGCAAGAAAGGTAATGTTTTGACCATACTACTTGCCTCCACCCTGCCCCTGGACCGAAGCACGTGCAGCAGCACTAAGCATGGGCGGAATGATCTCTCCCAGGTCATAAATACGCAAAACACCAAAATGCCGCGCTTCCGCGGCGTTCAAAAACCTGATCGAACGGCCAAGGTTTTCATTATGCTCAAGAACAAAGCGTTCCATGATGGCGGCATTAAAATGCGGATAGATCTTTTTTGGGGGGAACTTCATAATAAGAAAACCCATATATCCTCGCAACTGAGGATCAAAACGCGCTTTGCTTTCTGTCATCGAAATATAGGCTTGCGGGCAAAGCACCAGGTAACGGTAACCATTCTTATATTCAGAGAGCAAGACCTCAAAGCTCGACGGAACTTCACGGACATCGTCCGCATTCTTAAAATAAAGTTTTTGCACATACGGCTGGCTTGATAAAATCTTGGCCTGGGGATCATGTGACTTCAACAACATCGCCGATGCTCGATAATCAGAAGGGCTGCTGCTCGCCAGGGCAAAAGATTTATACGCCATCATGACGGCCATGAGCAAAGAAAACGCGATAACCGCGGCCCGCATTTTAGGTTCCCGGACACTTGACCAGCACCAACTCACCAAATACGCAACGGACATCGCCATAAATGGAAGAACAACCCCGACGTAACGCGCACCCTTTTCGCTGGCACAGGTAAAGACGGCCATTTGCAAAAGGGCCAAAGCAAAAGGCACTAACGGCTTCCAGTTCTTCTTCGCAGCAAGATAGAAATTGGCAAAGAATGCTAGCGCAAAAAGAACTGTTTCAAGACGGAATAAATAATAAGGGTAAGAAAAAATATTGAACCAATCCCTTTGGGCACTGGCCATATCGGTCTGATGAAAGACCCAGGAAAAGATCACGGCCATATTTTGCCCGTGATTAAAACTGCCGATACCGAA
>JADLGJ010000011.1 GCA_020849375.1 Candidatus Omnitrophota bacterium
CCGACTCCTTTGCACTAAAACATCCCGCGGTTAACCAACGTTTTGAGAGACCTTATCCAACTCCCATTCGCTTGCCATTGTAACATAGGGATCACCGTAAACTGAACAAGTAATGTGCAAAATCCATGACCAAATACATAAATACAAAACCAAAAACAAAAGTAACAGCGACAACTAAAAACTGTCTCATCCGAGGGCTGATCTTATTCTCCTCTACCTGAAATCAAAACTTTGGGCGATAGCTTTAATAAGAAATTTATAACTGTCCCACGCCTCTTTGGGGTCGACCGCGAACAGAAGACTATAAAGTTTCCCTTCATTTAAAATGTAATAATCTAGGTACCTGATCTCGACGGATGCCCTCGAGAACCCCATGACCATTTTAACTCTCTTATTTCCCAAGGTGTCATCTTGCAGGACAAAACCATCCGCGTATTGCCCCGTAAGCGCCAAATCCGCCTTATTGACCTGTTCAATGGACTTGAGATTATCACTGACCTTAGTGATACTTAAACTAACGGCTGGTGAAGACGCAATACTATAAACGACTAAATCCTCATCTTCGTGAACTTGCCACTTAGGGTCGCACAAGAATGCCACATTAAAGGGCCCGTACGAACACCCTACTAAATCTTCGACCGCGGGGACATGCAGAGCCACAATACTACTGCGATCTTCGCTGGCCACTCCAGGGTGGAGAGAAGCCATAAAAATCATCAAAAAGATTAGTGACCGTAACAGTTTTGTCATGTGAGGCCTCGGCTCATTGAGCGGCTAATAAAGCACACTGTTTTTGCACACAAACGACCGGGGGCTTGTCCTTCGCTAAGTCTTTGCTCAACGCTACGCAACGAACGCTTTGACTTGCATATTCAACATAGGCTTCATGCTCTTGCACCGATGACTGGTTGATCGCCTCCAAGGTGCCGCATACGCCGACAACGACGACACAATCCACGGTAGTCTCACAAGCCACCCATTTATCCCAATTGGGCGAAACAACTTTCTCTACGACATCAACATCTTTCACTTTTGCAAAGGCCGTTGACGAGATGGCGGCGAACAAAACCAACAGAACTAAATTTTTCATAGTGACCCTCCTTTAAAGCTTCCCCCTTAATTTTCCTTATAATATCCCCGAAATCAAGCGGACTAACGAATTTCTTAACCTCGCCAAAACCGAAGATTGCTTAAGATCAGACACGAGAACCTCTTTGCAATGTTTGAGATCTTCCATTATCTGCGCATCAACCTGCTGAGTCAAGTCGTCGTCATAAAAGACCGCATTAACCTCATAGTTAAGCTGAAGACTGCGGATGTCAAAGTTGGCTGAGCCGATCGAGCACACCTTACCGTCGCTGGAATAGATCTTGGCGTGCATAAATCCTTTTTCATATTGGAAGATCCTCACCCCCGCCTTCAAGAGGTCTTCAAAATATGAAAATGCCGCCCAATAAGGGACAGGATTATCCGCCACACCCGTGGTCATAATAGCGACTTTAACGCCGCGCATCGCCGCCGTCTTCAGCGCCATCAATAACGTCTCGTCAGGAACAAAATACGGCGAAACGATATAAATATTTCTCTGCGCCATCGTGATCAGCGTGAAATATAACTGCAAGATCGAAGGCCAGGGCGAATCAAAACCCGACGTCGTTAATTGTACGGACAAATTCCCATCAACCGGCTTATTGTCGGTTAACAGGGGGAAATATTTCGCATCAAGAATATCTGCTTTCTCTACGGTGTTGTACCAATCAACGGCAAAGATCGCCTGCAAAACGCTGACACTTTGCCCTTCAAGACGGATATGGGTATCACGCCAAGAACCGTACCGCTTGCCGCCGTCAATATATTCCTGCCCCACGTTCACACCCCCGGTATAACCGATTCTCCCGTCGATAGAAACGATCTTCCGGTGATTGCGGTAATTGAGCGTGTGCATTTTAAAATTCGATAAATAATTAAAGAACGGATAGATCTGGACCTTATTCACCCTTAACTCATTGATGTATTTCTGGCTCAGGGTCAAAAAACACCCTGAATAATCATAAAGAATACGGACCTCCACCCCTTCTTGGGCTTTAGCAATAAGGATATCTTTGATCTCCTGGCCCAGCTTGTCCTTGGAATACCAAATAAAATATTCCATATGAATATACGCCTTAGCATTTTGGAGGTCTTGTTTGAGACGGTCAAATTTATCTTTCCCGTTATGAAAGATCTCGGCCTTATTGCCGGTAGTGAGAAGCGCGTTTGAACTTTGAAACAGCAGGGTCATGAGGTCGTCATGATAAATGGACGTTTTGTTCTTCATCTGTTTGAGGACCTCGGCCTGCTGGGCGACAAGCGGCTTGAATAAGTCGCTGAGTTCTTTAGCGATAGATTGCGGCAATTTGATTTTGTGATTGTAACTGCGTTTCCAATTACGGCCGAACATCAGGTAAAGGCCGAGGCCCAAGCCGGGCATCAGGATAAAAATGAGGATCCACGCGAAGGTTTCCGACGGGGTGCGGTTGTCCAGCAGAAGGACCACGACGGTAAAGATCAAGTACAACTGGAATAGAATGATCAAGGCAGGGGCAATACTCATCATAATATCACCTTTAAAACCCCTACTGATCCGATAAACGGATCAATAGGGGTGCTTTACTCTTCTTATCGGCTGTCACCTTTACGCTTGTTAAAACAGTCCTTGCAGTACACCGGACGGTCTTCACGCGGCTTAAATGGGACGTCGCATTCCTGTTTACAATCAGCGCAAGTTGCCTTATGCATTTCGCGCGGCCCTTGGTTATAACCACCTTGATAAGCCATGTGTTTCTCCTTGTTGTTCCAGCAGTCCCTGTTGGACCGCTATATTAAATCGGTTACTTCTTAAAAAAAGACTTCTTCCCGGCAAACCCGCCAGGTTTACTGCCATACGACGGGCGGGACGGTTTGCTGCCATACGATGGCTTACTGCCATAAGACGGTTTACTGCCGTATGACGGACGGCCTTCACGCCGGCCTGCGCCAGTAGGACGCTCAGAAGCATAAGGCCTCGGCGAGCCGTACGACGGCTTGGCATAACTGCGTTCTTTATCATACGCCGGGGCAGGACGTTCACGTTCTTTGGACTGTGAGATCAAAAGATCAACCTTGCGTTCCAAAAATGTCAGCTGTTCTTGCAATCTTTTAAGTAAATAGACAACTTCTCCCTGCGACCCGGATGCGGGCGCTTCATCATGCTGTTCTTCGTTCATGTTCTTTCCTTTATGGTAGTGCTGGTTAGAATAACTGTGTGCGGTTACAGAGAAAATATAAGACGCCTGAATACAGGGTCAAAGTGACGGTGAGGATCATCAAAATCTGGGTGCCGATCGAGAAGAAGAACAGGGTGTTTTGCTGAAACACCCAGGAGGACGGGTCACTCGTCGAATGAGCGAGAACATTGAGGCCCAAGATCACAAAGATCGTGACCATCTGCAGGACGGTCTTAAGCTTACCCGCGGCCTCGGCGGCGACCACAGTTCCTTTTCGCGTTAGAGAAAGCCGTGATGCGGTGACAAAAACTTCCCGAATTGCGATCGCGTAAAACATCCACACGGCGATCTCTCCTTGCGCCATAAAAACAAAGAACGCCGAGAGGACAAGGAATTTGTCCGCTATCGGGTCCATTAATTTCCCAAAATCCGAAGACAGCTGATACTTGCGAGCTAGATACCCGTCAAGAAAGTCGGTCAAGGCCCCTCCCGCAAATAAGGCCGTAGACAAAAAGACCGCCCATGCCTGATTGATCTGATAAAAATAAACAAATGCCAACGCGACAAAGAACCGAGAGATCGAAAGGATGTTCGGAAGATTTTTCATGCCAGGAGCTCCCCTACCAGGTCATATTCTAATGCATCGGTGATCTTGACGCTGACAAAATCGCCGGGTTTTAGAACGCGCTTGCTATTGACGTACACGGAGCCGTCCACATCCGGGGCATCATATTCGGAACGGCCGATATAAATATCGTTTGAACCTTCCTCTTTTTCGTCGATCAAAACTTTAAGCGTACGCCCGACAAAACCTTGCTGGACGTCATGCGAAATACTTTGCTGATCCTTCATCAAAGTATTCATCCGCTTCTTTTTAACCGTTTCCGCGACCTGTCCCGGCATGTCATAGGCCGCGGTCTTCTCTTCACGGGAGTAAACAAAGACGCCCATTTTCTCAAAGCGGGTTTCCAGCATATATTCGCGGAGTTCCTGGAAATTTTCTTCTGTTTCCCCTGGCATCCCGACGATGAACGTCGTACGCAGACTTGCGGTGGGCATGCGCTTGCGCATTTTATTGATCAGGGCCTTGGTCTGTGCCGTCGTGATCCCACGGTTCATGCTTAAAAGCAGATTATCGCTGATATGCTGAAGCGGCATATCAATGTACTTACATATCTTGGGTTCGGCGGCCATGACTTCAATAAGCTCGTCGGTGACGTGCGCCGGGAAAGCATAAAGCAAACGGATCCACTGGATATTCTCGGCCACCTTAACGATCTCTTTTAGTAGGCGAGCCAAAGATTTCTCGCGGTAAAGGTCCATTCCGTAAGCGGTAATGTCCTGCCCGATAATATTGACTTCTTTCACTCCGGCTTTATCCAAACGCTTGATCTCTTCGAGCACGCTTTCGATCGTCTTCGACGAAAACTTACCCTTAATGCCGGGGATCGCGCAAAAACTGCAACGATTGTAACAGCTCTCACAAATTTTAACGTAGGCAAAATGCTTGGGTGTAAGAGAAACCTGGTCCGCCACTTCATTCTTCAAGAATGACGGCGTCCCGACGATCGCGTCAATACCTTTCATTTCAGCGGCAAGTTCTTTACCATAACGCTGGGCCAAACATCCGGCGACAATGACCTTCTTGAGCTTGCCTTGTTTCTTGAGTTCCAAAAGTTCTAAGATGGTATCAATAGATTCCTTTTTAGCGTCGGCGACAAATGAGCAGGTGTTGACGATCGCGACATCGGCGTGTTCGATGTCCACAATACGGTTACCGGTCTTCTTCAAGCGCCCGAGGATCTCTTGGGAATCGACAAGATTGCGCGCGCACCCAAGATTGATAACCCCGACCTTTTGGCCTGTTGATAATCGTTCTTTGTGGAAGTCCTGCGTCGTGCTTTGTTCTGTATGATTTCGTTTCTTGATCATTAATTCTTCACTGTCAAACCGTCTTTAGTGATGACCACCCGACGGGCTCCCCGATCAGATTTGCCTAGCTGCCCTAAAACCTTACCATTCACCTCAAATTCCAGATTATTAACATTTTTTCCTGAAAGTTCGATCGACTTGTCGGCCTGCCAGCTTTCCGCCGCGCCGGCGCGCAACGTTGACTGGAAGACCAGATTTCCGTCAACCTTGACCTGCAGCCAACCCGCAGCTTTCGACTTGATCGAAAGGGTGACCTTCTTGCCCGTTGCGGCCTTTGTGTTCTCGGCAGGCGCTTCTTCTACCGGTTCAGGCGCAGGAGTCTCGACGGGGACGACAGCACGGGCCGGTTCCTTCTTTTCAACTTTCGGCGACGCAGACGGCGCCTTCGCCGGCTTCGGCTTTGTTTGCTCGACGACCTTACGGTCAGCGGCTTGCTTCTCTAACATTTTTTTCAACGGTGATTCTTTTTTAACCTTCGGCGCTTGCGGCTGTGACGGGCCTTTCGGACGGTTCCCCCACGCTACAAAAGCGATCAAAGCGACGACCACAAAAGCTCCCAAGAAGCCTAAATTGATCATCATTTGCTTTTTGCTCTGACGGGAAATATATTCATTGAACTTGCGGTGCTCCGGGTCGGAAACCACGGAAACCGCACCTGTGGAGTCAACCGCGGCAGCTGGTTTTTCCGGCATTGGCTCATCAAGAACAAGGCTTGCGTCCAGGCCGAGGAACTTCGCGTACATCTTAATAAAACCCTTAAAATAATATGCGGAAACCATCCGGACCGTATACCCTTCCTCGATGGCATGCAAAACATCGAGAGGGATCTTGGTCATTTCATGCACCGTTTCAATACTTAAACCGCGGCCCTCACGGGTCTCTTTTAACAACAACCCCCGCCGCGTCACTTGGCCCGTTCTTTGCTGATCATCTAAGTTTGACATATGACCCCGTCGCTATTATGAATTCTCGGTTTTTGGATTTTCGTTGCGTAAAAGCCATTCTTCACGGTTGATCAAAATATCGCGCGGCTTGCTGCCGCAATAAGGCCCGACGATCCCGTTCTGTTCCATAATATCAATAAGGCGTGCAGCACGAGTGTAACCCAAACGCATCCGGCGCTGTAAAATGGACACCGATGCCTGATTGATCTCAAGAACCAGCTTCAAAGCTTCGTCGTAAAGTTCATCGTCCATCGCCATTTCATTGCCAGTCTGTGCTTTCGCACTCGTTAAGATCTTGTCATTGTAAACCGGCTGTTGCTGCGGCTTGATAAAATCTATGACGCGCTTAACTTCATCGTCGGTAACATAACCGCATTGCCCGCGCACCGGCTTGGCTTCGCCCGGACGGATAAAAAGCAAGTCCCCTTTTCCAAGAAGATTTTCGGCACCGTTCATGTCGAGAACGGTACGAGAGTCAACTTTCGACGCGACCTTAAAAGAAATTCTCGACGGAAAATTCGCTTTAATGACCCCGGTAATGACGTCAACTGACGGGCGTTGTGTCGCCAAGATCAAATGGATCCCGACCGCGCGCGACAATTGCGCCAAACGGGTGATAGCTCCTTCAACTGTCTTGGCTGAAACCTGCATCAAGTCCGCCAACTCATCAATAATAACGACAATGTACGGCATTTTATTGCCAGCCGCGTGGTAACCCTTAATATTGCGCACGCCTGCTTTCGAAAGAGTTTGATAACGCGCTTCCATCTCACCGACGACCCAATTGAGCGCGGCCGAAACTTTGGCAGTATCGGTCACCGCCGGGCAAAGCATATGCGGGATGTCATTGAACTGGCTCAACTCGACCATCTTCGGGTCAACCATCAAAAACTTCAATTCATCCGGCGTCGCGTTAAAGAGCATCGACATGATGATCGCGTTCACGCAAACGGTTTTACCCGAACCCGTCGTCCCCGCAATGAGCAAATGCGGCATTTCCGCCAAGTCCGAGATGAGCGGCGCACCGGTAATATCTTTTCCAAGAGCGAGCATTAACTTCGAGTTGCTGTGCTGAAATTTACTGACCGCTAAAACATCCTTGAGATAAACCGCCGCCGAGGAACTGTTAGGGACTTCTATACCCACACGGTTCTTACCCGGGATCGGAGCGACGATACGTACGGTCTGAGCTTTCATCGCGAGCGCGATATCATCGGCCAGCGACGTGATCTTCTGAACTTTGACGCCGGGCGCCGGTTCCAATTCATAACGCGTAATGACCGGGCCGTGTTCGATATCAGCAACGCGGGCATTGACGTTAAAGTCAGCGAGGGTCATTTCCAAAACTTTCGCCCCCTGCGCCAGGTCACTTTGCAAACGGGTGGTCGTCACGACCGGAGAATTATTGAGCAGGTCTAAACTCGGCAAATGATATTCACCAACGACTTTCGGTTCGACCTCAACGACTTTTTCATTATCCTTATCGTCGCCTTTGAGGATCTTAATATTCGGCTTCGGCGCGTCGGCCGGCTTTGCGGGTGCTGCCGCTTCAACGGGCGATTTCCCCGGAGCAGGCACGGGCTTCGGCGCTTCCGTTTTCGTCGAATTATCTGCCGCCTTAATTTGCGGCATCAAGTTCGGCATCGCGAACGGCTTCTTCTCTCCTGCCGGCGACGGCGTAACCGCCGGGCGAAGCTTCGGCGCGGTTGGGATCTCGGCCTTTCTCTCCTGACGGGCTTTTAATTTGCCTTGAGACGCGAGCCAAAGTTCCTTAAGCGACTGCGAAAGTTTTACAACGAACGGCGAGACCAAAAGTTCGCCGGTAATGACAAAGGTCAATGCTCCGACGGCAACAAGGATCAAATAGGCGCCCATTCTTCCCAAATAATTGACGAGAAAATCCGCGCACGAAAAACCGATGAAACCGCCGCGACTGAAACGGCTAAACGCTTCCTGCGGCCCGACCATGCTAAACAAAGCGCTGATCACGCTGAACAAAATGAGAAAACTGATCGCTTTAGCAGGGGTGAAGCTGATCTCGCGGGAGGAGAACTTATTCCAAGCCCAGAAAAAAAGAAAAATGACCAAAAAATACGCACTAAAACCAAAAACAAAAAAAAGTGACCCGGCCGCATAGGCCCCGACGATACGGATCAAGTTTTTTGCAGGAGAATTCGGGTTGGTCGTGTACCAAGAAATATCGGTCGGAACAAAAGAAAGCATGCTGGCCAATAAGATCAGGCCAAGGGTGAAGACAATGATGCCTTTTACTTCATTAAGGTGTTCCCGAGTCATGGGGCTTTGGAATTGGGCTACGTTTACGCGGGTCCTGTCCCTGCGGCACCCTACCGTCCTCGCTTACGCTGCGGGCGGCAGGGCACCCGCCTCCGGGCCACCCGCTAATCAATTGTAATTATTTTACAATAAAAGTAATTACGTTGCCAATTACTCTGCTTGTTTTTTGCTCAAGTTCAACCGGCCCATCTTATCGATCTCGACCAGTTTAACCTTGAACTTGTCGCCGACTTTGACGACCGATTCAACGTCCTTGACGTAGGAACTTGAAAATTCCGAGACGTGGACCAATCCTTCTTTGCCGGGCATGAATTCAACGAAAGCTCCAAAATTCATGACCTTCTTGACGACGGCGTCGTAAACCGTGCCGATGATCGGCGCAACCGTCATGCCTTCAATAATGGACTTGGCTTTTTCTGCAGACTCTTTGGTAGCGGACGCGATAAGGACTTTACCGTCGTCTTCAATATCAATTGAAGAAACACCGGTTTCTTCAATGATCTTCTTGATCATTTTCCCACCCGGCCCGATAACTTCGCCGATCTTCGACGGATCGATCTGGGTGAAAATAATGCGCGGAGCGTAATCCGAGATTTCCGGACGCGGCGCAGAGATCGCGGCTTGCATTTTATCTAAGATCATCAAGCGTGCTTCTTTCGCCATCGTCATCGCTTTGGCTAAAAGATCCACGGAAACCTGCTTGATCTTAAGGTCGAGCTGGATCGCGGTGACGCCGGTACGGGTACCAGCCACCTTGAAATCCATATCGCCAAAATGATCTTCCAAGCCCATGATGTCCGTGATCAAAACCGAGCGGTTCGCGTCAGAAATAAGACCGACGGAAATACCGGCAACGGCATCCTTGATCGGAACACCAGCGTCCATTAATGACAAGGTTCCGGCGCAAACCGAAGCCATGCTGGAAGAACCATTGGATTCGAGAACTTCAGAAACAACACGGATCGTGTAAGGAAAATCATCTTTCGACGGAAGGACCGCTTTGAACGATTTCCCAGCCAACGCTCCGTGGCCGATCTCACGACGGCCGGGGCCGCGCATCGGTTTGGTTTCCCCGACGCTAAATGACGGGAAGTTGTAATGAAGCATGAATTTTTTGTAAGAAGTCCCTTCGAGCGACTCGACCATTTGCTCGTCATCGCGGGTCCCGAGGGTGACAACCGCTAAACTCTGCGTTTGTCCACGGGTGAAAAGCCCGGTCCCGTGCGTACGCGGCAAAACGCCGACTTCGCAGTCGATCTTACGGACTTCGTTCAACCCACGGCCATCCGCGCGAATCCCACGTTCAAAAACGGAGGTACGGACAACTTCATATTCAACTTGATCAAAGATGGCACGGACTTGGCCGGAGGTGATGGTTTCCTTCTCATCACGCTTGCAGGCATCAAAGATCGCC
This sequence comes from Candidatus Omnitrophota bacterium, assembly GCA_020849375.1. Taxonomy (GTDB): domain Bacteria; phylum Omnitrophota; class Gorgyraeia; order Zapsychrales; family JANLHA01; genus JADLGJ01. Next base: position 9,831 of record JADLGJ010000011.1, read on the forward strand.
ATATCCTTTGTGAACTCATCGAGAAGACTGCTCAGCGCTTCTTCACGTTTTCCTTTATCAGCGATCTCATAAGTTTTCGTTAAGCGGGCATGAGCTAATTCGCGCACTTTGCCGAATAACGCTTTATTCGTTTCGAGGATCGTAACAGCTGATTTTTCTAAACCGATCTTTTTGCGTAATTCGTCTTGAGCTTTGACGGAAGGAATAAGAGCTTCCTGCGCCAAGCGCAAACCTTCAACGACTTTTTCTTCCGGCATGATCCCGCTTTCGCCTTCGATCATGATCAAACCATCCTGATGGCCGGCGACCACGAAATCGGATTCCGCGGTTTCGCGTTGTTCGAATGTCGGGTTAACGACGAATTTTCCGTCGATCATCGCGACACGGACAGCACCGATGGCTCTGGAAAACGGAATGTCGGAGATGTGCAAAGCGGCCGAAGCGCCAATGAGCCCTAAAATGTCGGCATCATTCTGTCCGTCGTGGCTTAAAACAGTAGCGACGACCTGGACTTCATGAAAAAACCCCTCAGGGAACAAGGGGCGGATCGGACGGTCAATAACGCGGGAGGTTAAAATTTCTTTTTCAGTAGGACGGCCTTCTCTCTTGAAGAACCCGCCCGGGATGCGGCCAGCCGCATACGTTTTTTCTTGATATTCGACCATGAGCGGAAAGAAATCGGTGCCCTCTTTCGGCTTTCTGGACATACATGCGGTGACTAAAACACTCGTACCACCTAAGGTGACGAGGACGGCGCCATTGGCTTGTTTGGCCAACTTGCCGGTTTCAATAATTAAATTCTGAGCCCCAAATGGGATCTCAATGCGTCCTATACTCATAGTGATAGACCTCTATTGTGTGAAATTCGATTTAAGATATATGCGACAGATTACGGATTACTTGCGCAGATTGAGTTTGCTAACGGTTTCTTCATACTTCTTTTGGTCATGCTTCTGGAGATATTCCAAAAGACGACGGCGCTTGCCGATCATCATGAGTAAACCACGGCGCGAATGGAAATCACGCTTGTGGCTCTTGAGATGGCCTGCCAAGTAGTTGATCTTTTCCGTTAACAATGCGGTTTGGACGACGGGGGAACCCGTGTCTTTGGCGTGCACCTTGAAGGTGTCGATAACTTCTGTTTTGCGTTCTTTTGCTAATACCACGTTTGCTTCTCCTTTTTCCAATTCTTACGTTTTTTATCTTTTTTGATTGCAGATATACTACCATTGACCCCCAAAAGCGTCAAGTTGAAATTTTCTATCACAATTTAAGCATTTCCAAGTTGATTCTTATGAAAACGTACGCTATACTACGACCATGAAAGCATTTATGGCATTCCTCGTGATCGTCGCTGTCCTCGCCGGCCTCTATTATGGCTATATTTTCGTGATCAGCAAGTCTTTTAAATCCAACCCCAAACCCGACGTCACCGAAACCACCAGCTCTTGGCAAAGCCAGTCCGAAAAGAATGACGCCCTCATGCAACGCCAACGGGACCTGATGCAACAGCGCCAGGAACGCATGCGCGACATGCAACGCCGCTGATCCTACTTTTTAATTTTATAGACCTTATCGCCCGGCTTCGCGGGCTGAATGACCTGCAAACCGACC
>JADLGJ010000012.1 GCA_020849375.1 Candidatus Omnitrophota bacterium
AACATTTCCCGAATACGGATAAGAAATATCACAATATTGCCAGCATCAAACTTTTAGAAGCGGTTTACCGTTTGGTCGCAAAAGCTGACTTTGCCATCGAGAATGTTGATGCTGTCATTTTGGCGGAAGAGCCGAAAATAAAGGCGTATAAACCTTTGATGAAGGCGCGTATTGCAAAAGCTTTAAAGATCGACGAAGACAATGTGAATATTAAGGCGACGACGACCGAGGGGTTAGGCTCTATCGGCCGCAAAGAAGGCATTTCTGCCTACGCGACAGTTCTGTTGCGAAAACGTGCCAAGAAGGCACGTTAAAGACAGGTGAACTTATGACAGGATTATTAGTTTTTGTGGCTTTAGTTCTGGCGGTCGTGTTCTTCATCGCTTTTGCTTTCGCGGGAGAGATCAAGGCGACCCAGGACCGTGACCCGGCGGCGCAAAACATGTGGGAGATCCTTTTGCTTTATCCTGGCCTGCATGCTGTGATCGCTTACCGGATTTCGCATTTTGTATGGACGAAGAAGATCCCTTTTTTGCCGCGGGCCATCTCGCAATTTGCGCGTTTTACAACGGGCATTGAAATTCATCCCGGCGCACAGATCGGCAAAGGCCTTTTTATTGACCACGGTATGGGTGTGGTTATCGGTGAAACCGCGATCGTAGGCAATAATGTCACGTTATTTCAGGGTGTCACGCTCGGTGGCACAGGAAAAGAATGCGGCAAACGCCATCCGACGCTCGGTGACAATATCGTCGTCGGCGCGGGCGCGAAAATCCTTGGTAACATCAATGTTGGTTCAAACTCCTATGTTGGGGCTAACGCGGTCGTTTTGAAAAATGTTCCGCCCAACACGACTGTCGTCGGTGTTCCTGGTCGCATCACTCGCCAGGAAGGCAAGAAACTTGACAGTGAAATGGATCATATCCACGTGCAGGATCCCATCATGGTGCACTTGAAAGACCTTATCAAGCGCATGAAGACCACGGAAGAAAAGCTCGGCATTCACCGCACCGCGGAAGAAGAGAAAGACAGCAATATTGATTACATGATCTAAAGCAATGGCAATACATATCCATAATTCACTCACCAAGCAACTTGAAGAATTAGTCCCGATCTCAGGCAAAACTATCCGGATGTATTCTTGCGGCGTCACGGTCTATGACAAATGTCATATCGGCCACGCGCGCAGCCTTTACATTTTTGACGTGATCCGCCGGTACTTAAAATTCCGCGGTTACGACGTTCATTTCGTCCGCAACATCACCGACATTGACGACAAGATCATTAACCGCGCGAACGAGCTCGGCAAGACCAGCGACGAAGTTTCCACGCAAAATATCAAATGGTATTACGACGATATGGAGCGGCTCGGCGTTGATCGGGCCGATATCGAACCGCGCGCGACGGAAAATATTCCGGACATGATCAAACATATTCAGGTTTTGATCAGGGACGGTTACGCTTACGAATCGCAAGGCGACGTGTATTTTAGCGTCCGCAAATTTCCGGAATACGGGAAGCTCTCTGGGCAAAGTGTGGAACATATGCTGGAGGCCGTCCGCATTGAAAAAGGCGAGAAGAAAGGCGATCCTCTCGATTTTGCATTATGGAAAAAGTCTAAGGAAGGCGAACCGTTCTGGGACAGCCCGTGGGGCAAAGGGCGCCCCGGCTGGCATATTGAATGTTCGTGCATGAGTTTGAAGCATTTGGAATGCGAAACGCTCGACATTCACGCCGGCGGACGGGACCTGGTTTTTCCCCATCATGAGAACGAGATCGCGCAGTCGGAAGCGTTTACTAAGAAAACTTTTGCGAAATATTGGATCCATCATGGCTTGCTGACGATCAATGGCCAGAAAATGTCCAAATCACTGGGTAATTTTATTACCGTTGAAGATGCTTTGAAGAAATATCCGGTGGACGACCTAAAGATCTTCTTTTTAATGTCAACGTACACGAGCGGTATTGATTTTACGGAAGAGAAAATGATCGAGGCGCACAAGGCCAATGAACGCTTTGATATTTTATTCTGGAAGGCGAGCCATATTCTTGAGAAATATCCGTCACCAAAAATGATGACCGCCGATTTTGTTGAACGGCATAAGGCGGAATTTGTCGCCGCGATGGACGATGATTTTAATACGCCTAAAGCGTTGGCCGCGATGTTCAATCTGTTGAATGAAACGAACCGTTTTATCGAGAGTGAACAGCAGCATCCGCAATACGGCGATATTGTTTACACCGCCGTTGAGACGATGGAAAATTTAGGACGTGGTGTTCTTGGATTATTTTTACGTGAACCGGACCTGAAGCTTTCACCGGATGATGAAAAACTTTTGGAAGCCCGTAAACAGGCGCGTAAAGATAAAGATTTTAAGAAGTCCGATGAGTTGCGCGATGCTTTGAAAGCCAAAGGGATTGTCGTTGAAGATACCAAAGACGGACAGACGTGGAGATTCGCGTGATTTCCAAGAGATCAGGGCAATTTATCAGTTTCGAAGGCTCGGAAGGCTCTGGCAAGAGCACACAGGCCGGAATGGTCCATGACTATTTGAAAAAGAAAAATATCCCGGTGATGTTGTTGCGTGAACCCGGCGGGGTTAAGATCAGCGAAGCGATCCGCGGCCTTTTGCTCGACGTCAAAAATACGGATATGACCAAAGAAAGCGAGACCTTGCTTTATATGGCCTCGCGCGCCCAGCTCGTTGAGGAAGTTTTGAAGCCGGCGTTAAAAAAGGGAACCGTCGTGCTTTGCGACCGTTTTCTCGATTCAACTATCGCTTATCAAGGTTATGGTAATGGCGTTAATGTCGAGGCGATCAAGAAGATCGGGGCTTTTGCAACGCAAGGGATCGCTCCGGGTTTGACTTTGTTGTTTGATATTGACACCGAGAAGGGGCTTTCCCGGACCAATGCGGTCAAAGACCGTATTGAATTGCGTTCACTGGATTATCATAAGAAAGTCCGTAAAGGTTACCTGGCGATCGCGAAGAAAGAACCTAAGCGGGTGCGTGTGATCAAGGTCAACCAGGGCAAGGAAGAGATTTTTGAAATTGTGCGTAAACATGTGGATGAGTTTCTCGGGATACCTAAGTATCCCGCGCCCATTAGGTGCCCGTAGGGCATCAAACAGTGATTTTGACTTTTCTGAATGAAAAGATTGAGGCAAGTCAAAATCAAACTCGCACGAGATACTTGGTATCCCTATGAACAAGGTAATTAATCTTGAAGTCTTAAATAGATTCAGCCGTTTGATCAAAAGCGGACGGCTCGCGCACGCGTATTTACTCGCCGGGCCTAAGGGGATCGGCAAAAGCGAAACAGCTTTCGAAGTCGCGAAGCTCGTTAACTGCGAAAAGCGAATTGCTGGCGAACGTACTGATGCCTGTGAGCAATGCTCATCCTGCATCAAAATGAATTCCGGCAATCATCCCGATGTTTACCGTATTGATTGCGGGGATACGGATTCGATCAAGATCGAACAGATCCGTGAGTTGATCAGCCGCCTGCAAATGCGCGCGTTTGAAGCCTCGGTCAAAGTGTGTATCATTAAAGATATTGAGGTCATGACAGCGCAAAGCAGTAATGCGTTCTTAAAGACGTTGGAAGAACCTTCCAAGGGCACGTTAATGATCCTGACCACATCCGTCCCGGAAGAGAATTTGGCGACCATCGTTTCCCGCTGCCATGTGATGAAGTTCTATCCGTCGTCGGTGCCGGCCGTGCGCGAACGTTTGATGAAAGATGACGGGTTAGATGCGCCCAGCGCGCAATTCTTGGCGCAATTCTCTCAAGGCTGTATCGGTAAGGCTCGTGAATTGAACGAAGACGGATTTATGAAGCAAAAAAATGATGTGATCAATAATTTAGTATTCAGCCAGGGGAGCGACGTGTATTTAAAGAAGATCCTGGCCGATAAGCCCCAGACCCAAACTGCGCTTTCGGTCCTTTTGTCGTGGTTCCGTGACTTGTTGATCTTAAAGTCCGGCGGCAAACAAGACCAGATCGTGCACCTTGACCGTTACGATGAGCTATTAACGCTCGAAAAAGAATATACGTTCGCGAAGATCGATGGGATCATTGACGAACTCGTCCGGGCGCTAGCCCTTTTAGGCGAGAACCTCAATATTAAGATCCCGTTCATCCTCTTGAGGGAAAAAATATGGGTAAAATAATCGAAGTCCAGTTGGGTGAATACCGTCCTGTGGCTTTTTATGACCAGAATGATATTGAATGCGATCGCGATTCTTATGTGATCATTGAGCAGGATCGCGCGATGGAGTTCGGGCGCATTGTTTCCGATGTTAAAGCGGTTTGTACCGGAAAAACCGAAGCGGCCGTCGGAAAGATCGTCCGTGTGGTGACTGAAGGCGATAAGAATCAATTACAGAATAACCGTCTCAAAGCGCAGGATGCCGTTAATGCCTGTGTCCGCAAGATCAATGAACGCAATCTGGATATGCAGATCGTCAAAGCGGAATATACGTTCGATTGCAGTAAGGTCATTTTCTTTTTTACCGCCGAAGGCCGCGTGGACTTCCGTAATTTGGTCAAAGACCTGGCGAAGATCTTCCGCGTGCGCATCGAGCTTAAGCAGATCGGTGTCCGCGACCGCGCCAAGATCATCGCCGGTTATGGCGTGTGCGGGCGTGAGCTTTGTTGTTCGTCCTATTTAAAAGGATTTCACCAACTCTCGATCAAAATGGCCAAGGAACAGGGTTTGCCGCTTAATCCGACGAGGATTTCTGGGGTTTGCGGCCGTATCAAGTGCTGTATGGCCTATGAATATCACGCGTACAAAGAACTCGCCAAAGATCTTCCGTCAGTAGGGGACAAGATCACCACTCCGCAAGGCAAAGGCACCGTGCGCGATGTCAATATCCTCAAGCGCCTCGTCTTTGTCGATCTTGGCGAAGGCAAGACCACTAAAGTCGCGTTTGGGCAAAACTCCGAAGAAGCCGCGCCGGTTTAACATGAAGAAGAAATTTTACATCACCACGCCGATCTACTACGTTAATGACTCCCCGCATATCGGGCATGCGTATACGACGATCCTCGCCGATGTTTTGAGCCGTTTTCACCGCAACGCCCAGGACGATGTCTTTTTCCTGACCGGCTTGGATGAACACGGCCAAAAAGTGAAGCAAGCCGCAGAAAAGAATGGCCTCACGCCGCAAGCCCACGTTGACAAGTTAGCTCCGCGCTTTAGCGATCTCTGGGAAAAACTCGGTATCCAGTACGACGATTTTGTGCGGACTACCCAGAACCGCCATAAAAATATTGTCCAGTCGGTTTTGCAAAAAGTCCACGATAACGGCGATATTTATATTGACGAATATGAAGGGTTGTATTCGGTGGCGGAAGAACGCTTTATCACCGAGACAGAATATGCCAGCGGGCAGTTTCGCGACGTCAAAAAGATCCAGGAAAAGAATTATTTCTTTAAGATGAGCAAGTACCAAGAACAGCTCGTCAAGTATATCGAAGATAACCCGGACTATATCCAGCCCGACCATCGCCGTAACGAGATCCTCGGCTTTTTGAAGCAGCCTTGAGGGGATCTGTTTATTTCACGTCCTAAGTCCCGCATGGACTGGGGCATTGAAATTCCTTTTGATAAAGATTATGTCACGTACGTCTGGTTCGACGCGTTGATTAACTACATTTCTATCCCCGGGTACTTGTCCGACGAGAAGAAGTTTAATAAATGGTGGCCGGCGGATGTCCATTTAATCGGAAAAGATATTTTAACGACGCATTCGGTCTACTGGTCAACGATGCTGTTTTCCTTAGGGTTGCCTTTGCCCAAAACGATCTTTGCGCACGGCTGGTGGCTGACCGGCCAGGACAAGATGAGCAAATCTTTGGGTAACGTGGTTGATCCCTTAGACCTCATTGAACAATATGGCGTTGATGCGGTCCGTTTTTATTTGATGCGCGAAATGATCTTGGGCCAAGATTCCAATTTTAGCACCGATTCTTTTATCAAATGCTATAACGACGACCTGGCGAACGATTTTGGTAACTTGCTGAATCGTGTCAGCGGTTTGATCACTAAGAATCATAGTGGTATTATTCCTCCTCGGACTCAAAGCCCCGCCGAAGATGAAATTGGGGGATTGATCGGAGGCTTGGACGCTCATGTTTATTCATTGATCAGTGTTTTTAAAGTGAATGACGCCATCGCCGCCATTATGGATCTGGTCGGAAAACTTAATAAATATATTGAAGCACAAGCTCCTTGGAAATTGGCTAAAACTGATCTTCCGGCGGCCGAGCGGGTGTTGGCCACCGCGGCGTTTGGATTATTGACGTCAGCGCGATTGTTAAAACCCGTCATGCCGACAAAGTGTCAACAAGTCATCGATGTTTTGAGCTCTCCCGATGGGAAGATTCAAACCCATACTGCGTTATTCCCGCGTATCGAAGTAGAGAAAAAATAATGGCCATCATCCCAACGATTGAGTGGAAAGGTAATGCCTGTCGGTTAATCGACCAGACGATCCTTCCGGGGAAATTTAAGGTCATCACTTGCCGCGATGTCAAAACCTTGTGGCATGCGATCAAGACCTTGCAAGTCCGCGGCGC
>JADLGJ010000013.1 GCA_020849375.1 Candidatus Omnitrophota bacterium
CGGCGAGATAACCAACGAAAATCGAGCCGCCTACATGGTGGCGAGGTAATATGTTAAGTGTAAAACAAAAAGATCATCCGATCGGTGTTTTTGATTCTGGTTTAGGCGGTTTGACCGTGGTCAAAGCGCTGATGCGCCGTCTTCCGCATGAAGATATTGTTTACTTCGGCGATACCGCCCGCGTTCCTTACGGGACTAAATCGCGCGAAGCGATCATTCGTTTTTCCAAAGAGAACGTGGCTTTGTTGAGGAAACGCGGTGTCAAAATGATCGTCGTGGCCTGCAATTCCTCGTCGAGCCATGCCTTGGCCGCTTTGCACGAAACATTCGATCTGCCGATCATCGGCGTCATTGAGCCGGGTTGCCGCGCCGCCGCGAAAGCGACAAAGAACAAGAAGGTCGGCATTATCGCGACACCGGCGACGATCAACAGTTATGCCTATCCGCAAGAAATTGCACGGTTAGATTCGACGATCAAAGTTTTAGGCCAGGCTTGCCCGCTTTTTGTGCCGCTCATCGAAGAAGGCTGGTCCACAAAACCGGTGACCGTGTCCGTTGCGAAAGAATATTTGAAGAAATTAAGCCATTCGCAAATTGATACATTGATCCTCGGTTGCACACATTATCCGCTTTTGAAGCCGACCTTGCGTAAAGTCCTCGGTGCAAAAGTGAAGCTGGTTGATTCTGCTGAAGAAGTTGTCCATGATGTGCGCGAAACGCTTGAAAAGAAGAATGCTTTAAATTCCGCTTCGCATAAAGCTCAATATAAATTTTTGGTCAGTGACGAGCCGGCCCATTTTCAAAAGTTGGCCCGTCGTTTTTTAGGATTCGATATCCAAGACGTGGCGCGAGTGACCACGTAGGCTCCCTTTGGGAGGCACGTAATGTGCGAACGAGTGCCGCGGCCATCCGGCCGAGGCAGATGTGTGAATTGTCATGACGGAGAATACGATTTATGTTTGAGTTAGCCATTGCCGGTGATTTTGCGTCGGCGCATTTCTTAAGGAACTATGAAGGCCCCTGCAAAAATCTGCACGGCCATACCTGGAAAGTGGAAGCCACGATCCAATCCGAAGACCTCAATGAGATCGGTTTGGTCGTTGATTTCCGTGATATGAAGCAGCGCCTGAAACAGGTCCTTATGCCCATTGATCACGTCTGCCTCAATGATCTGCCGTCTTTTAAAGAACTTAATCCTTCGACGGAGAATTTGGCGCAGTATATCTATCGTGAATTTGCCAAAGACTGCCGTCCGTTTATCCTCAAACACGTCCGTGTCTGGGAAAGCGAAACCTCCAGCGTAACTTATTCCGAGTGATGAGAACGCCCCCTTGCCCCCTCTTTATCAAAGAGGGGGTTGGGGGAGTTTGAAATAAAATGAAAATGACATCTAAAGCAGTAGTTCTTCTATCCGGCGGCCTCGATTCCGCAACGACACTTTATGCCGCGCACGCGCAAGGCTATCAAACGTATTGTTTGATCTTTGATTACGGCCAGCGACACGCGAAAGAGATCCTTTGCGCGAAGAAACTCGCGCAAGTGACCAAAAGCGATTTTAAGATCGTCAAGATCGGCTTGCCGTGGGGCGGTTCCGCTTTGACGGACAAAAAGATCGCTCTCCCGAAGAATCGTAAAAATATCCCGAACGAAATTCCCGTCACCTATGTTCCGGCGAGAAATATCATTTTCTTAAGTTTTGCCGCGTCCTATGCCGAAGCCGTTGGTGCGGGCGCGATCTTTATCGGCGCGAATGCGATCGATTATTCCGGTTATCCTGACTGCCGGCCGTCTTTTTATGAAGCGTTCGCGAAAGTCATGAAGCGCGGATTAAAGACCGGCGTTTCCGGCAAGATGATCAAAATTTATACTCCGCTCATCCGCAAGACCAAAGCCCAGATCATCCGTATGGGGCATAAGCTTGGTGTTCCTTATGAATTGACGTGGTCATGCTATGCCGGCGGGAAAAAGCCCTGCGGTGTCTGCGACAGCTGTGTCTTGCGTGCGAAAGGTTTTGCGGATGTCTAAAGCGCAGATCTCTGAAATATTTCAATCCATTCAGGGCGAAGGTAAGTACGCCGGCGCTCGGCAGGTCTTTTTGCGTTTTTTTGGCTGTCATATGCATTGCTCGTGGTGTGATACGCCGGAATCCATCGGCGACACAACCCGCAATTACAAAGAAATGACGCTGAAAGAAGTCGTCTCACAAGTTAAATCACTTTATAAAGATTGCCATTCGGTAAGTTTGACCGGCGGTGAGCCCTTATTGCAGGTGGATTTCATCGCCCAACTTCTACCGCTGATGAAGAAAGCAAAAATGCCCGCCTATCTTGAAACGAGCGGCGTTTTGCACAAAGCTTTAAGCCAGGTGATCAAAGGCGTGGATGTCGTTTCTATGGACATTAAGATGCCGAGCTCGACGGGCGAGAGGGCGTTCTGGAAAGAGCATGAAAAATTTATTGATGTGATTTTGCAGAATAAAAAAGATTTCTTTATCAAGGCGGTCGTTTCCAGTAAAACAGAAAAAGCGGACATCCTGAAGGCCGCGAAGATCTTGAGCAGCAAGAAGAAAGACGCGCTTTTTATTTTGCAGCCCAATACGTTCGACCTGGGCAAGGGCGTTGTGCAAAAGTGCGATGATTTTCAGAGAATGTGTTTTAAAATCTTGCCCAATACGCGAGTCATGCCGCAAATGCATAAATTTATGAAAATCCGTTAATGGAGAAAAGTGATGAAGAAAAATAAGAGTTCATACGAGGGTTTACAGTCGCAAGTTCGCAATTTGCGTACGCCGGAGATCGAGGTCTGGGAGAACCAATATGCGGAACGCGAGTACATGATCGAGATCGAGATCCCGGAATTCACCTGCATTTGTCCGAAGACCGGTTTGCCCGATTTCGCGACGATCAAAATTGATTACATTCCCGGCAAAACCTGTTTGGAATTGAAGTCCTTGAAGATGTATATCGTCTTTTTCCGTAATATCGGGATCTTCCATGAACATTTAACGAATAAGATCCTCGACGACATTGTTAAATCCTGCTCTCCTCGCTGGGCACGAGTCGCGGCGGTGATGAATCCGCGCGGCGGGATCGCGACATCGGTTTCGGCGGAATATAAAAAGAAAAAATAACGGGAGACCCCATGAAAAGATCCGACGGCAGAAAATTCAATCAATTACGCAAGATCAAGGTGACCGTTCCGTTCAATAAACACGCGGAAGGTTCATGTTTGATCGAATTCGGCGACACCAAGGTCGCATGCACAGCCAGCGTGGAAGAAAATGTCCCGCCGTTCTTAAAGAATTCGGGCAAAGGCTGGGTCACCGCTGAGTACGGGATGCTCCCGCGCTCGACGAATACACGTATGAACCGCGAAAAGACTTTGACAACCGGCCGCACCTTGGAAATTCAGCGCTTGATCGGCCGTTCCTTGCGCGCGGTTATTGACACGAGCAAAATGGGAGAGCGCACCATCAAAATTGATTGTGACGTTTTGCAAGCCGACGGGGGAACACGCACCGCTTCAGTCACTGGCGGTTATATCGCTTTAGCGCTCGCGGTGAAAAAATTATTAAAGAACGGCGTTCTGGCCGTTAATCCTCTGACCGATACCGTCGCGGCTGTCAGCGTCGGGATTTATAAAGGGCAACCCGTTTTGGATTTGCCGTATGAAGAAGATTCCGGTGCTGACATGGACATGAACGTTGTTATGGTGGGAAGCGGCAAGTTCGTTGAGATCCAGGGAACCGCCGAAAAAGACCCGTTCTCGAAAAAAGATATGGACGCCCTGTTGAAGTTAGCGGAAAAGGGGATAAAGGAATTAAAAGGCATTCAAAGTAAATTTCTAAAATAAACTTATTTAGGCGGGTGGCGCGGAGGGGAGTCCTCTGCCCGATGAGCCAGGCTTTAGCTGGCGAAGCGGGTAGAGTCCCGAAGCGACAGGACCCGCCGAGAAGAATTATGCGTGAACTTGTAGTCGCCACAAAAAATCAGGGCAAACTTCGTGAAATCCGCGAACTTCTCAAAGAGTTCGATCTGAAAGTCACGTCCATTGCCGATTATCCGGATTGTCCCGAGGTCGTCGAGGATGGCAAGACCTTTGCCGCCAACGCGATCAAAAAGGCCCGCGTGATCGGTAAGCATCTGGGTCAATTGACCCTTGGTGAAGACTCTGGCCTTCAGGTCAAAGCGTTAAAGAATGCTCCCGGTATTTATTCTGCTCGTTTTTCTGGCCCCGACGCGACCGATGAGAAGAACAATAAGAAATTAATCGCCTCACTCAAAAATGTCCCGTCTTCCAAGCGTCAGGCCCGTTACCGTTGTTTCGCGGCATTAAGCGAAGGGGACAAACTGATCGGCGTTGTCGACGGAAGTTGCGGCGGAATGATCGTGGACCAGCGGCGAGGAACGAACGGATTTGGTTATGACCCGTTCTTTCTTATTCCCCGTTATAAAAAGACCTTTGGCGAACTCGACCCTGCCATTAAAGCCAAAATTAGCCACCGCGCCCGCGCGCTCAAGAAACTGAAAATTCTCATTAAGAAATATTTCGACTGAGGACGCAATGTCCGAAGGAGTGCCGAGGCCATCCGGACGAGGCGAAGTAATTTACTGCAACAGGTCTTCCATCATCCCTTGAATCCCTAGAAAGACGGAGTCGGAAGTTTTTTTGAGGACTTTGAGCGGCAGGACTTTGTATTTAGTCTGCGGTTGAGCGAGGGTGCCTGTGAGCTTAAAACCGACAACGTTCTTTGCGAATTGCGAAATGATCGTCGTGGGGACGGCTTTGACGGCGTCCGAGGTGACGATCGGCGCCTGGCGGACATCGGCAACGACATCAAAGTCAATGGCCCCATTGAACCCGATCCAGCCTTTCATCGAAAGATCCACCGACGTGCTCTTGAGCAAAAGGTCTCCTGTTGAGACCCGGCCGGAAGCTATTTTGAAATTTGCGTCGGCCTGCGTAAAGGCGATATGTTTGTAATCATCTACGAGCAAGTTGCTGAACAGGGTTTTCCAAACCCCTTTGAGGAGTTCGATCTCGAGAAGTTGTCCGTTCTTGATCGTTAAGGCGCCGGAACCTTGCCAATTATTCGGGTCCAGAAGAGGCCCGGCGAGCTTTGTGTTGATCGAAAGGTTCCCGGCGATGTTCTTGTTTTCTAAGGCGGGCAAGCAGTTCTTGAATTTCTCTAAGTCTATGTCGTTGACTTCGATCCAGGCATGGCTAGCCACTGAATTATTAAAAGGCGTTTGTGATTCGAGGGTGGCTTGACCATTGATCAGGGTGCCGGTGAAATTTAGCTCAGGAATTTCTCCTCTTAAATTGATCGTCCCGGAGAGATCGAAGGGTACCTGGTGGAACTGCCCTTTGAACGAGCTGAGGGAAACAATACGGTCGCTGGTTTTTCCCGTGGCCGCAAAAGAAAAGTTCTCTCCCGACAGCGTGAATTTAAAGTCCGGTGCGGCAAATTTCTTTAATGAACCGCTCGATGAATAATTTCTTTCTGTATAAGAAAGGGCAAGGTCTTTCCAGCCGAGAGTATCGGTTGAATATTCGACGAACCCATTGATGCCTGTCACTTTTTGCGGGATCGTTTCGGCCGTGATCTCTGCTGACTTAAGCACGCCGGAAGCGCTGATCTCCGGAGGTTCTTGCGAGAAGAGCAAGCTTTCATATTTGACCACAACGTTCTCGGCGGTGCCGGTGATGTTGACATGAGCTGTTTTGAACTTTTTGGAAAAAAGTTCTTTGATCATACTGAGGTCCATGGACGATGACCGCGCCGTGATGCTAACGGACGGCTCTTTAAAACTTTTGACCTTGCCCGACAGTTCCCATGGCGACCCGAGGATGGTCGCTTTCAGCCCGTCTGTTTCTGCCAGGTCATTATTAAAAGAGATCGTTCCTTTGAGGCCGCCAAGCTCGTCGAATTTCGGGATCCCTTCCAGCCGGTCGTTATTTAAGGTCATGGTGCCGGTGTAATTGAGCGTACTCCCGCCGTCGCTGAGCTCGGCTGTTCTCGTGACAGCTAATTCAACATCAGGGTTCCCTAAAAGAGTGATGCTTCGGGCGATGACCAGGCGCAGGTTCTGCGTTTTGAATTTCCCTGAGGTCTGTAAAGCGGAGTTCGCAAAATTTACGGTCATCTGCTGCGATTTGACGTTGCCAGAAATAGCTTTGTTGGCGTAGAGACTGTTAATGCCTTCGGCGGAAAGCGCGGTGACCTTTAAATTGTAATCCGCATTTTCGCGTTTAAGGTCAAACCCCCCTGAGGCGAGAACCGCTTTCAGGTCCAAGGCCGGATTCTTTAGGGCGGCGTTCGTGATCTTGCCCTGACCAGAGATCGTATAATCTGTGTTGAGCCGATGGAAAATGATATTCTCGACCTGCGGGTTGCCAGTCAACTCTTGTCCGTTAAAGGTCATTTTTGTGTTGTCGCCGTAAAGATTTCCCTTGAGGTCGAACTGATCCCCGTTTCGTTCCATCGCGATAGCGTTCCCTTTGAAGGTCCCGGTAAAAACTTTGTTTTGATCAACAGTGAGGACGGTCTTCACGGCGAGGAAAGCGCCCTTGAGCGTGAAATGCGGGCCTTTGCGTTTAAAAATGAAATTGTCCGAAGTGATGTCGGTCTTGATGTCAACGCGGGTCGCGGTTTCGGTCGTCGAAAGGTCAACCTCTCCAGCTACGGCCCCGTCTATCGTGATCTCGCCGTCCTTGAATTTAAGGATCAGGTCGGTCTTTTTGAGAAAACATTGGCGGAATTCTACCCATAAAGGGATCTTTGACAAAGCCAAGAGCGGCGGAATATTAGTGTTCTTGGCCTTGATGTCAACGGCGAGCTCTTTGTTCCCGAAGCTAAATTGCCCTTGGCTCTGCACATTGGATGTTTCGCTCGGAATAAGGAAACTCAGTTGGAAACTGATATTGCGCAGGATGTCGATCTGGGCCGAGGCCGTGATGCTGCTGATCGTTTCTGCGGCCGTCGGGTCCGCAACCGTCACCTGTCCGTTGACGATGTTGATACTGCCGATGGAAAAACGCGGCGGTTGGTCTTTTTTCCCAGGGCTAGGTGAAGAAGATTCTTTAAGCGCCAGCAGGTCGGAAAAATTCCACTGTCCGCTTTCATTATATTTTAATTGGATGACCGGGCCCTGGATCGTCACCGCAGGGATGAACACCCGTCCCGTCCAGAAAATGTCCGGCCAGGGGATACTGACAGATATTTCTTTGGCTGTTAATAAAGGGAGGGGGTCGCCGTTATTTTGGCCAATTTTGATATTATTTAATACGATCCCTTTCCCCGGATGAAAGAGGAGTTTGTCAATGGAGACATCGCGTTTGAGCAGGGCCTTGGCTTTTTGAATGATCAGGCCTTTGACTTGCAGCGGAAAGAAGACCGTGTTGAGATAAACGATCCCGGCGGTCGTGATCGAAATAAGGACAAAGACAAAGAAAGTGATTTTTTTGAGCCGGCGCATTTGCAGGCATTATATAGAAAGCCCAAGAACGGTTCAAGGTTCGCGGGGGTTGTTTTTGAAGGTTGTTTACAAAAATTATAAAGACATGGTATAGTGTTGGCGATTTTGGCGGGGAGTAGCGCAGCTGGCTAGCGCACTTGCTTTGGGAGCAAGGGGTCCCGGGTTCGAATCCCGGCTTCCCGACCATTTTTAAATACGATACACACTGGTTTCTTGTCGCTCAAGCCTTTAGGAACCAGCGGAGTGCCGAAAGCAGGGAGCTTTCGGCCGACCATTTTTAATTGTAGACTCTTTCATGATCCCACGCGACCACACAAAACTGATTTGCGACATCGGCGAACTCAGCGGCCTTTTTTCTGATACCTCCAGCCTCGATGGTTTCCTCCAAAAAATTGTAGAAATGATCTCCTCCCACATGCATTCGGAAGTGTGCTCGATCTATATTTATTACGAGAATACGAATGAGCTGGTTTTGCGCGCGACCAAGGGTTTAAAGCCCGAAGCGATCGGTAAGGTCACGATGAAATTGGGCGAAGGATTGACCGGTATCGCCTTGAAAGAATTGCGCCCGGTTTGCGAAAAGAACGCAAGCAAGACACCCGGCTACCGTTATTTCCCCGATATCGGTGAAGAACTGTATGAATCTTTTTTAGCTGTCCCGATCGTCCGCGGGACCAACCGTATCGGCGCGGTCGTTATCCAAAATTCCCAGAAAAATTATTTTAACGAAGAAGACACCAAGGTTTTCCGTGCGATCACGTCTCAGTTGGCCAATACGATCGAAACGGCCAAGCTTCTCATTAGCTTTAACGAGAAAGCGTCACCTGCGGCTTCCCCGACCGTTGCGAAAGAACTTAAATTTATTAAGGGAAGGGTCGGCTGTGAAGGTTTTAGTTTTGCGGAGGCTATTGTCCACGAGCAGTCAGTAGATCTTGCTCCTCCGGAAGAACAGATGACCATCGCCCAAGCGCGGTTAACACTTGAAGATTTTCACCGTGCGGTCCAGGAAACCGAGAAGCAGCTTGAAGCTTTGCAGGAACAGATCGAAGAAAAGTTGTCCGACGTTGCTTCGTTGATCTTTACGGCACAGATCCTGATGCTTAAGGACCAAAGTTTTTTAGACGCGATCGTCAAGGCCATTGGTGAAGGACTGAATCCTCCCGATGCGGTGCGCAAGGTCGCCAGCCAATACGCGACGATGTTCGATGCTTTGCCGAACCAATATTTGCGTGATAAAAAACATGATGTTTTGGATATCGGCAGCCGCCTGTTGGAAAATTTGATCGGGGTCGGCGATGCCCACCATGACCTTAAAGGGAAGATCGTCATTTCCCGCCAGCTTTTTCCGTCGGATATTTTGAAATTTTCTTCCTTGAACGTGAGCGGCGTTATTCTTTTAAGCGGCGGGGTTGCATCGCATTTGACGATCTTAGCGGTGTCGTTAGGGTTGCCGGTCGTTTTTTGCGAAGAGCCGCAATTGCTTAAGATCCCGCAAGGGACAAAGGTGATCCTCGATGCCGATAACGGCAATATTTATGTGAGCCCAACGCAGGAAGTTATTGAATCATTTAAGAATAAAGAAAAAGACCGTTTGTTGGCTATCCAGGTGAAGCATGAAATGAAGGACATGACCGTGACCAGTGATGGTGAGCGGGTCCGGTTGATGGCCAATATCAATCTTTTGGGTGACTTGTCCGCGGCGCGGGAATACCGGGCGGAAGGGATCGGGCTTTACCGGACCGAATTCCCGTTCATTGTCCGCAGCGATTTTCCGTCGGAAGAAGAACAGCTCTCGATCTATACCAAGCTTGTGCAGGGAATGCCGGGCCAGGAGATCACGTTCCGCACCCTGGATATTGGTGGAGATAAAGTCTTGTCCTATTATGACAACGGCAATGAAGAAAATCCGTTCCTGGGGATGCGTTCGATCCGTTTTTCTTTGCGCCACAAAGATGTGTTCGCCCAGCAGATCCGCGCGATCCTGCGTGCCGGAGTAGGGGCCAATATCCGGATGATGTTCCCGATGATCTCATCCCTTGATGAATTTATTGAAGCTAAGGATTTTGTCCGGCAATGCGCTGATGAATTGAGCAAAGAAGGTGTGCCGCATCATGCGAACCCACCGATCGGGATGATGGTCGAGCTCCCATCGGTCATTGAGATCATTGATGAATTAGCGCAGGAAGCGGATTTCTTTAGTATCGGGACCAATGATTTTATCCAGTATATGCTCGCGGTTGACCGCACGAATGAAAAGGTCGCTGATTTCTTTTTACCGCATCATCCCGGGGTTTTGCGTGCGCTGTATAAAGTCGCGTGTGCCGCAAAACGACACGGTAAAGATGTTTCCGTTTGCGGCCTGATGTCGCATCAGGAAAAATTTGTCCCGTATTTGCTGGGGATCGGGATCCGGAAGCTCAGCGTTGATTCGCGTTATCTGTATAAGATCCAGCGCGCCGTCGAATGTGTTAGCCTCAAAGAGGCCGAAGCCGAAACAAAGAAGATCCTTTCCACCAAATTAGTCCGCGATATTGAACGATTGTTAAAATAATCTCGTGATGGATGCCATTAACGAATTCAAGTCCCGCTTCAAAGAACTCGCCCGCTTTATTTTTGTTGCAAATTCTAATGTCATTATTTGTCTTTTTATTATCACGGTTGCGGGTGTCCTGGCTTACCGCAATGCGTTTGGTGCGCCGTTTATTTTTGATGATATTACGCAGATCCTCGAGAACACCAAGATCCAGTCTTTACAATGGCCTTGGGCTTTTATCGAGAATAACCGCCGCCCGCTGCTTTACGCCAGCCTCGCTTTAAACTTTCATTCGGGTGCATTTAACCCGTTCACCTATCATGTTTTTAATCTTCGTGTCCATATTCTCGCCGGGATCATGCTGTTTTTCTTGATCCGTAAAACTTTACTTTTGCCTGTCATCAAAGAAAGCCTTCGCCAAAACGCTAGTCTTTTAGCCTTAGCTTCTGCTGTTATCTGGCTGCTGCACCCGGTGCATACACAGGCGGTCACTTACATTATTCAGCGAGCGGAATCCTTGATGGGATTATTTTTCCTTTCTGCGATGTATTGTTCCAGCCAATATTTAACGGGTAAGAAATTATTTTGGCTGATCGCGGCCGGGATCACCGCGCTCTTGGCCGGTTTGACAAAAGAGGTCACCTTGGTCCTACCGTTGATGGTGCTTTTTTATGACCGGACGTTCATATCGAAAGATTTCCGTGCGGTATGGAAGGATCACCGGCCGCTTTATATGGCCTTGAGTTTCACTTGGGCCGTGATGATCTATTTGTATCTTACGACTAAACCCGAGGAAAGATTGACCGCCGGGTTCGGGATGCAGGGGATGAGCCCGTTGGTTTACCTTATTAATCAACCGGCTGTCATTTTGCATTATGCCGGGCTTACGTTGTGGCCGCATCATTTAGTTTTTGATTATGAATGGCCCCCGGTCACTCAACTGCATGTGTTGTTGCCCAGCATCGTTGTCCTGTCCTCTTGGGTCATTGTTCTGGCCGTTGCTTACCGGCGGTATCGCGGCTTTAGTTTTTTACTCCTGAGCTTTTTGATCTTGTTATTGCCGTCGTCGAGCGTTATTCCTTTGAAAGACTTGATCTTCGAATACCGGCTGTATCTGTCTTTGAGCTGTTGGGCCGTTGCGTCGGTGATCGTCTTGCATTTTCTCGTTGAGCGTTTTGTTAATCAACGTAACCGTAAGGCGTTCTTTATCGCTGTTGTTTCGCTGATAGCGCTCGTTTTGGGAGGTTTGACGTATCAGCGTAACAAGATTTATACGGATGAAGAAACCGTTTGGCATGATGTCATCCGTAAGCAGCCTTTTAATTCGCGTGCTTTCAATAATCTCGGTGAATATTTAATACGTCAGGGCCGGGATGAAGAAGCTAAGCCATATTTTTTGCAGGCACTCGCCCTTAATACCGCTTACCCCGACGTCTATGTCAATTTGGCAACGGTCTTGGGGAGGGAAGGCCATCCGGATGAAGCGATCAAGTATTCCAAACAAGCACTGGCCCTTGACCCGCATTTTCCGGTCGCAGAAAATAATTGGGGGTCCGCATTGTCGCAAATGGGCCGTTACTCTGAAGCGATCCCGCATTTTGAAAAAGCCCTGGAATTAGGTTTTGTAAAAGCGGGTGTCCTGCAAAACCTCGGGGTTGCCTACGCCAACTCCGGCCAGCCGTTCAAGGCGGTTAAAGTCCTTAAAAAGGCCCTGGAAATTAATCCCGGGTCAGAGGAAATACAGTCAATTTTAGATCAAGTCTTGTCAGCCGTGCACCCTCAGGCGCTGCCGCCGACCGGTCCGATTAAGTTTTAAATTATGCTGGAGTTTTTTCTTCGCAACCGTATAATAACCGCATGAGCAATAATCCTTCTCTAACGAACCAATTCAAACGCCTGCTTTTTATTAACGTCAATAAATATCAGCAACAGGTCCTTTTGCCATGCCTTGTGACCTGTCTTATTGCGTGTATCGGTGTTTTTTACGCGATGTACTATATCCATTATGTGGATGAGAATGTTGCCGTCCTCTGCAAGATCGATACCGTTCGCTTAACCCAAGATGTCCCGTGGTTCATTCAGGTCCATGGTTTCAACAAGATCGTGCCGTGGATCTTTTTTAGTATGACGTTGATCCTTTTGTGTATCATTTTGTGGACGTACCGTATTTCCAACCAGATCCTTGGCCCCAGTGCCCGTGTCCTTAAAGAATTAGACGACATCCTTAGCGGCCAACGTAAAGACCCCATCGGGACCCGCCCGGGGGATGAGTTGTTCCAGGAACTTCTCAAGCGTATCAATATCCTGATCCAAAAAACGAAATAGCAGCAAATTTATGCCCTTGCTCGCCGGCCTTCCCGTCATAGCGTTTTTACTTATCCTTATCGCGTTGATCAAGAAAAGTCCCTTTGGTTTCCGTCTTTCTTTCTTGTGGGCCGCCGCAATATGGTCTTTTGTCGCTGTCGCGATGAGCGAAGGCTTCAGTATTTCTCATGCCTTAACACAAGGGTTTGTCGCGGGCGGTTGGGCGGCCACGGCCTGCGTTGCTTTGATCGTCTTATTTGTTTATCCAAATGGCCCGCAAAAGAACGGCCTGGATAAGTTAAAAGACTTTTCGAAGACCGAAATGACCTTGGGGATACTGGCCATCTTGGCCATTGTTGTCGTCGGGGTGAATGCTTTTTTTGCCGCGCCCAATAATTGGGATTCGATGACCTACCATTTGCCGCGTGTTTTGCACTGGGTCCAGGATCGCAGCATTGAATATTATCCGACCCATATTTTGCGTCAGCTTTATCAGCCGCCCGGCGCGGAATTCTTTATTTTGCAATTTCAGATCTTGAGCAATAGCGACCGATTCTCGAATTTGATCCAGTGGTTCGCGATGCTAAGCAGTGCCTTGGTTTTGTCCTTGATCGTCGGGGAATTGGGGGCAGGGCGGAAAGGGCAGCTTTTGACAGCATTCCTTTCCGTCACGATCCCGATGGGAATTTTGAAAGGGTCCAGCACGCAGAATGATTATGTTGCCGGTTTCTGGTTGGCAGCTTCAGTCTTGTTCGGGTTAAGATGCCTGCGGCCTGACCGTCCGCGGCAAGCATGGTTCGATGCTATCGGGGCAGGGTTGTCTTTAGGTTTTGCGTTCCTGACGAAAGGGACAGTTTATGTGTTTGTAACTCCTTGGGTGTTGGCCTTCGTTCTGACGGGAGTACTTAAAAAAAGAAAGAGTGTTTTCTCGGATATCATCGTCATCGCTTTGATCTGTCTGGCGGTCAACGCCGGATTCTACAGCCGTAATATCAAATTGTTCGGCGCGCCGCTTTCCGCCGGGACAGAAGACTACATGAATACAGGTGGAATGCTCAATAACGGCCTCTCCAATGTTATCCGCAATACGGCTTTACATTTTGGAACGCCAAACCCGGAGTTCAATGCGGTTTTGAAAGAGAAGGTCCTGCAATTGCAATCCGGGCTAGGTTTAGGAAAAACAGGTGCGGCGAATACGTGGGGGGAATTTGATATCCCGTTGTGGTCAACGAGCGAAGATATCGCCGGTAATCCACTGCATGTTGTTTTGATCGTTGTTGCTCTTATTCTTGTCTTTGTTCAGCGTCAGCCGGCTTTATTGCGTTTTTATTCTTTGGCGGTTATCGCGTCCTTCCTTTTATTTTGCATTCTTTTAAAATGGCAGTTATTCCACAGCCGCTTGCAGTTGCCGCTTTTTCTTTTAAGTGTCCCGATCGTGGCTTGGGTTTTAGAAAAGGTGAGGCCGCGGTTTTTTATTCCGCTTTTGGCAATCTTTCTGGTGTTGTCGTCATTGCCACCGCTTTTTTGTAATGAGCGCCACCCGTTGGTCGGCAAGAAGAATGTTTTTAATATGCCGCGGGCCGAGCAATATTTTTCATACCGTAAATTTATGGCGCTTCCTTATCTTGTGGCGGTTAAGTATACCGCTTCACGCCCGGCATCCGATGTCGGCCTTCTTCTTGGCGGGGATGACTGGGAGTATCCGTTATGGATCTTGCTCAAGAAAGACAGGCCTGATATTAAGATCCGGCACGTGGGGGTCAATAATGTCTCGCGATCATTAACAGGGAGCAATGACGGTAGTGTTTCGCTTATCATTTCTGAACTTGCTGACCCACCGGATCATTTGACATTTGACGGGAAAGTTTATTTAAAGCGCCAACAGTTCTCATTTATGAGTATTTATGAAAATTGACAATGTCCTTCGCCAACCTTTGTCCGTCTTGGTCGGGCTCCTTGCCCTGGCTTTGCTTTTGTACGGGCAGATCCTTAGCGCTCCGTTCGTTTATGACGATCATCAACTTCTGCTTGGCAGTCCGCTGATCCAAAGCCTTGTCGCCCCGTTCCAGGATTGGCAAAGTGCCGGGACCAAGCTGGTCGCGTTCTGGACGTTTGCGCTCAACTACTCTTTGGGCGGCGAATATCCGTTTGGTTATCATCTCGTCAATGTCCTCTTGCACGGATTCAATGCCTGGTTTTTCTATTTACTGATCCGGTTGTTTTTTGAGACCCCGCGTTTAAGTAAAACAACTTCCTCGCCGGATGCTTTGGCCGTTTTGGCTGCCTTTGTTTTTCTTTGTCATCCACTGCAAACAGAATCCGTCAGTTATGTATGGCAAAGAACGGAGCTTTTGAACGCCTTCTTTTATTTGTTAACACTGATCTGTTATTTACAGGGGCGTTTAAATAAAGGGAAAAGCTTTTTTATGCTCGCGGCTGTATTTTTTGTTTTGGGATTTTATTCGAAAGGGATGATCGTTTCTTTTCCGTTGATGGCATTGTTGCTTGAAGACGCCCTGTTCGATGTGCCGAGAGAGAAGAGGATATTCTTGCGGTCATTGGGGATCGGGATCATCTGCGTTCAGCTTTTATTCTGGCATATCCCGATCATTGATAATTTCCGCTGGAAATTGTTCTATGGATTAATGGTCATCACGGGAACGATGATCACCCCGACCCATGTTTATACCCAGCTCGACGTGATCGGACGATACATTATTCTAGCGGTATTCCCGTTCTGGCAAAACCTTGATCATACCGTTCCGTTGACGGCAACGTTTTGGAGTTCCCGCACGGTTTTGGGGGCATTTATGGTCGTCTTTTTAATTGCCGTCGGGGTCGACCTCTGGAAAAAGAAACGTTTGATGGCTTTGGGGATCTTTTGGTTCTTTATCGTTCTTTTGCCGGGTTGCTTGCTCGGAGGACGCGACCCGATGGCCGAGCATCGTCTTTATTTTCCGATGGCCGGGTTTGCTTTATTGTCGGCCGTTATTTTTGTGCAATGGTTTGAAAATAAAAAAAAGTACGCATGGTTGGCGTTCGTTTTTCTGGGCTTATTGAGCCTTTTAACGTTGTCGCGCAATCATCTGTGGCAGTCGCCGCGCCTGCTTTTTGAAGACACGGTGAGAAAATCTCCGGGGTTGGCGCGCCCGGCGCTGATGTTGGGTACCGTCTACTTGACGGAAAAGCGCTATGGTGAGGCCGAAGAAATGCTCACCCGCGCCATCCAGCTGGATCCGCAGTCGGCAGAGAGTTATAACAATCTCGGTTTTATTTTTCTCAATAGCGGGCGCAGTATGGAAGCTGAACAAATGTTTGAAAAAGCGATCGCCGCCCGGGAAAGTTTTGTTCCCGCGTATCTTAATCTT
The DNA here is from genome assembly GCA_020849375.1 of Candidatus Omnitrophota bacterium. Taxonomy (GTDB): domain Bacteria; phylum Omnitrophota; class Gorgyraeia; order Zapsychrales; family JANLHA01; genus JADLGJ01. The sequence continues at coordinate 15,684 of JADLGJ010000013.1, forward strand.
GGATATTTTGCCCTTCGAATCGGGGATGTTGACCGTGCAGAGAGCTTATTTCAGAAAGCCCTGACCTTTGAACCGGGGAATGAAAAAGTGCGGACAGCCCTCAGAAAAGCAAAAAGCTTCGAATAAATTTTTAGTATTGGAAATTTTAACTAACGAAGGGTAGAATAGGAACGCTTTAAAGTGAAAAGATCTATAAATTTGAAGAGAAAGAGTTTATGAAAGTCACCCTCGTTATCCCGGTTCTTAATGAAATTGTTGGTTTGAAGGCGATCATGCCCCAGGTCAAGCGGGAGTGGTATGACCAGATCCTCTTTATCGACGGAAAATCAACCGACGGCACGTTGGAATGGCTGAAAGAGAATAATTACCCGGTCATCGTCCAGCAGAAAAAAGGGATGCGCATGGCTTATATGGAAGCTTTGCCGCATATTGAAGGGGATGTGATCCTGACCTTTAGCCCTGATGGGAATTCCGTTGCTTCCTTGATCCCCGAATGTATTCAGAAAATGAAGGAAGGATATGACATGGTCATCGTGTCGCGGTATGCTTCCGGTGCCAAGAGTGAAGACGATGATCTGATCACGAGTTTTGGGAACTTCATGTTCACCAAGGTCTTTATCAATTTTCTGCACGGTTATAAATATACCGATGCGATGGTCATTTATCGGGCGTATAAGAAAAGTTTGATCTATGAATTGGGCTTGGATAAGGACGCGGCTTACGAAGTGGAAGAAAAGCTTTTTAAGACTAATGTGAGTTGGGAACCGCTATTGTCGATCCGTGCCGCCCGCCGCAAAAAGAAGATCGCTGAGATCCCCGGCGATGAACCGCCCCGTTTAGGCGGCGAACGTAAGTTGCAGGTTTGGAAATGGGGCGCATCCTACCTTTGGGAAACCATCCGCGAAGTTTTCGTTACGAAATATTAATTTGACCGGGAGATAGGAATATCCCAGGCGAGTTTGGCGAGGATCCGTCCATAAATTTCTTTTATATTAAGTTTTAAACGGGACGAGCCACTGTTTGAGCCGGGGATATTCCTACCTCTCGGTCAACACTTTTACTGCAAAATCATTTAATAATTTTTCATTCCCCGCGTCGGTCAAATGGCAGATGTCATTGAAGTATAGTTTGCTTTTGGGGATATTCGGATATTCGTCCAGGAACATGGCCTCGGGATGCTGGGCGGCGAGCTTTTTCATCACATTGTTGTGTGTCAAGATGCCGATCATGACATTTTCCGCTTTACCCCAAACCTCGATATAAAATAAGTGGCTTCCGTAGTTCAATTGTTTAAGCTTGAATTTATAATAATTGTAATCCCTCGGGACATGGAAGGCGAAGCTCGCCATCAAGACCGGCTCGCCCCGCTGTTTTGCCGCTGATAATATCCCGTCGAGATTCTGTTCGAACGCCGCAGCGCTTTTGATCGAGTTGCCGTATTTGACCCATTCTTCATTGGGAATATCCGTCGGGACAAAGTGGATGCGCCCCATCTTCTCCAGAATATCAAGATTGAGCGAATAGACCGTGTAGGGAAGAGTGAAGAGTTTGAAAAAATGATAATTTTCGAAGAAGTTGAGTTTCGCGTACCAGGAGTAATGAGAGTAATCGTTCTTGAACATGTCCGGCGGGCAGTTGTTGGCGCGCACTTCATTGATCGAATCATAGATGACGACAAGGTCGAAATGTTTATCTTTTAAGAAGCGGTATTTGAACAAGCTGTCACGCGACGAATGCGAAGGCCGGGCGACGTTATGGATACGGACGGGGAGCGCCGTTTTATCTTTAAGCTTTTCCTGCAGAAGCGGGATCGCTTTGGCCCAGGTCCCGGAATCGTAAAGAACCGAACCGCCAAGGAACAAAATATCATAATAGCCGTCATTTTTAGTGACCTTGGCTTTACTAACGTCTTTGAGCGCCGGATAGAAGAGGTACATCGCCTCGGGTGCAAAGAAAGACACCTGTTTCGTGACCGCCCAATAGGCGCGCGACGCGATCTCGAGCGGCAGGAGCAGGAATAAAATGAAAATAAGAGTGAAAACCAACTTTTTCATGTGGAATTTTATTGTAAAGCTAACATCGGAAATCCGCTTTTGTTTTTTGAATAAAATCGGGATATGTTAAAATGGTCGCACTTATGAGCGAGAGTATCACGATCCTTGGGATTTCCGCTTTTTATCACGACAGCGCGGCCTGCCTCGTCCGCGACGGAAAGATCATTGCCGCCGCGCAGGAAGAGCGCTTCACCCGCAAAAAACACGACTTCGAATTCCCTACCAACGCCATCAATTATTGCCTCAAAGAAGCCGGCATCACGATCAAAGACATTGATTACGTGACATTTTACGAAAAACCGTTCATCAAGTTTGAGCGCCTTCTTTTTACGTATTTCCGTTACGCGCCGTTGGGGATCGCTTCCTTTATGCACGCGATGCCGATGTGGCTTAAGCAAAAACTTTTTCTTAAAGATGTGATCAATGAAAAGTTGGGGCGAGATGGCGATATTATTTTCCCCGAGCATCATGAATCGCATGCCGGTTCCGCATTCTTTCCGTCACCGTTCGATGAAGCGGCGATCCTTACTCTCGACGGAGTAGGCGAGTGGGCGACCGCAAGTTTTGGGAAAGGAAAAGGCAACCGCATCGAGATCACCAAAGAACTGCGCTTTCCTCATTCTCTCGGGCTTTTATATTCCGCTTTTACGTATTACACGGGTTTCCGCGTCAATTCCGGCGAGTATAAATTGATGGGCTTGGCCCCTTACGGCGAGCCGAAATATGTGCAGTTGATCAAAGATAACCTCGTTGACATTAAGGATGACGGTTCGATCAAATTGAACATGAAATATTTTAATTATCCCGCCGGTTTGACCATGACCAACGGGAATTTTCATAAGTTGTTTGGCGGCCCGCCGCGCAAACCTGAGAGCCCGTTGACACAAAAAGATATGGATATTGCTAAGTCTATCCAGGTCGTTACGGAAGAGATCATGTTGAAAATGGCGAATTATGCGTATGAAATGACCGGCTGCGAAAATCTCTGTCTCGCCGGCGGTGTGGCGCTCAACTGTGTTGGCAACGGCCGCATTTTGCGCGAAGGGAAATTTAAAAATGTCTGGATACAGCCGGCGGCCGGAGATGCGGGTGGCGCTTTAGGCGCGGCGCTTTTTGTATGGTATCAATACCTTGACCATCCGCGGCACGTTGAAAATGGTAGAGACTCGCAGGCCGGTTCGCTGTTGGGCCCCGACTTTGACGCCGAGATCGAGGAGTTTATTAAAGCCGAAGGGATCGTTCATGAAAATGTTCCTGCCAGTGGTTTGCCGCAAGCCGTTGCCAAATTGATCAGTGAAGAAAATGTCATCGGTGTCGCACAGGGGAGAATGGAATTCGGCCCGCGTGCGCTCGGAACGCGCAGTATCCTCGGCGATGCCCGCAGTGAAAAGATGCAGGAAGTGATGAATTTGAAGATCAAATTCCGTGAGTCGTTCCGGCCTTTTGCGCCCGCTGTTTTGAAAGAGCGTGCGCCGGAATTCTTTGATTTTCGCGGCGAAAGCCCGTATATGCTTTTGACCGTGCCGGTGAACAAAAACAAAACATTGCCGGTGCAGGCAACGGGTGAGGGGCTTGCTAAATTAAAGGCCAAACGTTCGCAGATCCCGGCGGTGACGCATGTTGATTATTCGGCGCGTGTGCAAACCGTGACTCGCGAGACCAATCCGTTCTTTTATGATGTGATCAAGGCGTTCGACGACCTGACCGGCTGTCCCGTCGTTATCAATACCTCTTTTAATGTGCGCGGCGAACCGATCGTCGCCACCCCGCAAGACGCCCATCGTTGTTTTATGTCAACGAACATTGACTATCTGGTCCTTGGAAAATATCTTTTAGCCAAAAGCCGCCAGCCTCAGCGCGAGAAATACAAACTCGAAACGATCTCCCGGATCTTAGATTAATGAAGCTTCGCTTCTCAGCTAAATTCATTTTTCCTCTCTGCGCCGTTCTGGGTCTTATTGTTTACTTCCCGGTTTTAAAAGCGCCGTTCATGTTCGATGACTATGAATTCATCGTCAATAATCCGCTGGCCCGAGATGCGGCCGCTCTTTTTTCGCAATGGAACGCCGCCGGGCTGAAATTTCTAACCTATATC
>JADLGJ010000014.1 GCA_020849375.1 Candidatus Omnitrophota bacterium
CTTTCCTTGAGGTCTTTTTCCACCCGCTTGGCCCCGGAAATATCCTGCAAAATGCCGTCCCAGGACAATGTCTTACCTTTGGTGTCATGGTCAAAAAGCGCGACCAAGGATAAGGAACAGGTGATGCGTTTTTTCGTTTTGGTAAAAACTTCAATTTCCGGGCAAAAAACGGAACCGTCCTTGAGGGCTTTTTCTTCCAGAGGACGCAACAGGGCCGGGTCAACAAAAACGTCTTGTGCGTTCAGGGATTTCGTATCAGCATCTTGATACGAGAGCATTCCGCACAAACAGGTGTTCACAAAAAGGATCGAACGCGCCGTATCGTTATTCATACGGAAAACACCGACGGGCAGCGAATCCATTAAAACCCGCGCTTCCGGCCAGTATGTATTTGAGGGCTGGGTCATTTTTTAAATCGAATATTTTTCGAGACAGCCGCAAGGCTGACCAGAGCCACTAACACCGTTAAGGCGACCAATGAATAACAAAAGATCAAATTCCAAAGCCCTTGGCTCATCGACGGGACGAACGGGCCGACCGCTAAACGGATCACCCATAGGCCTAAAAAGACCGCCGAACCAGCCAAAAAGAACAACAAAACGGAAATCAGAAAAGAGATCAGCACAACATAAAGATTGTAAAGCAGCAAATTCCCCTGCGCGATCTTACTCGCTGCGATGCCGATACGTTCCATTATAAAGACCCTCCGGCTGGTCCCATCTGCGCGATCTCTTCCTTGACCGCCCTGATGCGGTCACTGATATAAGGATGCGAACGTAAAAAAACCGGGGCGCTCCCCTTTTCGCCTGCCTTTTCTAAGGCTTCAAAACTTTTCACCATACCGTTAAGGTCATATCCGGCGAGGTCCATATATTTTAATCCGAGTTTATCGGACTGGTATTCATCGCTGCGGCTATACGCTGAAAAAACGAGCGAACTCAAAGCATCCGAGCTTAAAGATGCGATCTGCTTCATATTCGTACCCAAGTTGAGTTTATTCAAAATAATATCACCGACAAAGTTATAACCAAGCGCCGCCTGATATTTCTTGATCGTATGCCGTGCCGAGCAATGCCCGATCTCGTGGGCGAGAACAGCTGCGACCTCATCATCCGTCGTAAGTTTTTCTAACAGCCCTGTATAAATGTAAATATTCCCGCCCGGGACGGTGAAAGCATTCAGGTCGCTTTTTTCGATCACATAAAAATGATATTCATAATCCTGCCGGTCAGAGACCAAGGCCAATTTTTGGCCGATCCTATTGACGCGGGCGATCAAGGCCGGATTACGTGAAAGTTTTTCTTCCTTCATCAATTGTTGATGGATCTTCTGCCCCATCGAGATCTCTTCCGGGGTGGAAATAAAGATCAATTCCCGCCGCTGTGTTGCAGGATTATATGTCCCTAAAGCCCCGCAACCGCTCAACGTCACCGCCACAAAAACGATCACTAGGAAATTACGCATATTTTACCGCTCGAACTTCACAACATTTTGCCACCAAAGATGGCTATCCCACTTCTCGATCGTGGCCCACATTCTTTGTGCGCTCTTGGTCTTCAAATAATCAGGCGCACGCTTAAAAAAGATCTTCGCCCCGGTATGGCCGCGGTCATAATATTCTTTCGCCTGCAAAAGGCATTCCAGAATATCCGCATCACGGGCGACGATGCTTTCCTTGGTCTGCTGTTGGTCGTAATCATGACGCATCTTCTCGAGCACAGAACGGATATTGCCGTCGAGCTGAGTGACCTGATCTTTAAAAACCTTCTTTTCCGCGTCCTTAAAATCAATGTAGTAATGGCCCATTTTGTGCAGGTCATTGATGCGCGATTCGTGGATATCATTGAACAAGGCCATGACGACCGTTTTATAAGGATCAACACCTTCAAGATGCGCGATATAGAAACCGATCACCGCGGTACGGAAACAATGTTCCGCGACGGACTCAGGGTCCTTGATCCCGGCGACCCACCAGCCGCTGCGCTTGACATGCTTTAAAAGCCCTGCCTCGGCAAAAAAATCAACAGCGGCTTCTAGTGACGGTTGTTTTGCTTTCTTTGAATTTTTCTTCGTCATATTTTCGCTCTTTATTTAGCCGCATTGCGCTGACGGGTGATCTCATAACACAAGATCGTCGCCGCGTGCGCCGCATTAAACGACATCCGGGCATTCGCCATCGGGATGGTGACCGCGATATCAATATGCTTACGGATCACATCACGGATCCCTTTTTGCTCTGACCCGATCACGATCGCCAAGGGGAATTGAAACTCCACGTCCGTCAAACTTTCACCGCCCTCGACCGCAGAACCGACGATCCAGAATTCCTCTTCTTTCGCTTTGACGATGGCATTGCTGAGATTGGCGACTTTCGCGACCGACACATAATTGTCTCCGCCGCAAGAAATACGCAGGACCGTTTCCGTAACTTCCACCGAATGATGCGTCGGCAAAACAATATAAAAATGGCCCAAACAACCCAGGCTGCGCATGATCGCACCTAAATTCTGAGGGTCATTAAGCTCGTCGAGAAAAACCAACGTCCCTTTCTTTTCCTTAGCCGCCGTCAGCATATCGGCGTACTGCATATAGGAGAACCCTTCGACTTCAGCGAGCAATCCTTGCGAATTCACATCACGCGCCAGCTTCAGCATCTGAGAGCCGGCAATAACAGCGACAGGAATATTGTATTTCTTCGCTTTCTGCTGGACATACGACGATTCCGGATGGCCCGCCTGGATATAGATCCGACGGATACTGCCCGGGTTGGACTTAAGACGTTCTAAAACTGGATTACGCCCGTAAAGCTTCATGGTGCCATCTCAGTCACGGGTTTCGGCTCATTCTGGTTGCGGATGAGTTCCCGGCGGCTGTCGATCTGTTGTTGATAATTATTTTCAACATTCTTCTTTTTTTCTAAATAATCCGCATAGCTGATCTTTTTCTGTAAATAATCGCTTTCCAGCTGGTCCAACGTCTCACTATAGCTCGCGAATTCCTTATCGCGGATAATGTTCTGTACGGGCTCGGACGCAGTGCATCCGATGATAAAAAATAAACCGACAACCCACAAATAGCGTTTCATTGAGCCTCCTCGACTTCGACATCATTAGTCATAAATTTACCGAATTGTAAAAAGAACGGCATCGCGGCCACAACCCCCGCGACCATCAACGCCAAAATAGAGAACCAAATACAAAAGACGTCCATCAGCCAACCCATTCCACTGCGCCGCGAACAGAGGTCCTTGTAGGCGCTTCTCTTCCCGGAACGGAACTTACGGTAAGCGTCTTCCTTGAGCTGCCCTTCTGACTTATGGACATTCCCGCTTAGAATTTCATTAACGATCCGGGAATATTCCTGATTATAAGTGCATTCTTCCACGTCATGTAACTGTGTCGCATGCACCTGCCGGAATTTCCAGCCGCACTTCGAACAATAGGCATTATAGGTCAAACGGATATAAAGCGAATCTAACACATCAACAATAACCCACGGAATAACTAAGAACGACGTAATATTTAAAGGCTGGATCAATGTCCGCTTATAATCGCGCCCCATTTTAAAATGATTGCGGCTGAAGTCATACATAAATTTGAAGGTGCGGACCTTAAAATAGGTCCCGACGACATATTGGGCGCGCAAGTATTCGCCCATTTCCCATTCACTCAAGACTTCTTTTAAAACTGTCACCCCGCGTTTGATATCATCGCCGATCAAATTCGGGTCAAAATCCTTGTCATCGCGAAATCCCAGAGTATCGTCACGATCAACCGTGAGGAGGGTCGTGTCACAATACAAACACTTGCTACGCTCATCATTGTGAAAGACGATCTTACAGCGGTTGCATTTTTTCATTTCTTGATCCCCAGCCCCAGATAAAAAACCGGTTTTAAAATGCTCCACCAGCCGATGATCGGCTTCATTTTTGTGTACCCCAGCGTTTTCGCGGGATAGATTTTCGTCACCGGGGCCTCACAAAAACGGTGCCCTAAACGGATCGATTTAAAAAGGATATAGGGCTCAAGCTCATACGCATTGAGCCATTCCTGGTCGAGATTGATCCGCTCGTCTTTGAACAATGATAAACGCATCGCCCGAAAACCGTTCGTCGAATCTGTCACCGTACGTCCGACAAAGAGCGAAAGAAGGAACGGATGCAATTTTGTTGCCAGCTTACGATAAAACGGCATATCCCCGCCAATACGGTTGCCGCCCAAATACCGCGACCCCTGTACGATCTCAAAATCCTTCTCAAGGATCGGCGCCAGCAAATGCGGGATCTCGTTGGGGTCATCCTTATCATTTCCCGCCATGATCACGAGGACGTCATAACCTTTATCAGCGGCGTATTTGACCGCGGTACGGATCGCAGCTCCGACCCCGGTACGCATCGGATGTTTGACCGTCCCGACGCCCTGAGGGGCGAACGAACGGATCATCTCGCTTGTGCCGTCGGTAGAGCCGTCGTCAACGACCAGATAATCAACCTTACCGTTCATCGAGGAACGCAAAAAACGCTCGATGACACTTTTCAGCTTGACGTTCTCATTATACGCGACAGGACAAACTAAAACTTTATTCATCACAAAAGGACCGCCCTATTTCTTAAGGGAAATTTTATTATCAAACAACAAAAATTGTTTACGGCAAGCGGCGCAATAATAATCCGCCGAAAGCTTACGCCCGCAATGACAGGCATAACCTAACGGCCGGGCGGGATTTCCGGCGACGATCTCGTGATCAGCGACATTCTTTGTCACGACCGCACCGGCACCGACCACCGCATATTGGCCAATGGTCAGCCCGCAAAGGATCACGGCATTACTGCCGATCGAAGCGCCTTTTTTAACGAGCGTTTTCTCAAGGACCCACGGGTCGCGGCGGACAGCGCGCGGATGCCGGTCATTAGTAAAGGCCGTGTTCGCCCCGCAAAACACATCATCTTCCAGCGTGACGCCTTCAAAAACATTGACCCCGTTCTTGAGAATAACATGATCGCCGACCACGGCGTTCTTTTCAATAAAACATCCGTCACAAATATTGCAATGCTCGCCGACGACCGCCCCATCCTGAATATTGGCAAAAGCCCAGACCCGGGTATGCGCGCCGACCGTGGCTTTTTCGCCGACCAAAGCATTTTTATGCTGAAAATAGGGTTTCTTGAACATATTAAATCGCCTCAGGCATGCCGCCTTTTTCGATCGAGCGCTGCGTCGCACAGAGCGTACGCACGACTTGATAACCCTTTTGCGCGTCAGCGCGGTCGGGATGCTTATTGTTCAGAATACAATCAACGAAATATTGCGCCTGAACTTTAAGCGGTTCACTAAAACCGATGTTCGGGATCGTGATACTCCCTTCACGGGACAAAAGCTGGAACTCGCCATACGTTTCATAAAATTTCGCGGTGCGCTCGACGTGCTTGTCATACAAGCGGATCGGCCCAAGATTGTCGAGATCGTCCCAGACGACCATCTTTTTGTCGCCGACGATCGTGATCTGGCGGACTTTTTTGGGGTCAAGCCAGCTGACGTGAATATTAACGAGGATCTTGCCCGGATATTCGAGCGAGGCGAACGCCACGTCTTCCTGTGCCTGGGTTAAATATTTCTGGCCGCAGGAAGAAACTTTCGAGGGGGCGGAATCAAAAAGAAAATCAAAGATCGAAATGTCATGCGGCGCCAGATCCCAGAGAGCGTTGACGTCGTAGCGGAACGGCCCGAGATTCGTGCGCTCCGAATGCGCGTACTGGATCGTGCCCAGCTCACCGGACTTGATATATTCTTTGAGCCGCACGATCCCGGAGTTAAAAACAAAAATATGGCCGACCATAAGGAATTTTTTCTTTTGTTCCGCCATAGTTTTGAGTTTCAAACACTCATCGGGGTCAAGGGCCAACGGTTTTTCACAAAGGACGTGCTTGCCGTGTTCGAGAGCTTCTTTGGAAAATTGGAAATGGGTGCTCGTCGGGGAAGCGATACAGACCGCATCAATCGCGGGGTCGGACAGGATCTCTTTATAATTCTTGGTGGTTTTAATATCCGGATAAAGCGTTTTAATCGATTTGAGCCTCTCCTCATCAAGGTCAGCGCACACGGCGACTTGGGAGTTCGGGATCTGGTTAAAAATACGGATATGATTAGGGCCCCAGTGGCCACAGCCGATAATGCCTAGACGGATCAATTTGACCTCCAAGATGAACAAGTGAATAAAATGTTACCGTCATTATAGGCAAATTCCCTGTACTTAAAAATAAGAATTTTTTATATTTCTCCCCGTTTTCTGTATAGAATCTTGGAGATGAGTAAATCATTCCCATTACCAAAGCTGACCAGAGCCCAAGTCTTTTTAGCCGCCGCAGGCGCGCTGGTCGTTTTTAATCTCTACACCTTAACCCAAGAGACATTTAAAACGGTCAAACTCCGCCAGCGCCACCCTTATACCTTCTTTGGGGACCGCTTCAGGGGGATCGAAACCTTTGTGGGGCAAGCCCCTTATTTGGGCTACTACACCGATAAGAATATTGAAAAGGACAGCCGTGCCGCAATGCAATACGCGCAAGCCCAGCTCGTCCTGGCGCCCTCGATCCTGGACCTCAACAATACGGGACATGAATTCATCATTTTTGATTGCACCACACCCCAAGCGGCGATGGCCAAGATCAAGGAAATAGGCGCTAAACCGCTCAAAGCCAATCCTTACGGGATCATTCTGGCGCAAAACACTGACCAAGCCATAGGTGTTAACGGTGACACCGAGAAAACTTTCGACAAAACCCTCCCTGAGCAAAAGCAACGGCCATGATCTTTTTACCTTTTATTATTTCCGGCGCTATCGGCTATCTCCTCCTGGGTTTACTGACTAAAAAAACAGCACCGCTCAACTTTGCCTTAAAAGTCACACTTGGGATCGGCTTAGGGCTTGGTTTAAGCAGCCACCTGACATTTTACTCATTTCTATTTTTTAATAAGTTAGAACCACAAATCATCATTGCCGCTCACATCATTCTTCTAATCAGCTTAATTGCACTTAGGATGGGTGACCCGAAGGCGGGTCCCCTGCCGCCTGCAGCTTGCGAAGCCGGCAGGGTGCCGCAGGGGCAGGACCCATCACTGTTCTTTCGAAAATATCTGATCCCTATTGTAATTTCTATTTTTGCCGTTTTAATTATCGTTCTCGTTATCATCCAAGCCCGTTTTTACCCCTACGGCGGATGGGACGCGTGGCAGGTCTGGAACTTTAAAGCCAAATTCCTCCTTCTCTCCGGCGACAACTGGAAAGATCTCTTTTCCCCGGAACTATGGCGCTCCAGCCCGCATTATCCTCTGTTATTACCGCTCATCAATGTCTGGGCCTGGCTGTTCACAAACAAACCGCTCGATGTCGTTCCAATGATCACCTCGGTCAGCTTCACATTCCTCACGATCGGGTTAATGTGCAGTGCATTATGGCAGAGAACAAAAAATATCTTCTCCCTGCTCCCTGGTTTTCTGCTACTGACACTGCCGTTCTTTAATCTCTTGGCAACCACACAATATTGCGACATCGTCCTCTCGTTCTATTGCTTAGCCGCCCTCGTGACGCTACAGGAATACAAATTAGTGTCTGGCGTCTTTACAGGCTGCCTTGCTTTCACAAAACCCGAGGGCATGGTTGCGGCAATGATCATTTGCGCCATCGTATTTATCCTGACGGTCAGAAATTTTAAAGATTTATGGCCGTTTATCTGGGGATTAATTGCCGCGCTCTTACCGGCCGTCGCTTTTCATGTCCTTTGCTCGCCGGGAAATCAAACTTTTGTCAACGGCCTCACCTCGGCTTTAAAACCAGCGACGTGGGAACGCCTCCAAATGATCTTCGGGTTCCTTTCGGTCGAATTGACCAGTAATAAATGGAATGGGTTGTGGTTATTACTACTCCTGGGAATTGTTCTTGGCGGGAGAAACTTGTGGACTAAAAACAAAATCACCGCAGGTTTTTTAGTTCTTTACCTTGCGGTGATCATTGCTTACTACGAAGTTAATACTTACTTTGAGATCAAATGGTGGCTTTCCGTCTCACTCAACCGCATCCTCTTCTCACTCTTACCGCTATTCATGTTTTGGGTCTTTAGCGGTATCTTGCCGGCCTGCGGTAAAGAACGCGATTAACTTGCTACATTCATTGCCGTCTCAGGCTCTCTGCCCGGCTCCTTTTCAGCTTGCCCTAAGAAGATCGGCAAGGTCTGGCTGTTGATCGGCACAATGTTGATGATGATCGGAACAAGCCCTTGAATATTGATCTGTTCCAAATTCTGCTGCGGCAATGGCAGCGGCACGCCTTTACCGTCGCGTTTAATTTGTAAATTCATATTCGTCGGATCAAAGTCAATACCACCTTTTGTGAACTTATTGGCATCCACCGTTGGAGCCGAAGCGGTTTGTGCTTCTACCGCCGGAGGCGCGGTCATTCTTGCTTGATAGTTAAAACTTTTCGCATCCCCTTTACTGACCGTAACTTCCAGGCCGAACGGAGAATTGATCGCCTGCGCTTTTAACGTCACGGAATCAACAACAGGATCTCTAGGCAATCCAAGATATTCCGCCTCATAAGCTCCGCCACCGCCAGTCATGTCAAAAATATTCTCACCCGAATAATAACGGCCGCTCATGATCTTCACTCGTCGGCCATAATCAAACGTACTGACCCGATAGGCCCTCATATATTGTTTATTACTATTAAGTTCGTCACCCGGCACTAACTTTCCATCTGTTAATATGACCCCTTCATCATCGCGCTGGAATTGAACTTCGAGCTTCCCTTCAAAAGACTTTCCGCTATCCATAATGATCGCGCTAGACACGGAATTGCTTTGATACGTTTCATGGAGGCCTCTCAACTGAACCGCGTCGAGCTGGATAAAGTTTCCGCTCAATAGCGAGAATTCAGAAAGTTTCGCAACAGCGTTCACAACTTGATACCGCCGGATCACCGTATAAGGAGATTCATTCCCGGAATAATACAAACGAACGTTATACCGCACCTCCTGATCCCCGCTGCCTACTGAGAATGACTTATAGACAGATGGATCCTCTCCCACACTGTTTAAACCCATTCTTTCAATTTTAATTTGAAGGGCACTCTCAACATCACCCTCCGTTACCCCACTCGAGGCGGCGGGGGGGCCCAAATATTTGGCCCAAAGCTCTTCAGCTGAGAGATTAATAAAGTTGCCTTCGAGGATCGCATAATTTGTGACTTCATTTTCGTTCAGGAATATTTCGAAAACCGTGAAGTCTTTTCCGGCCTTATCTCTAAATAACCGCACGACAAAATCGAGGCCATCCGGGGAAGTATACGAGTGAATATTTCCGGTGCCTTTGACAGCGTCAATTCCCAAGGCAGCAACTTCAGACTGCATAGCAACAATGACATCATCACTGGCCACACTGCTCGATGCAGAAGCCAGTTCACGCTTTAAAATATCCGACGGCATATCAAGATTGCCGTCTAAATTCCGTCCCAAGACGATTTCCTGAATGACGGCATTCGTCGGCATCGCACCGTACAAATGCGGATATTGGCTCTGGCCGTTATCAATTACCAAATTGCCGCTACCCGTCGTGGCGATGGCATTGACTTTGAGGACAACGACGTCAGCGCCCGTTTGGCCGTAATAACGATTAGCCGCAGCCACAGCAGTAACGGGATCGGCAGAGAAATGAATAAAACCATCTGCGTCAAACCGGTCGGATCGGTAATAATCTCCATTTTTCTGGGCTTGCCAAACCGACAAAGGCACCACGTGATACATGACCCGGCCTTGATAATCGTACGAATTTGAGAACTCCCAGTTTTGGAACGCCGTATTATTTCCCTGTCCGATCCACACATGAAAACTGCGCTCGATCGTATTTCGTATAGCGGTCATTTTTTGCTCGATGATCGCGAGGGGCACGAGATCTGATGCTTCCGCAACAGCGAGTGATTGTCCCTGAAAGAAACTCGAGCTAGCCTTCCATTGAAACATCTGTTGTCTAAATTGACCCGATACTTCCACGCCGGGTTTATCAAAATCCGCAAGCATCTCGTCGATGCGGGTAGCATTGGCCCCGATACTTGTTAACAGCTCAGAAACATTTCTTTCAATTTCGCCAACCGCGCTCGAAGCTTTGATATCAGTCCAATTAACAAACGTTGTATTTCGCGTCTTTAAATCCTTAACTGTAAAGTCAAAATATCTTCCGTTCGGTACGATAGTGACTTCGAAATTCCCTGGTCTGCTAATTCCAGATTGCCCGTTGACCTTAAGGTCCAATTTATTCGCGGCGACATCGAGAGGAGCATCGGGGTCAAATCTATTAACAACATACGGCCTCCCGAATTCCAGAAAACGGGTCACACTGTCATTACTGAACTCTGAAGATGTGCCATTAACACGAAGCCACAATTTACCATTTGTCACTCCAATATCGATAGGCAGGTATGCAGACGTCACGATAATTCTTTGGGCAAATGTTCCGGAAACTTCAAGCTGGCGGGCTGTGGTATTGATCCCCAGCTCCGCCGTTTTCGGCGTTTGGATAGGGCGTCCGATAACAGCTCCGGATATCAAACGAAACTCTCCGGTAACGACTGCCCGATTGAGGACCAGCGTCCCGTTCGTTGAACCTGTCAACTTTGAAGCATCGCCGTCAATGATCTCAAGGTAGGGAGAGCCAGCCACATCTCTTAGCCGGGCACTAAAATGCGTTTGCGAAACGGTTAAATTCGCATTTTTCAATCGAAGTTTTACGATATGATCTGCGGACACGTCTCTTCCGATATAGACATATTCACTCTTTTCGCCAATATAGCGGGCGGAAGTCTGTGAACCGATGACCCCTTCAGAAAAGATCAATTTCCCCTCAGAATAAAGCACATTGACCTTATCATTCCCAAAAACGACTTCGGTCATTCTCTGATCCACAAGAGGAACATACAAGTGCGCGCCGCCTGTCAAATAATGTCCCCGCAACCCCTGGGGAGTTTTAAGCTCTTCAAGCACAGCGGCGAGTAACCACGTCAACGGTTCCGACTGTTTTAAAAAGTTCGGGTGGCTTCTTTCAATATCGAGCATCCATTCATTAAATGTCTGCGTAACGACCTGGGACTTAGAAACACCCAACTCCTTAATGGCCGTTCTCCCGGACATCGTTTGTTCATTGATATAGACCTGGATCGCACCTTGGGTCACGGGTTGTTGTTGAGTACGGAGCCTATTGAATAACGGGCTCAAATAATCATACAACTCCTGATATCTGATCCCGCGCTGGTTGAACAAACTTAAAAGGCCGCTGAGAGTGTCCGCCCCGCTGAGCGCACTGGCCGGGATAAATTCCGTCGGAGAAGAGAATAAAGCGGACGAAGCGATGATTCTGCCCTCGTCGCTCTTTGGTTCCGCCATTTGAACGCGCACGGCTTTTGAACTCGCATTTTCGATCACCTGTCCGGCTTGCGCCAGAGAAACAGGACGGGTAAGCAACGAAGAACTGGCAGTAAAATTCGCGATCTTGATACCGCCCGAGAAATACTTGCGCGGGATCATGTCCCCGGCGGAATCGGATTCTTCCTTGATCAAGTTATAAACACCTTTCTTGAACGCGGCCAAATATTGCTCATAGATCCTTTGCTTCATATCTTTATCGTCGGTCTCGACCCCGGCGACCTTACTTTTATCGGCATAAACTTTACCAAGCAAACTTTCCTTGAGGGCTTTTTTATACCACGTCGCTAAAATGACCGAGTTATAGATCTGTCTGACATCTGCAAAATTCTTGCCTTCATTAATTTCTTTTTCGATCAAGGGCAGAACAGTATCCTTAAAAATGCCCGTCGAGATCGTGCTCACATCCTTGGCCTTAGCAATTTCGCCTTGCTCATTCTTTTCCATCGCTACGTAATCCTGGTCCATCATGACCTTCAACCGCTTTTCACCGATGAGGACAATCCCTTGGCTTTCCAAAACTTCTGCTTTTTGCGGAACGATCCAAACTTTGTTAAACGTGCTCATCGGAATATCTTTGGTATTCAGTTGGGCTTGGACTTGGTTCTTCACGTTGGCCCAGAATTCACGCCCCAGCTTCTCATCCGGGTTAGTTAAAGACGAGGCCAATTGCTTGAGCATATAATCCTGCTCGAGCATGGTCTTGCCCATCGCTGTCTGCCCCAAGGCATCAGGAACGATCTTATCTTTTTCATACGGAGACAGGTTGACCCACACCTCTTTATCCGGAATGGTCAATGCGGCGAGAAAATATTTAACAAGTTTCTCGGTTTCGAGCTTGAGCTCATCATCAGAAAGTCTTAAAGCCCCCTGATCGACAATAAAATCGAACAACAGCGGATTTTCAGGATGGATCTTCAGGCCCAAAAGGACGGGCGGCTGAAAACCGGCACTCAGGGTGACCGGAGTCCCGGGAACAGGCAAAATTTGAGCTCCAGCCGGAGCGGCAATAAGAGAAGTTAGAAAAGTGACGACCATCACGCTACAGATCATTTTCTTCACGTAACCAGCCTTTTTAAGTGTTTTTAGACAAAAAAGATCATTCATAAGAGTGCTTCCTCCATGTGAAAGTCAAACAAGCTCATTTTTATCAATGGGGTGCTAAAACAACAAGAAAATACAGGCAAGGTACACAGTAAAAATATACTCGAAACGTCTCCTAAAAGCAAATTTATTATTTAGGGAGCGAAGAACCTACAGCGGACGCTCGATCTTGAGGATCTTATAGTGAAGAATGCCGGCCGGAACCTTGATTTCAACCGATTCTCCCACTTTATGGCCAAGAAGGCCTTTCCCGATCGGGGAAAAGATCGAGATCTTGTTCTCTTCAAAACTGGCCTCTTCCGGAGAGACCATCAAATATTTCATTTGCTCGCTGGACTTAACATCTTTTAAAGAAACCAAAGCGCCGATCAAAACCTTGTCGGAAGCGATCTTCTGGTCTTCGATAATACGGACATTGGCGAGCTTACCTTCCAATTCCGAGATACGGGCTTCGCAATGCGCCTGGGCATCTTTAGCCGCATCGTATTCCGCGTTCTCGGAAATGTCACCTAACAAGCGCGCTTCCCCGATCGCCTTAGCGATACGGCGGCGTTCGGTGGTTTTTAACTGTTCGAGGTCTAAGCGCAACTTTTCATAACCGGCGCGTGTGAGGTAAATTTCTTGTCCCATTTGAGCTCCTAAATTATTACATGTTCTCAATGGCTTTCATGATAAGCGGAGCGACTTCTTGAGCTTCCTTCTTATTCATGCGGCCAAGCTTGGCAAATCGCCATTGATTTTCTTCTGAGGCATTCTCGCGAGAGATCTGCAATTTTTTCTCGCCGTTGTTATAAGAAAAAACTCCGACGGTAATACGGCTCTCTCCGAATTCTTTTGTCACCTTGAAAACTTCTTTGTCTAACGATGCATCGTATGGCATTTTAATCTCCTATTGTAAGCCGGGCATAGCGGCCATCATTTTTTGTGCGGCCACTTGCTGGACTTTCTTGGTTGCGGCATTCAAACTTCTCATCAGATCTGATTCAAGGCGTTTTTTATTAGCCGGCGAAAGGAACATTTCATCGATCTCGATCGAGCGGATCTCCTGCGCACCCGTGATCGCGATCTTGATCCCCTTGACCTCAGTGATATCAAGCGTCACGGCATCAAGCTCTTTTTTAAGCCGGTCCGCCTGCTTTTTCATATCCATCAATTGTTTCATTTTATCGAACATGGCTACTCCTTAATAATTAACGCTAGATTCTTATACACAAAATGCGGAGGTTTTGCAAGTTTAAAAAACCTTACTGAAAACGGTATCCGATATCCAGCAACGATTTGACCAAAAAAGCCCGTGTCGCATAAATCACTAAAAAGGCCACCAACGGTGAGAAATCGATCCCAGACGGCGGCAAAAAACGGCGGATCGGCTCTAAGATCGGTTCGGTTGCCTGGTGCAAAAGCTGGACGATCGGGTTGAACGGGTCAGGGTTCACCCAGCTGACCAAAGCACGGACCAGGATCAACCAATACAAAGCTGTCAAGACAATGTCCAGGATCCCGGCGAGCGCAATAAATAGATTTCCTAATAAGAACATTTTAATCCTCTAAAAGACTTTAAATAAATTCCCCTCAATGACCCGCTGTTCCAAACGGTTCATTAACCGCTTCATGGATCCCGACACATCTTTGATCTCGCGGATCATTTCATTGATCGAGCGCGATGTTTCTAAAAGCGATCCAGCCGTATCACCGAACGTTTCGGTCAGGCTCGAAACGTCTATCGGATCAACTCCGATGACCGGACGGCTCAAATCAGTACGCCGGAAGCCCGGCGAAGTCGTGATCTCGACGAACTTCTCCCCAAGGACACCTTCGGTGATAATAGCAAATTTCACACTTTTAAAAAGTTGTTTTTGGTATTTAGAATACAAGTTCAATTGAACTTCTACGTCGCGCCCGGCCAATTCTTCGTCTAAGAAGCCGATATCACGGACCGTCCCGACGGTAACCCCCGATAAGCGTACCGGTGCACCGGCCATCAGCCCACCGACCTTAGTAAAGACCACCGTCATCACGAACTTCGGCTGGGTCAACCCTTTCTCGACCCCAATGACGAACACGACGACCGCGATCCCGCCCAGACACAGAATAAAAAAAAGTCCGGCGATAAATTTTTTTAGAAAATCATTCTGTTCCATAGCAAAACTCCCGTCGGGTTAATTAAAGAATTCCTGCAAATAGGCATCTTTTGAGACACGAAAATCTTC
>JADLGJ010000015.1 GCA_020849375.1 Candidatus Omnitrophota bacterium
AGTTGAGCATTTCTAAGATCTCTTTGCGGAATTCAAAAGCTTTGTCTTTGAGTGATTGAATATCGGGAGGTTGTGGCGTCAAGGCATTACTCCTGAGATTAGCAGCCTTACGGCTAAGCGGATTAAAACAACTCATAGATTTAAAAAGATGGGCCATGCAGGACTCGAACCTGCCGCCCAGAGATTAAGAGTCTCTTGCTCTACCAGATGAGCTAATGGCCCAACAAATTTCAAAAAGATTATCAAGAGCTGAGTTTCAGCTCAACAAGACCAACAATATACCAGAATACCTTTTGACTGTAAAGCGGGAATTCGGCAAACATCGCCGCAGAAGCAGGGTTATTGGACTTTGGATATTGCCAAAGGAGTTTCCGCTCCTTCTTTAAGCCCTAGGAACATCTGCACATTGATCATCGGCTGAATATTGATGATCACCGGGGTAAAACCCGGCACGTTCTGCAACTCACGCAGCTGCTCGGGATCCATTTCAAACTTGATCTCCCCACCGGTGGTTTGTGTTTCCAAGTTCAATTTGTCGGCATTAAAATCGACACCACCTTTAGTGGCCTCAATAGCAGATGACGCCGACATATTCGCTGCGGATTTCTCCAGATAAAAAACATGCTCTTTCCCCCATGGAGAATTTTCTTTTTTCTGAACCATGCCCGTCGCCTCGACAATATCATCCTCCTCAGGATTGCTTTCCCAAAATATCCGGCCGTTAACCTTTAATAATTTTGCCAGTTGAATCCACCGGCCCGTTCCATACAGATGATAAAGCCCCAGGTGGCTGTAAATCATGTCGATTTCCCCTTCGACAAAATATTTATCAAGATGATTATCTTGATCTAAGATCATCTCAACTCCTGCAGGAAGATCTAACCACTCACGAAATGGATTATTACCGAACCCTATTAAGCGGACATTGCGAATACCTCTTTTATCTAATTCATCTTTAATTTCGCCTAGGGCCCGGCCTTGACCTGCGCCCCAATCCAAAATCGTGATTGTCCTATTAGGCAAATTACTAATCTTCCGTTCTTGGTCCAGTTGTGCAATTTTAGCAACGAGATCAACTCCCAGGTCTTTATTAATGTCATCTAATGAAGTATTAAGATATTTATAAAAAGTGCGCTTGAGTGTTAATTCTCTCCCGTCATATTCACTCAGACGCTGCTGGGTCGCGATCCCTTGCAAGAATTGTATACTGACGGGGAACCGACTCAGAAGCTGAGCACCGCTGGGCAACGAAATAGTTTTAACTTCCACCGCCGGGCTGGCGGCGGTCGTCGACACCACTCCATTGGCCTTGATCCTTTCGACAAACCCTGGCAATAAAGAAACAGCAATAACTCGAGCACCCGCGGCCTCCAAGGCTTTTCGTGTTTCCTGCAACGTGAACCCTGTTGTCCGCACATCGTCCAATAATAAAATGTTTTTCCCCGTTAAATCCTGATTGACCGTAAAAGCATCTTTGACATTACCCTCTCTCTGCTCAGCAGCTAAATCATATTGCCGTCCCGTCGCCCTACTCTTTAACAAGATCCCATGATCCGCACTGATCGTTTTATGCGAATATTGGGTCAACAAATCCGCGAAAGCATTGGCTAAATACTCAACGGTCCTGTTTTGAGGATTTGATGGCGGCACGCCCACAACAATGTCGACATCAACAATACTTTTAGGTAATCTATTAATGACCAACTCCCTGTTCTGATTAACAATGTCATCTGCTTTTAATTGACTAGGCTCAAGCCGAAGATCTAATACGGCGCGAGTAAAAGGATCATTGGCTTTATCGTAATGACTGACAAAATAATCTTTTTGTCCGACGCTGTCCGAAAGATATTCCACCGGGATCTGGCCTTTAAAGGACGCCTCCACTTCCACTGAAATATCTCTGACGCGGACAGGGGCCTTGGTTTGCCAGAGGCCAGGAACTATTCCCGCATCATCTCCCTTCCAAAGGCCAGCTTCATTGAGGCGCGACCGATAATATTGAGCTAATTCCTCAGAGCCTAACGTATCTTTTAGAAAATTAAAATTCACTTGGAAACTGTAAGTGAGCATATTCTTTTTCTCACGATACTCACCTTCAAAGAATCCCGGGTCGATCACCACTTGCCGGTTGCGGTCCATCCCGAAATTCTTAAATTTAATATCAATTGGGAATACCCCCCGTCGCAATATTTCCAAAACGAGTTCAACATTCTGATCGATCAATGTTTTGATCTTCTCCTTTTGTCCTTGGCTCAAAAGGGTTTGCATTTGTATCGCAAGATCATCTATCGGGACTTTCCGCATAATGACAGCGTGCAAATACATCCCGTCCTCTCTTTGAACCTGTATCGGAATAAAATCGTGGACAATTCCCCCCATCGTTTCATAAGCCAGCTCATAGGCTCCCTGAGTTTCCTGTGAGAATATCCCGATATCCACATTCCCAACAAAAAGTTTTAAGACAAATGGCCAAACGTCCTTTTTATAAATATACGCTTGTGTCCCATGCGTATCTTCTTTCGCACTTAATACCCCGAATGAACGCAAATCTCTCTCGGTAAGACTTAACCGAACAATATCTCTTTTTACGTCTGGAATTGCCGATGAAGCACGGGATGTTCTGATCGTAACTGTGCTCTTTTCCGCGATACGAGTACGGTTCAAGTCAGCGGGTTTGAGCCACTTGGCCCCTAAGGAAACCTGTACTTTTTGCGGATCAAGGCCTCGGATCTTCAAAAAGCCAGCCACTGTTGTCCCCGGGTTGACATAAGCAAAAGTCTTTTTCCCGTTATTCTCAACAACATAAACCTTCAACGAATATTTATGCGCGACATCGTCGCGGACAAGCTTCAAGAGAGCCTCTCCCTGCGCGATAATGCCGCTTGGGTCTTTTATCCGTTGGGCAGCGCGAACCAGCCCTACCAACTTATGCAATGACATTTCGGCACGGACATACCCGGGCTCGACCTGATCCTGATTAAAATATAATTCAAGCAATGTTTCCAAATCACGGAAAGCTGATTCAAAATCGCGCTGCACAACTGATTTGCTGACCCCTTCGGTACGACGGTTAATATCTTTATCCCGATAAGCAGAAAAAACGCTCGCGGCCTGTTTTTTACTGTTTGCCACGATACTTTCGATTTCCCGCAGACGCTCTTGCAGTTGGCCGGCAGCCCGGCGCATATCTTCCTGCGCCCCGGAATAATCTCCGCCGTTGATCTTTTCAACCGCAGGTTCAAGGTTAATAACGACCCGCTGTTTTTGATAGACCATGCCACGCTGCGCCCACTCCACGATCGGTGCGAGCCCCTCCAAAAGGATCGCCAAATTCCTTTTCGATAAAAACTTTGCTTGATCCGCATCTTTAAGCAAAGACGCAAAGAATTCTAACGTCGTCTTCTGATAGCTTATCGTCCCGATCTCTTCGATATAGCCGGCAAAACGATGTAAATACCCCCGGAACGCGGCATCAATATCCTCAATTTCAACATCTACCCAGACCCGTTGTTTAGGATTATCGATCATGTCCTTTAGCTTGTTGATCTCATCAGAATATACTTTTACTTGATCGGGTGAAAGTTTAACCCCTTCCCGCAAGTTAGCGGTTCTCTCCCGGAGCTGACGGATCCCCTCTGCGATCTCACGGTATTTTTCGTAAATGATCAAATGTTTCACATTGTAGAGATTACGAAGATTGTCTAATTGTATTTGTGCGGCACCGAGACGCCCTGTCCGCAGATCTGTTAAGATTTGATTAAGCCGCGTGTGCGCATTGACCCAATATTGCTGGCGGACTGTTACAGTTGGGTCTTGCCCGTCTTTTGTTGTTGGAGAAACCTCAATATCAAAACCGGACATGCGATAGGTCCGGATAATTCTGCCAAGCCAATCCGTGGTCTCGATCTCACGAACCATTTTCGCGGCCTGTAAACGGCCGATCCGATATCCAAGTTCTCGCTTAAGGTGTTGAGCGGTGTTCATCGCTCCATTCAAAGATGCACCGACTGCTCCCAGAATAATATCCCGCCCTTTAAGATTTGACTTCCCAGCCATCATCTTCCCGGCGACCAAGATCTGCGCCTTAAGTATTAAACGATTATTGCGGATCGCTTGGCGATTGAGATCCTTTAAAGCTTCGCTGTTATTTTCACGGTCCGCTTTTTCGATCGCGGCATAAATTCTGTTGCGGCTTGCGCGCAAATCCTTAAGTAATTGGCTAACCTCAGCAAAGGGGAGCTCATCATGGACCGGGACCGGCATACTCTGATAAAGGGACCGCAAGTTTCTCAGAAACCCTGCTTCACGTTCATCCAAACCGACCTCAAACAATCCGGGAATTTCCTGTTGAGAAACGATCATCCCCAGTTCGGCCAAAAGCCGGTCTAATTCCATTTGAATTTCAACGGCCGAATTCCGCTCCGCGACTTTTTCATTGAGTTCGCGCTCCGGTATTTGCACGAGATTAGAATACGGTTTCTCGAACCGGTATTCAGCGGTAGCCAATAGGTCGGCACGCTCATCAGTTATCGAGGACGAGGCGATTTGTACCTGCATAATTTGTCCATTGATCCCTGAAGAGGCGCTGAGAACGGCGGGATCGCGGGTCACATCAAGAACATCCATATCCATCGTTTTTGCACTAAACCCACCGGAGAAATATTTCTTCGGGATCATATCGTTAGTGACGAGATCAACTTCTTCTTTGATGTAGTTGTACGCACCTTTTTTGAAAGCTTCGAGGTATTGTTCGTAAATGAGCTGCTTTTCCTGCGGATCGTCAATGTCAACACCGGCAACTTTATTTTTATCAACGTAGACTTGCGAAAGAATACTGTCTTTGATCTTCTTTTTGTACCAGGCGGCAAGGATCAGAGAATTATAAATTTGGCGTAATTGGGAAAAATTTTTCCCTTCATTAACTTCTTTGGTGAGGGCGGGGATGACAATCTCTCTGACAATTTGATTTCCGATCTGGTTCGTTTCATTTGGCGCTACGTCCCCTGCAGTTGCAGGGGATTTCGCCCTGTCCTTCTGATGGGACAGGGCTACATAATCCTCCTCCAACATAACCTTTAGTTTGGAATCAATAACATACGCGCTGGCGCTTTGCGGATTTTCATAAACAACAGCTTTTGCGGGAACGATCCACACTTTATTGAAAGTGTTAACCGGGATGTCCGTTGTGCCGAACTTCTTCTTCGCCTCGGCATAAACGCGGTCCCAAAATTTCTTTCCCAGTTCATCTTCCGGATAGATCAAACTCGCGGTAATTTGCTTGAGCATATAATCCTGCGCCAAAAGGTCACGGCCCATTTCCGTCTGGCCAAAACTTTCAGGAACGATCCTGTCTTTCTCATACGGAGAAAGGTTGACCCACATATCGTTTTCAGGAGTTGTTAACGACGCAAGAAAATATTTAACGAGCTTACCCGCTTCGTCCGTATCACCGGTCGCCGCGTTCTTCCCATTATCGAGAATGAAATCAAAAAGGAACGGATTGTCGGGATAAACTTTAATACCTTTGAGGATCGGCGGGTTAAAACTTGGACTTAAACGCACCATCGAACCTGGGGCCGGTAAAAAGATTTCCTGCGCATAAGCCGCCGGCAAAAATGTGGTGGCCAAGAAATTGACCAAGACCACGCTTGCGACGAAGCGGTTAAAAAAACACAGTTTTTTCCTATGCATAAAATTCATCATAATTGCGTACTATAACTATAGCGTGATTAAGAACTTGGAATGGAAATGGGTGTAAATATGCAATAAGTATAATATATGTATGTATTTTAGGCAATAAAAGAAAACCCGGCTTTTTAACCGGGTTTTCATGACATTTTGACCATTTTAAGAGCTTTTTAATCAGGATAATTGATCGAAAGCACGACTTCCACATCTGGGCTAAGACTCCGATGGACAGGACAAGTGTGCGCGACACGCTCTAGTGTTTCCCGCTGCGGCGCCGTAATTCCGGCCGGCATTTGCAGGTCAACCGTGATCTTGCCAACGCGGCGAACGGGTGTTGTCACCATTTCTTTTTCCACATGCGCTTTCGTCCCATCCATATTGATCTTATGCGCCCGCGCCGTAATACCCATGACCGTCAACATACACGACCCTAAAGCCGCGGCTAAAAGGTCGGTCGGTGAAAACGCCTCACCCTTCCCCTGATTATCCACTGGGGCATCGGTCGCAATTTCTGCTTTTGAGGGCCCGTGCGTTAACCGGCAATGCAAATCTCCTTCATAAACTAGATCTATTTTAACCATCACACTCTCCTTTTGTGATGTTCAAAATATCAAAAGACCCGTCGAATGTCCAGCCTTAGATTTCGTCTTAAACCTTGCACAGATTTTCAATCACAGGTAAAATGATGCTCCATGTTACGGAAAATTGTCAGCCTTACTTTCTTCCTCGGCCTTGCAGCACCCGCTCCCGCAGGGGCGCAGCAACCGTCGATCATTGACCAGATGATCCGCATCAAGCCTTCGCTCGTTGAGGTCGTGGCCAACAATGCCGCGGCTACGCTCAATACCCCTAAACAACGCTCGCTTTTTAAAGATCCACAGACAGGAAAGGTCTTTGTCCTTGACCGCGGCGCCACGCTCGCGACTTACGAACGTAACGGCGCAGGGGTCATCATTGATCCGTCGGGCATTATCGTGACCAACGCGCACACGATCAACAAAGCAGAAAGAGTGCAAGTCCTTTTGGCCAACGGCACTAAGGTCAATGCCCGGGTCGTGCGTTTTGCCAAAGACCTGGATCTCGCATTTTTAAAAATAGATGTCGGCGCTCCCCTCCCTGCTGTTCCGCTGGCGGATTCCAGCCAGATCATGTTAAACCAAGAAATCTTTTCCGTGGGCAGTTCACCGCTATTAAAAGAATCAATTAGCGGCGGAAAGATCACCGGCCTGGCGTCAAGCCGCAATGCGGTTTACAGCAATGATTATGAAAGCGACTTCTTCCAGACTTCGATGAACATTTATCACGGCGACAGCGGTGGGCCATTGTTCAACCGCTCCGGAGAATTGATCGGTTTGATGACCGCAAAGCTGGTCAGCAAAAACAATTCCAGTTTTGCGATCTCTTCCAACAAGATCCGGCGCTACCTTGATTCTTACCTCAGCGAAAAGCAAGCCGCAAAATGACCTCACGTAATCAAAAAATATTACTCTTTATTTTTATCTGGGCCTTGGCCAGCGGCCTAGGGCTTTACCTGCGACTTTACACGTTGCGCAATAATGTGCCGCACAAGGCCGAGGAACAAGCGACCATCCGGGTCATCAAGAATCTCCGCCTCACGATCAATCAACAGGTCGAAAAGGCCAACCCAACTCTTTCTCCCGTCGAAAAACAGCGCATCGCCAAACAACAGTTTGACCAGATCCTGCGTGATGAAAAACAAAATGTCCGAGACGCGATCGCGCAGGCTTCTCTTCAGCTTACGAACAATATCCCCCACGAAGAAAACCCGGTTTATCTTTTAGCGTCCGACTCATATTATTACTACAATTTGACGCAAAACATCGTTGATACCGGCAAGATCAGCGAAAAAACGCAGGGCAGTAAATATTTCAATGCCCTGATGAACGCGCCGCAAGGATACTGGGAACCGTTACGGCTTTATCCGTACGTGGGTTTTGCTGTTTACAAGATCGTCTCTTTATTCCAGGGCGGTATTTTGCTGATGGAGGGTGTCAGTTATACGCCGCTTTTCTTGACGGTTTTTATTATTCTGGTCTTTCTGCTGGGCTGCTATATTCTCGAGTGCAGTCCTGCCACATCATTTCTCGGCGCGATCTACCTCCTTTGCGCCCCGATCTTCTTAAGACGAAGCATGTTCGGCTGGTATGATGACGACCCTCCCAATATTTTCTTTTTATTCGCGATCCTCACGGTCTTCTTTTATGGGTTAAAAGATATTGCTCACCGCAGAACCTTGATCCTCTCGGCTTTAGGATGCAGCATACTCTTCACTCTCTATGCTTTGTTCTGGCAAGGTTGGGTGTTCCTGGCCTGTATCATCGCGGCCAGCGCCTTCGCTATTATCATCTACAACCACTTTATCCGCGGAAAAAGATCCGAAACCCCGAAGCTGCTTCTCTATTCTTCACTAACGATGGCCGGGATATTCCTCGGCGTCGGCCTTGTTTTCGGCCCGCAAGATTTCTTTACCCTCTTTAAAGAAGGCTGGGCCGCCCTGCAAGATTTCATTGATCCGCAGTTGTCGCTCTGGCCTGACCTCTATATCGCCGTGGGAGAACTTTTGCCGCCGACGTCCAGTCAATGGATACAAATGATGGGCGGCTTGGTCTTTATTATTATTGCCGTAATCGGGCTGCTCGCCCGAGGCATTGACCTTTTTATAAAACGTGATGACAAGACCAGCTTTTCAACGATCGTGTTACTCATCTTTGCGGCCATCGGGGTCAAGCTATCCTTCGGTGCCCAGCGCTTCGAAACGCTCTGCCTGATCCCATTCGCTTTTGCGTTCCCGGTCGGTTTGAACTTTCTTTGGACGAATTTCAGGAAATTTGTACTCAGTTTTATTCCATTGATCAAACAGTCACCCCTCGGGCAAAACATTATTCTGGTGGTCCTTGTGGCGGCACTGGCTGGTATCCAGTTCCAAAGCGCTCAGAAGATCACTCCGGAAATCTTAAATAAGATCTTCAACTCAACGTGGGATGCGGCGCTCACAAAGATCAAAAAAGGAACACCCCAGGATAGCATTATTAATACGTGGTGGCCGCCGGGGCATTTTATCAAAGCCGTAGCCCAACGGCGCGTTACCTTCGACGGGGCAACGATCAACAAACCGCAAAGTTATTGGATCGCCAACGCGCTCTTGGCGACTGACGAACGGGCAGCGGCCGGCATTTTACGGATGCTTAATTCTAGCGGCAATGACGCCACAGATTATTTGATCAAGGAGAATTTTCCTTTATCACAAGCTGTTGACCTCATCAAAAGCATCGTGGCTTTAGACGAGCCCCAGGCACGGGAGGTCCTCGCACAAAAGCTCACCCCAAAACAAATTGACGAACTGATCCGCCGCACACACGGACAACCGCCGCCATCCTACCTTCTCATTTATAACGACATGGCTCAGGACAGCTTACAATTCAGTTTTGTGGGGAATTGGGACTTCAGAAAAATAGAGGCGATCAACAAAGACGAGGCATTACAAAAAAAAGTCCCTCAACACGGCTCTAAAGAGTATGTGCCATTCCTTTGGAAAATGGCCGGAGGCCCGCCGCGTTATACTGACCTGCTTGTCCCCGTCGCAGAAAAAGGACGCGCGATCATTTTCGAAAATAATATTCTCATTGACCGCGATGCCATGACGAGTACGGTCAATTCAGTACGCTATGGCCGCGGTGTTCCGCGTCATCTTTTCTACGACCAGGGCGACGAATTTATTGAAAAGGACCTGCCGAACGCGACCTTGCCGATATCGGTGATGCTGATCAACGACAAAACCGGCCCCAAGTGCATGCTCGCAGAAACATCACTGGCACGTTCCGTGCTGATGCGGTTTTATTATTTTGGCGGGAAAGGGTTGAAGATCTTTGAGCCCTTCACGGAAGAAGAAGATGAAACACGAAGGACAAGGATCGTCATTTATAAGATCAATTGGGATAAATTATAAAAGATTCCTTACGGTGCCGACCTCGTTTGAGTCGAAACATTTGCACTTCCACTCATTTTCCCCGTAGCTCCGCGCATCCGCTTGACACGTTCCTG
Source organism: Candidatus Omnitrophota bacterium (assembly GCA_020849375.1). Taxonomy (GTDB): domain Bacteria; phylum Omnitrophota; class Gorgyraeia; order Zapsychrales; family JANLHA01; genus JADLGJ01. The sequence continues at coordinate 9,751 of JADLGJ010000015.1, forward strand.
CATTTCTTTGATCGATAAGGGTTTATAATCTTCGACATCATGGCCGTCATCTTCTGATTTTTCTTTCGTTTTTGATTTCTCCGACGAGGCCGTCGTCGCGCCAGATGCCGGCGGCAATTTTGCTTTAAGCTGGATCCGTATCGTTCCCGGGGGAGGAGCATTGGGGTCAACAACCGGGGGCGGAGGGGTTTCCTCAGGCTGAGCTTTAACAACTTTTGACGGGCCGGACTCAATACCAAGCCCCGGCGGGCGCATCACTCCCGGCGGAGGCATCATGGCTTCAGCACTCGGACGGATCATTTTCTCAAGCTGGCTGGCAAGATTTTCCTGCCCCATGGAACGCAAATTCGTAATGACATCCAGCGCCTCTGCCTGTTGATTATTGCGTGCATAAGCCATGCCAAGCCCATAATAGATCTTGGGGTTATTCGGGATCTTTTCAATGACAGCCGTAAAATATTTAACGGATTCCGCCGGCTGAACTTTCCCGAGAAGATAGATCCAGGCCAAAGATAACTGTGCACTGCCGGAATTGGGCTCGATCGACAAAGCTTTTAAGCACGCTGATTCCGCCCAATCATTTTGTTGGGACTGAAAATAAGCACGGCACATATTCGTATAATTCTCGGCATTTTGCGGCTCAAGGGCGGCGGCCTGCTGATAAAGCCAAATAACGTCTTCCGTTTTCCCATTGTTATCCAGATAGACGGATGCCAAGCCACTGTAGGCGGGAGCAAAATCGGGATCAGCGTCTACGACTTTCTCATAATACTCAATAGCTTTGGCCGTATCCCCCTGATCGGCAAAGGCCTGAGCTTGTTCAAACAACTCTTTCGCTGGGCCTTGTGCAAAAACAACAGTACTTGAAAACAACAGCGCAACGAACGAAAAACTTAATAATATTTGATAGGATCGTTTTATCATTTTTTCTTGTCGAGTAACCGCTCCCAAAGATTGGGTTTTAATTCAGCTTCTGTTTTATATTCATCTTTATTGAATTTCTTTTTTCCTGAAGGAGGAGCCGCTTTTGGCGCTTGTACTTTCGGCTTGATCCCCCAAAAATCATTCCATACTTCTTCGATCCCTTTTTTCACTTTCAACCGCTCTCCCTGGCTCAAATCTTCGATCGGCGCTGCGACCTTCTTTTCTGGCTGCGTTTTTTCTCCGGCTTTCGGAGCTTTAGGATCGTTGGGTTCCGCGGATGAACTTCCACCTGCAGATCCGGCCGTGCCGCCATTGGCATCACCAGGGTCACCACCGGCATCGCCCGAGGCTCCCGCGCCGCCCCCCCCGCCGGTTTCACCTGCAGAACTTTGATCACCAGGTTGACCGCCGCCGGAACTTCCACCACCGTCGCCACCAGTTCCGCCGCCACCTCCGACTGCTGCATCACCACTGCCGGATCCACTGCCACCGCCGCCCCCACCAGTTCCTCCACCACCGGCTCCGCCGCCAACACCACCTCCGGATGTTTCTTTCTCGCCACCAGCACCGCTTCCCCCTCTGCCTCCTGATGCTCCGCCGCTGGCACCTAAAGATTTAGGACGCGCCCCGCCGGCAACACCCGGCTGTGGCGCGGCAGACATTCCTCCTGCTCCGACGGCGCCACCAGCAGTAGCCGGCAACACGTCTTGAATAGCAGAAACATCAGCAGGTTCTGCGCCAGCACTCGCCTTCGCATCAATGATCAATTTTGAGATCTTCATCGTGACCGTCACTTCATCCGCACTGGTCTTCTTGCCGATGACATTCATTTTTACAACTTTCAATAAATTATTTGTCGTATCGATCTTATGAACGAATTTAATAATGTTCTCTAATTTCCCGTTACATTCAACGTTCGCAAAATATTGAACATACCCCTTCTTAGGAACTGACTCTCCCGGGTTAAGTTTACCGACGACCACCTCCGCTTCCCGCCCCAGATTCTCAATGGTCTTTAAGAACGCGGCAATGATCTCTTCATCACTTTTCTTTTCATCCGTCTGATAAACGCGATAGAGCTCATTTTCCTTTTCGATCTTCTTCTGATACGACAAAAAACGGACATCGCGCTTAATATCACTTTTAGTTTGAGCAATA
>JADLGJ010000016.1 GCA_020849375.1 Candidatus Omnitrophota bacterium
AAACCGCCCATCGCCTGCAGCTCTATGATCTTAAAGCCGCTTTGCTTCATAGCCACTTCAACCCATGGCCGCGTAAAGTTATAATAATGGGCCGGCAATTCATGCATGACCGAAGTTTGAGGGATAAGAAAAATAGCATATCCACCGGGCCGCAAGACACGATTGATCTCCTTGACCATCACGATCGGCTCAACAACATGTTCGAGGACTTGAATATTAAGGGCAGTGTCAAAGGACGCATCCGCAAATTCCATCCGGCAACCGTCGCCGACGACACTGCGGAATCTTTCATCTCCGATCTTCAACAATCTTTTCTGGTCTGGCTCAAGGGTCGTCCATGTTTTAAATTGGGCCTGACGCTCTTTAGCGGTCAAATAAAAATCCCGGCCGCCGACGTCCAAGACATCGCCCCGGCAATATTGGCGTAAAGCACGGAACATATCAGCTGACCGCAAATTTCGGGCCCAATACGCAAACGACGCAATAGGATTTTTTGATTCACTCATTCCAGTAATCCGCAAAAGGCCAAGCCGGCGATCGTTTTTCCGTCAACGATCTTCCCCGCTTTAAAGATCTTTTTGATCTGTGCCCGTGTCATGACGACGGGTTCCAGGACTTCATCGGCGTCACCCGTCTCTTTTTGCACGGATAATCTTTCCGCCTTGTAGATGTAGATGATCTCATCCGAGTACCCGGGAACCGGATAGATCATGCCGACTTTTTTCAATTTGCCGGCGCGGTACCCCGCCTCTTCCATGATCTCTCGGCGGGCACAAGCCGCAGGCTGCTCTCCGGGCTCAAGTGTTCCGGCGGGGAATTCATAAAGGTATTTATTGATCGTCGAGCGGTATTGCCTAAGGATGACAACTTTATCGGGGGACAAGAAAGGAACGATCAAGGCCGCACCGGGATGCAAGATAATATCCTTCTCGATCATCATTCCGTTAGGGATCGTCATTTTGCGCGTGATCAAGAAGATCTTCTTTTTCTTGAACTGATAACGCAGAACGTCATTTTTTCTTGGTTGCTGAGCCATTATTTAAAGATCTTATCTAAGACGCCGCCGATGATCTCTTCCCCAGGATTTGCCACGGCCGGTTCGCCTTCTTGAGGGGCAGGCGCATTTTCAACACCAAGTGCTTTATTGATAAAATTACCGAGCTGTCGTTTGCCTTCGCCTTTGATCGCGACCTTGCCGAGCTCTTTAACATCCGGCATGACCTTCATGCTCGCCAACGGCCCTTCGAACGACGTCAACGAGATCGTGATCCGCCCGTCGCTGTCTTTCAAGTAGTTCAGCGCATCCGCTTGCGATGCCAACGAAGCTGAAAGGTCGGCCGGGATCATGACTTTCCCGGAAACCTTACCGTTAAGTTTGGCATCAGCCTTGATCTGAAGGCCGGCTTCAAAAAGGTTAGATAAAATTTGCATGTCGGGCATATTGACGACACCGTTGGTGATCTGAATACTGGAACCGGCTTTTTGAAAGATCGTTTCGTTAAGCGTAAATTCTTCACGGTATTTCTCAGGGATACTCGCTTCAACCGCTGCGGCCAAACCGGGAATAATTTCAATACGGCCGAGAACTGTTTTCAACACATTAAAATTCTCGATCTTCCCATCCTTGACCTCGAACATCCCGGAACCATTCAACGAACTCAAGAACAGGTCAGGAGCTGCTAAATTCTGTCCGGAGATACTCAATTCGGCATTTGCGGTCCCGACAAGCTTCATCCCTTCTGGCAAATTCGATACCAGCGCCCCCGCCGGAAGAGCATCAACCTTGACTTGCGCGCTCAAGCCCATTGTTTTCATATAATCCGTGATCTTGGCTGTCCCCGAAATGACGCCGGTTGACAACTGCAAAGAATACTGGCTGACAGTAAAATCTTTTTCATCCGCAATAAAATCCGCATTGATCTTCTCAACAGGAAGCGGCAGCATTTTTGTCATGACCTTCCCGTCCTGGAACTTGCCGTTCATCGCAAGGGCACCTAAGCCCTGAGCTCCCGCCGTTAATGACGGGACCTGGATGCTGATCTTTCCCTGAATATCGGTCAATCCCGCCGCTTCGACAGACGGTACAGCCTTGACCAGATCGGCAACCGCAAGTTTAGCAAGGTCAAAAACCACTTCGATCCCGCTCAACTGAACTTGTTGCGTTGCCATGTCGATCGCAGCTTGCCCTTTGAGAGAAACGTTGCTCGTCCCCCCGAGGACAGCGGCCTGGCCTTCAAAACCGAACGGTTTTTGTAACGAAAAATCTTTGACATTAAAATCAATATGCGAAACCGCGATCTGCATCGGCGGAGCCATTGCATTATCGGTGAACATCACCGTACCGTTCTCGATCGAAATTCTTTGCACGGAGAATGGTGGGATCGCCGGTGCAGCGGCAGAAGCTGCCGGGGCAGCAGGCTGGCCTTCAGCAACAGCAACGGGAGCCGGCCCGATCTTTTGTACATTCATGACACCCTGCGCATCGCGGACGACTTTAACATCCAAGCCGGAGACCACGACTTTGGAAACAACGATCTCCCTGCGGCTTAAATACGCCATGACGTCAACATTCAATTGAACGGAACCGACCGAAAGAAAATCACCCTGCCCGAAAACCGGATCCTCGCTGATCTTAAATCCCTGGGCTTCGGCATAAACGCCGCTGAACAAAGAAAGATTAAGCCCCAGTTTCTCGATCGCGACCGTACGCCCGACCTGCTTACCGACTTCCGTAGCGATCTGAGCACGGTATTTATTAATATCAAAACTTTTTAAGAAGATGTACGCTCCGGCAAAAACCAGAACGAACAGAACAATAACCGTAATAACCAAACCTTTTAAGAACTTCATGTTACTCTCCTTTAATATGCATTAATAAATTTCGTGCTTCCTTATTATGCGGATCAATAGCGATCGCCTGTTCTAAATATTTAACAGCTAACGGATAATCCTGCTTCACAAAAGCCACGATGCCTAAATTACCATACGCCTGGCTATTACGCGAGCCGATTTTTATCGCTTTCAGGAGATCATCCTGGGCCTTTTCATATTCCTTCAAATTAATGTAAACAACAGCACGGTTATTATAAACTTTGGCGTGCCGCGGATTAATACGGATGACCTGGGCATAATCGGCTAAGGCCAAGTCCGCCTTCCCTGCTTCATCAAAAATGATCCCGCGATTATACAATGCCCGGTCAAAATCCGGTTTCTTCGTGATCGCAAGACCATAATCCAGCAAAGCTTTATCATTTTGGCGGAGAGCTTGAGAGATCTTTCCTCGACGGAAATAAAAATTGGCGTCTTCGGCATTTAACATGATCGCACGGTCAAGATCCCTCAAAGCGCTTTGCAGGTCGCCCTTTTTCTCAAAGATATCTGAACGGCAAAAATAAAGGGTCGCCGATCCCGGTGCTAACGTAAGCGCGTGATCGAGGTCTTGCATCGCCAACTCATAAAGCCCCAATTCGGCATAACCGGCGGCGCGGTTCTGATAAGCCAAGATCCGATGAGGATAATATTGAAGGACATGTGACCAGAGGAGAATATTATTTTTCCAGACCCAGGTCTGCGCGGAACACAGCAATATCAAACTGACAAAAATGAGCGAACAAAAGATCGGGAAAACAGCACGGATCCGCTGATCATTCTTGAAATGATCATAACAAACCCCCAGCGCTAAACAGATCCCGAGGCTCGGCAAATACATAAAACGGTCGGCGGTGACGGTGTTATTCCCAAATTCCCATGCCGCACGGAGAATGATCATACTATTTGAAATGAAATAAAAGAAGACGGCGAACCAAAACCATTTTTTCCGACGGGAAAGATAGGCAAGCCCAACGAACAAGCCGAACACCGCCAGGGCCAGCGCATATTCCGGGTTGCCCAAACTCACCGGCTGAGGCATTTCATAAGCCGGGATCAACCCATACGGGAAAAAGAATTTCTGCAGATGAAAAATAAAAACCCAGGCCCAAACCAATAACGTTTGTGCAAACGTTAAGGCCGAGGCCTGAGAATTAGAAGAATATGTAATGAGAGAAACACCGCCTATCAAAATAAAGAACGGGACCTTTTCAACGACCGTTTTAGCATTGATCGCTTTCCCCTTCCACCAATCACATAGCAAAAGGATGACCGGGAGGCTATACGCCATCGGCTTAGCAAGAATGCTAAAAAACGCGAAGGCCAGCGCCCAGCCGTAAGATCTTTTTTTCCCCTGCTCTAAAAAGCTCCAATATTGAAGCAAGGCCAGCATATAAAACAAGCTGTATAAAACATCCTTTCTCTGCGAGACCCAGCCAACGGACTCCACGTGCATAGGGTGAATGCCGAACAATAAAGCCGCACAGCCCGACGCGGCCAAAGAGAGGCCTAACCGTTGCGCAAAAACAAAAACGAGCGCAACGACAGCTAAATGCAGCAACACATTATTTAAATAGTAGAAAAAGGGGTTGTCTTGGAATAACGCATATTCGAGATTAAAAGACAGGATGGTTAACGGGATATACGTTCCGACGTAATTCTTGGTAAAGATCGCCTGCCAGCTTTCCAGGCTCAGGTCATGGACTTCGCTGTTGCCAGTCAACAGAGCTCCGTCGTCCCAATTCGTAAAATGGTTTCCCAGGAGCGGAGACAATGTCAAAAAAGTCACAACAAGAATAAATAGGAGTGCCCAGAGCTTTTGTTTATTTTGGCCAGAGATGATCATCCCAGGACTTTCTTTAATTCTTCAATACTCTTAGCCGGCTGATGACAGACGCGGTCCGAGCAAATATGGACCAATGGTTGGGCTCCGGGGTTAGCCGACTGTACGGTCAAAACTCTCTGCGGGTCCCAGACACTCAGAACATGGTCAAGCAACTCTCTTCCGGGAACGGACGAAACATCGCCTTCGACTTTAATTTCACGAACCGGCCCGACAAAAAATTGAGCGGCCATCATCATTTGGCAATATCCACCCGGATGGGCCGAAACATCATCAAGAAAGAACCTGAAGACCCCTTCCGCTTTTTGTCGGTATTCATCATCAAAGGTCAAATGATAAAGGCGCATAAGATCATGAGCGGCCATCGAATTTCCTGACGGAACCGCGCCATCATAAACGTCTTTCGGCCGGTAGATCAACGCTTCACCGTCCGAGGCCGTGAGATAAAAACCACCGCACTCATCATCCCAAAAGAACTTGATCATATCCCCCGCTAAACGCAGGGCCTCTTTTAAATACCGGGGGTTAAAACTATTCTCATGCAGATCGAGTAAAGCCGCGATAAAAAAAGCATAATCTTCCAGTCCTCCAAGGATCGCCGCCTCCCCATCTCGGTAACGGTGCAACAGCCGGCCGTCCTTACGCTGCAAATGCTGAAAAATAAATTCCGCGGCCATCTCGGCAACCTGCACATACCGCCCGTCCTTTAGGGCCCGCCCCGCGATTGCAAAAGCCGAGATCATCAGCGAATTCCAATCCGTCAAGATCTTGTCATCCAAATGGGGACGCGTACGCTGGCCACGCTTGGCGAGCAATTTCTTTTTGATCTCAACAAGGATCTTCTCTTGAGCTTGGTCCAACGGGCGTTTCACATGCAGAATATTTTTCCCGGCAAATTCCCCGTGCGGATCGAACAAGGCATTTCCCTGCGGCTCGATGCCGTAATGATAACTGAGGACCTTTAATTCTTCCGGCGACAGAAGCTCCATCAATTCTTTGGTGGACCAAATGTAATACGCCCCTTCTTTCTTTTCCTCATGATCAGGATCGAGGCTGCCTGTAGCCGGCAGGCTATCGGCATCTTCCGCAGAATAAAATCCGCCTGTAGCCGTAAGGCTGCCTTTCGCATCATGCATATCGCGCAGGACATAATCCAATGTTTGGCGCGCGGTCTGAGCATAGGATTGATTTCCCGTCGCAAGAAAGGCCTCGGCATAGATCTTTACGAGCAAGGCTTGGTCATAAAGCATCTTTTCAAAATGCGGCACCTGCCAATGCGTGTCCGTCGCGTAACGGTGAAAACCACCGCCCAGCTGGTCACAGATCCCGCTTTGCGCCATCATGGACAATGTTTTCTCGACCATTGCGAGCGCTTCAGGCTCCTTGGCGTTCTTCCAATGCCGCAAAAGAAAACTTAAATTGTGGCCCATCGGGAATTTCGGTGAATGGCCGTTAGGCTCCCCTTGGGAGCCGAAGCCGCCGTTTTGCGTGTCAAAGTTTTGTTCAAGTTGGGTATAGGCTTTAGCGAACGTTTCGGCGGAGAAAGTTTTAGAGGAGGGGATCTTTTGTTTTAACTGCTGGGCAAAAGCATCAACGAACGAATCCCCGGATTCGCGGACCTTACTTTCTTGCTTCAGCCAGCTGTTGTGCGCTGACCATAGAAGATCCTTAAATCCCGGCGAACCCCAGCGCGGCTCCGGCGGGAAATATGTGCCGCCGTAAAAAGGTTTTTGTTCCGGCGTGAGGAACACTGACATCGGCCAGCCGCCGCTTCCCGTTGTGGCCGTCACAAAACCCATATAAATGCTGTCAATGTCCGGGCGCTCTTCGCGGTCCACCTTGACCGGCACAAAAAGCTCATTTAAAAGTTTCGCGGTATCTTCCTCTTCAAAACTTTCATGCTCCATGACATGGCACCAGTGGCAGGTTGAATAACCGATGGATAAAAAGATCGGCTTATTTTCTTTCTGCGCTTTCGCAAAAGCTTCGGGGCCCCACGGATACCACTGGACAGGGTTATAGGCGTGCTGAAGAAGATACGGACTTTTCTCGTGAATGAGCCGGTTGGATTGTTGGGCTTTCATCCGTTTAAATTATTTTCCGTAGGATTCTGAGTCGGAGTCTGCAGTAGGAATGGTCAACTCGGCTTCAGCGCTTCCGCCAAGACGGCAGGTCGCTTTAACCACCACGTTATCGCCGGAGTTTAACGACAAAGGGATCGTGGCCTCAAATTCTGCAGCCAACTTCTGAAAGGTATAATGAAAAACCTGCGGTTCGCCGCCATTGACCGTCACTGTGATCGTGCGGATATAATGCTCACGGGCTTCGATCGTCGGATGTTTCATTTTGACACTTAAGGTATGCGTGCCGACATTATATTCCAGCTTCAGGTCACGCGGCGGAGAAGCATGAACGGTTTGCGGCATGATGGGTGCTGCCACTAACAGCAGAAGCAAAAAGATCTGCAACCTCATTTCTTCCCTCCCTTAAGTTTTGAGTACTGCGAAGCTGTGCCTTGGTGCATATTCATGGCCATATCCGAGGACGCGGCCTTTTTGCTTGCCGCCGGGAATTTCTCCAACTTCTTGAGGTACTCTCGCGTCTCTTTAAAACCAGGCGACAATTTCTCGATCTCTTGAAAATCGATACGGCTAGCCGCATAATCTTTTTGTACAACACGAGCCACGCCGTTTTGATAGAGCTGCTCCACACCTTTTTCAAATTCAGAATTAAGAAAATTTCTTTCCCGGGCGATGCGGACCTTACGGTCAACGATCTTCTTGGCCATCTCATCGCGGTCGCTCTTTAAAGCAGGATGAATGGTAAAGATCTCCTCACGGATACGCTGAGCTTCCGCGTCACGCTGCTTTTTCAGCGCCTGAAGGTCGGTTTGCCCGGCGAGTTCATCGTACTGTTGTGCCGCCGCATCCATTTGCTTTTTTGTAGCGGCAACAGCAGGATATGCGCCAGATAAAACGGTCAAAGAAAGAACAACGAAAGTTTTAGCACCGCGACCGAACATAAAGTCTCCCCCTTAAAGTT
>JADLGJ010000017.1 GCA_020849375.1 Candidatus Omnitrophota bacterium
ATGGTAAAACCGGAGATCTTCATAGATTTACTGGATGACTTCCTGATAAACCGCCAAGGTTTCTTCTGCGGTTTTACGAAAGGAAAAGTGATTGGCACGGTTGACCGCCCGCGTCCGCAACACTGTTTTCAATTTCTGGTCATCAAAAACACGCATCATGGCATCCGCAATGTCGTCGGGATTGTACGGATTGACCGTGACCGCAGCGTCAGCGGCGATCTCAGGGCAGGAAGAAACATTGGATGTGATCACGGCAGCACCACAAGAAAACGCTTCAACGATCGGAAAACCAAAACCTTCGTAAAACGACGGAAAAACAAAAACTTCGCAAAGATTATAGAGGGCCCGCAGCTCATCGTCCGAAACATAGCCGGGAAAGATCACGTCATTGCTCAATGAAAATTTTTTAATCACTTCTTCTAAGCCTTCGACCATCCAGCCTTTCATCCCACTGACCACCAGCTTGCCCTTGAATTTGTTTTTCTTCTTTAAAGTCGAAAGCGCCAGTAACAAATTCTGTAAATTCTTCCGCGGCTCGATGGTCCCGACAAAAAGAATGAACGGCTCTGTGATGCCACGCTTGGCCAGATCCTGACGGGCGAGTTCTTTAGCCTGATCATTGAGCGGATAGAAAATATTCTTATCCACCCCCTGGTAAACTAAACGGACTTGGCCATCCTTGACGGGAAAGTGCTGTTTTAAGTCATTGATCGTACTTTGCGAACAACAAATAATGCGGTCCGCCTGGTCAACGATCTGTGTTAATTGTTTCTCCGTGGTTTCACGGGTCTGCGGCGTATGGCCGTCGGGATAGGTCTTGTAAACAAGGTCGTGCACGGTAACAATGATCTTCGCGTTCTGGATACTGATAAAATCCGGGCTAGGGGCGTGGTAAATATCAACGGGGCTGAGCGTCTTGGAAAGGCCCTGTCCGAACCAATCAACCTTCACGCTGAAGTTTGCGGCAGGAACGCGCGGGATACTGCGCTTGAAATCAAAATATTTCTTCTGAACGTACAGCCAATATTCATTATCCTTATCAACTTCGCTCAGCGACTTGACAAGGTTATAGGCATACCGGCCGATGCCAGTATAGTTCTTAAGCAAAAATGATCGGCAATTGATCGCGATCCGCATGATCTAGGTTTTGTGGCCCTTTGAACGTAAGAAGCTCTCGGTCGTTTCGACGACATAATCCAGTTGCGACAGTTCAATGTCTTGATGAATGCCGAAGTGAAAGCCATGGTCGGAGCAATACTCTGATTCGGGGAAAGCCCCGAGCTTATGGCCCAAAAAGGCATAACTCGCGCATTGCGTCGGGATAGAATAGAACAAATTACGTGAATCAACCCCGGCTTGATCAAGATAATTCACAAATTCATCTTTAGTAAAATTCAAGCCTTCACGGAGAACCACAGAATAGGCGTGCGGGCCGATCTTCTCGCCCTTCTCTTCTTTGATCGTAATAAAATACTTATCAAATTTCTGGAACTTACTGATCAAGTGAAGAAGATTCCGGCGGCGGCGCCCAAGGATGTCTTCGTAGATCTCAATATTACCCAAACCGACGGCGGCTTCCAATTCATTCATCTTCGCGGAAAAACCGATGCGCTGGAATTCAAATTTACCGACCAGGCCGTGATTACGCAGCGACCGCAAAGCATCCGCCATGGCCGGGTCATTGGTCGTCACGATCCCGCCTTCAATGGTCGTGATAATATGCGCCGCATAAAGACTGTAAGCCGCCATGTGGCCGAACGTCCCGACCAATTGGCCTTTAAATTCCGCGCCATGCGCTTCCGCGGCGTCTTCGACAACAGTAAGTTTGTGCTTGCGGGCGATATCCATGATCTTATCCATTTGTGCGGGCTTGCCCATCAAATGGACCGGCATGATCCCTCTCGTGCGCGGCGTGATCGCGGCTTCGATCTTGTCGGCGTCAATGTTCAACGTTTCCCGTTTGACGTCAACGAACACCGGCGTAAACCCCGCTTGAAAGACCGCATTTCCCGTCGCAACAAAGGTCAAGGCCGGGATAATGATCTCATCCCCGCGCTTAGCACCGAAATCATAAAGGACGGCTAACGCCAAAGCATCCGCGTCAGTCCCGCTGGAAACCGCGACCGCTTCTTTTGCCTGAAAAGTCTTTGCGAATTGTTTTTCAAATTCAGCGACATACTTGCCGCGTGTGACAAATTTCGTATCCAGCGCAACGTCTATCAATTTCCGTGCGTCCGGCGTGATAGAAACCGTTCCGAACGGGACACGGTACTGGGCTTTGGCTTCAACACTCAGCATTTTCGTCTTAGGGTTCACTTCTTTGAAACCTTTCTGATCATGTCTCCCGCTTTCGAATAACGGTCCGGGGTCCCGATGTCGAGGAATTCCGTTTCGACCACAAATCCGCAAAAGCGTTCTTTTAATTTTTCCGGCAATAATGGAAAGAAATCACGTTCGATCGAAAACTTTCCGGCCGGCATCATATCGAGAATTTCATTATTAAAACAATACGCGCCGACATTCACAAAACCTCCGCCGGCAACGTCCTTCTTCTCTTCAAAACCTTTGATCGCATCATTCGCGCCCAACGAGATCGTTCCGTAATCACGGCTGTCCGTGATCTTAACCACGGATAATGTTGCCGAAGCTTTTTTCGCCAAATGGAACTTTAAGAAATCACCATAAGCCAGCGTTGAAAAACAATCGCCGTTCATCGCGAAGAACGGGTTGGACTTGATCAGCTTTTGTGCGTTCTTGATCGCCCCGCCGGTCCCGAGAGGTGTTTCTTCACGGGAGAACTCGATCTTCAATCCCAGGTCATTCTTGCGGTAATATTGCTCGACTTGGTCCGCTTGATATCCGACCGCCAAGATGACCCGCTGAAAGCCTTGCGACTTCAAGTAACGCAAAACAATGTTAAGGAAAGGTTCTTCTCCGACGGTAGCCATCGCTTTTTGCGATTCGCCGATCGTGGAACGCAATCTCGTCCCTAAACCGCCGCAAAGAATGACGATGTCAACATCTGAGCATTTCATCTATGCGACGAGCCCTGAATTCGGCTGATAAAAAATGATCTGACTGCCTAAGGATTCGAACTTGAACGGGATCTCAAGAAAATCTTTAAGACGGGCACGGATCTTCGGTTGGTCTTCCGGTTTGGCAAAGATCAACACAAAACCGCCGCCGCCAGCTCCGAGAAGTTTTCCGCCTTGCGCCCCGGCTTCACGGGCCGCGTTATAAATCTCGTCAATATGCGAAGTCGAGATCTTTTCAGAAAGACTGCGCTTTAATTGCCAGGATTCATGCAATAACTTACCGAAATCCACAATATTGCCGGACTTCAAAACATCCAGGGCTTGCACGGCCAAACCGTACATCTCGGTCAGCTCTTTTGTTTTATTCGGAGTGTTCTTGATCTGAGTCGCGGCGATCTCAGAAGCCGTGCGGGAGAATCCGGAGAAGAACAGCATTAAATGGGATTGCAATTCCCGCAAACGCTCCGGCGAAACGGTCACCGTGCGGACTTGTAAGTGGTTCGGCCCGCCGAACTCGATAAAATTAAAACCGCCGTAAGCCGCAAGCGTTTGGTCCTGGCAGCCGACATTTTCTTTGATCAGATCTTGTTCAATGTGGACCGCTTCGGTGGCCAATTGTTCCTTGGTCGGCATTTTACCTTTCAAAGCATAAAGAGCATTGAGAAGCCCGACCGTGAACGAAGAGCTGGAACCTAAACCGGTGCGCGCCGGTAAATCGCCGTCGTGATGGATTTCGATCCCGTCATTGATCTTCAAGAATTTGAGGACTTCACGGACCGAAGGATGGTCAATGTCTTCGACATTGGTAATGTGTTCCATCTTCGAATAAATGATCCGCGACTTGTGCTCAAAGAACGGCGGGAGATAGCGGGCCGTGATGTAGCAGTATTTATCGATCGTGGTCGCGAGGACCGCGCCTTTGTGTTCGTTATACCATGCGGGGTAATCGGTCCCGCCGCCGAAGAACGACATACGGAACGGAGTGCGTGAGATGATCATACAGATACCTTTTGTTCGAGAATCTTTCGTTTTAATTTAATTTGGGTCGAGCGCACCGTTTCATCGGCGGCGATCTTTCCAAAACGTTTTTCCAACAGAGCGAGGTATTGCGGGTTCGTGTGATATTGCATCCACGCTTTATCGCGAAACTCCAGGACCTGTGCGGCACTTAAATATTTCGTCGGTAAAGGTTGTGCGTTGTACGAGTGCTGAGAAAAGCCCGAATACGTGTCGGGCAATTTCCAGCCGGCCTTACGGGCCTGGCCATGCAAAGGGCTGCCCGGGTAAGCCATAGCGGAATAGAAGTTCGATTCTTCCGTGTTCATCTCCAGCGCGAGATCCAAGGTCATCTGCATACTGGCAATATCATCTTCCGGTAAACCGAAGATATAATTTGCGATAACATTGATGTCGTGGGCGCGGATCTTTTTAACGACATCGCGGATATCAACGTCCTCGAAACGGCCCTTGGTCACGTCCTTACGGACGCGGGTGTTGCCGCTTTCGATCCCTAAAGCGAGCCAATTGACCCCGGCTTTCTTAAGCGTTTCCAAGAACTGTTCCTTGACGGTATCAACGCGTGAATAGCACCAGATATTGAATTTATAACCGCGGGCGATAATGAGCTGGCAGAGCTTCATGAAGTGGTTCGCGTTCAAAACAAAAAGCTCGTCGGCGATCTTAATATTAGTGATGCCCTGGTCGGCAAAAAAATCAAATTGCTTGATGATATGTTCCGGGTCCCAATAACGGAACACTGCGCTGCCGTCGGAAAACTCATTTTCCTGGCGGTTAATGATATTGATCATACAGAATGAACATCTCATCGGACAGCCGAGGCTCGTATAAAGCGCGGCGAACGGCTGGCGCTGCGTGCCGTTGGAATACGAATGCCACAATGAGGTGCGGTAATTCTTTAACGGTAATTTGTCCCAGGCAATGCCGGGAAGGTCGCGCGGCAGATTTTCCTTCGCGACGATCGGCGACGGCGGGTTCAAGACGATCTGGCCGTTATCGCGATAGCCCAGCCCAAGGACCTGGTCGAGCTTATCCTTTAAATTGGTCTTTAAAAGATTGGATATGGTGTAAACACCTTCGTTCTGGCAGACAAAGTCAATGGCCGAGTGGCGCTCCAGCACTTCGCGCGGTAACGCCGCAATGTGCCCGCCGACAAAAAGGATCTTGGTTTGGGGTAAGTGCTTTCTGACCAGATCCGCCAATGAGATCGCGCCTTCCATATTTTGCGAACTCGCGCTCGGCTGCTGGCCGTAAACCACAAAGCAGGTGACTTTGGCATTGATGTCCGCGATCTGTTTGGCTGATTGCTCGTCAGATAATCCTAGCGCTTCGCAATCAATGATCTCCGCGCGGTATCCCTGCTGCAAGCAATGCGAGGTGAGCATCCCGCCCCAGATCGGGGGCTCGATGGCGGAGTAAACGTTGCTGAGGTCCTGATAAACTCTATGGGCCGCATTCGCCTGGACAAAAAGGATGTCCGGTTGATTAGATGTTGGCATATTGATTCCTCTTGATGACCTGGTACGCTTTGATCAACTCGGTGATCCCCATCGTCAAAGAAACATCCGGTTTGAATCCGGTCTTCTCGATCTTTTCATTACTGACAATATAATCACGCTTATCCGGATCCTCGCCGATCGTGGCTTCCACAAAGTAAAAATCCTTCACTTGTTTTTGGATCTCCTGGCAAAGCCCTAATTTGCTGATATTCGCGTCGCTCAAACCGACATTGTACGCTTGGTTTTTCATCGTATCGAAGTTTTCCAAGCTATGACTAAAGGCCTTGGCCACGTCGCGCACGTGAATAAAATTACGGTTAAAATGCGCTTCGAACAACACCACAAAGCGGTCATAAACAGCACGGTAAACGAAATCATTAACGAGCAAGTCCAAACGCATGCGCGGCGAAACGCCGAAAGCCGTCGCTAAACGAAGAGTGATCGCGTTACCGGAAGCCAAAAGCGCATTTTCCGCATCCACTTTTAACCGTCCGTAAAGAGAGATCGGACGCAATGTCGTTTCTTCCGTGCAATGTTTCCCTTTTTCACCGATGCCGTAACCGCTGTTCGTGGTCGGAAAAATAATGACCTGATCTTTGCTGCGCAATTCAAGGATCAATTTGACCGCATCCAAAAGGATGGATTGTGCCGCGGCCGGTTCTTTGGCGCATAGCGGCGCGCCGGTCAAACAGGCCAGAGGAAAGATCGCGTCCGCGTCCTTCATCAGTTTGGTCATGACATTCTTATCACGAGTATCGCCGCGGACGATGGTGAGTTTGGGGTGGTAGCAAACATCAAGAAGCGATGTTTGATTGTACATAAAATTATCGAGGCAGACGACGTCATGCCCTTCGGCTAATAAACGCGGGATCATGACCGAACCTAAATACCCCGCCCCGCCGGTGATCAAAATCTTCATAAAACAATTTCCTTTCTTATATTGAAACGGTACGTTTAATACCTTCTTTTAATCCGACCTTAGGTTTCCAACCTAATTTCTTGATACGGCTGCTGTCTAATAGTTTCTTCATCGCTCCGTCGGGTTTGGAGGTATCGAACTCGATCTTTCCTTTGTACCCGACCGCGACAGCGATCAATTTTGCCAGGTCTTTGATCGCAATATCTTCGCCGACCCCGGCATTGATCAATTCTTCGCTATGATAGTTTTGCATCAAGAACACACAGCTTTCTGCAAAATCTTCGCTGAACAAAAACTCGCGTTTCGGCTTTCCCGTCCCCCAGAGCGTGACCTTTTTCTCCCCGCTGGCCGCCGCTTTGGTAAATTTTCCTAACAAAGCCCCAAGCACATGCGCGTTATGGGCATCGGTATCCGCTGCGGGTCCATAAAGTGTGGCCGGGACCATAGCGATCGCGTTAAATCCGTATTGCCGGCGGTACGCGGCGCACATTTCGATTCCCGCGATCTTGGCCACGGCATACGGCTGGCTCGTCGGTTCCAAAGCCCCGGTCAAAAAATATTCTTCCTTGATCGGCTGGGCGCACACTTTGGGATAAACACAGGAACTGGCAATGTAGAGCAGTTTCTTAACTTTAGTTTTATACGCGGTATGGATGATATTGTTTTGGCTTTGCAAATTGCCGTAAATGAACTCGCCGCAAAACTTCTGGTTCGCTTCAATGCCGCCGGACAACGTTGACCCTAAGAACACATATTCAGGCCGCACCTTGTTAAAAAAAGCTTCGACGTGTTTCTGGCTGAACACATCCCATTTTTCCGGGCCGGCGGAAACAACATTCCTATAACCTTTTTCCGTCAGATGGTCGTACAAAGAATGCTCGACGATATCATTGTGCCCGATGATCAGGATGCGCGATTGTTTTTTCATTTCAAGTTATAGAAATTCCCGTGTTCGATCATCAAGGTCGAACGGCCGTCTTCCCGTTGAAAAGCATATTGGTACGCAGGGAAGATCTCTTCCGGTTCATTGAGTTCAATGACATCGATCTCAGTAAACAATTTACGGAACGCGGCCGCGTAATTCCCGATATGTTGATGGCCGGGATGCACGGGCGCATCAGGGCCGGTCGCCACACGAATGATCGTTTTCGGCATCAAAGAACCGCCGCTGATCGCCGGGATCTTATCGAGCATATTGGTCATGTCCGACGTCGCTAAGAGCAAAAAGTTCTGCCGCGGATAGACCGAGATCGGGATATACCCGGCCAAAGCCATGCCGATGGTGAACTGCATTTGAAAACTTTCGTTAATGGGCATCTCGAGTGTACGATCTTTCGGGCAGTCGCGCAAGGTCTGGAACATGAACGTCCCCGGCCCGGCCACGGTCTGGCCGACGAACATCGCTTTATCCTGCGTTGCCAACCACTCCATCGTGCGCTTTAATTCGTCAAAGTATTTCATGTTCGCAGAACCTCTAGAATTTGATCAACTTGCCTAATCCGGAATGCGGATAGCCGTTGACGTATTGAAAATAAATAATTTTTGATTCGTACTTGGTGCCTTTGAACCACGGGTCCGGACTTCCCCACACTTCCCGAGTATTGGTCATGACGCTGACGCCGTTGTCACAGACGATGAATTTGACCGGAAGGTCAAAATTGTAAGCATATTTAACAGCTTCAAAGAAAATGCCGGTTTCCGACGACATTTCGCCGCAGAACAAGAATGCTCTTCCCTTTTTCCCCTGATTCTTAAGCCCCCAGGCCACACCGGTCGCGGTACCCATCAAACTGCCGACAATGCCGGAACAGAGAACATTATATTTCGGAAAACAGAGGGAAATACTTTTACCTTCCAGGATCGCTTTCTTGACCTCTTCGCGCGGCACGCCTTTAAGAAGTGCTAACTCATGTGAATCCCAAAAACCGAAAACATGGTCGTCATCGCCGATGTTCTCATCGCGGAAAATGCGGATCAATTCGTCCTCGCGGCCGGACCGTAAATGCACCGGAGCGCGGATCGCACCAGTGGCGAACACTTCAGCGATTTCCTGCTCAAATTTAACAATATCGTCCTTGGTCAAGTTTGTTCTCATGGCGTGTGTCATTATGGAATAAACCCTTCTTTTTGGCAATATCTATTCATTCAAACTTTGCTGCTCCCCGGCGCTATATCCGCCGAGCCTTGAACCATTCCAAGGTCTCCTTGAGGCCTTCTTCAAGCCTGATCTTGGGCTCCCATTTAAGATGTTTCTTAGCCAGCGTAATGTCCGGCTGGCGCTGCTTCGGGTCATCCACCGGTAACGGATGATAAACGATCTTGCTGGTTGCCCCGGAAAGTTTTAGGACCAAGCCCGCAAATTCGAGCATGGTAAATTCCTTCGGGTTGCCAATATTGATCGGGTCATGGATGCCAGAATACAATAAACGAACGATGCCATCGATCAGGTCCGAGTAAAAACAAAAAGAGCGCGTCTGTTTTCCGTCCCCGTAAATGGTCAACGGCTTATTGTGCAAAGCTTGGTCAATAAAATTGGGGACGACGCGGCCGTCCTTAACCTGCATCCGCGGGCCATAAGTGTTAAAAATGCGCACGATCGAGGTATTAACCTTGTGATAGCGGTGATAAGCCATCGTTATCGCTTCGCCGAAACGCTTGGCCTCGTCATAAACACTGCGCGGGCCGATCGTATTAACGTGGCCCCAATAGGTTTCTTTTTGCGGGTGTTCAAGCGGGTCGCCGTAAATCTCCGACGTGGAAGCGACCAAAAAACGCGCTTTCTTTTGTTTAGCTAACTCCAAGCAATTGTGCACGCCGTAAGAACCGACTTCCAGCGTTTCGATCGCATATTTCAAGTAATCGACCGGGCTGGCCGGTGATGCGAAATCCAGAATATAATCAACCTTGCCCGCGATCGAGAAGGGCTTGCTGATATTCTTCTTCAAAAAATCAAAATCCTTATTCTTTTTCAAATGCGCGACATTCCGCAAACTGCCGGTCAATAAATTATCAACGGCGATGACCTTGCATCCGTCGGCCAATAAACGGTCACAAAGATGGCTCCCTAAAAAGCCCGCCCCGCCAGTAACAACTGCTATTTTCTTTTTCATAAAACTCCTAACGATATCTTTACATCACAATCGAAAAATTAAACTTCACACCCGGGCCTAAAACGCTTTTTGCATACGTCATGGCTTCCTCGAGTTCAGCAACAACCTCCACATGTTCATTCTTAAACAATCCAAAACGGACCTTATTTTGCCGAATATGGGCGAGTAGCCCCTCTAGCATCTTGATGGCTTGGCCTAACTCGACCCATTTCCCGTCCTTGGCCATCATCTCATTAGTTGACCCCATGCCCTCGGGCAACTCCATATCCTGCATGTTAAAACGCAGGTCCGTGTCATCACACAGGGCATCAAATGATCCCAAGTTCAACTTTCGGCTCAGCTCATCAAGTTTGTCGGCATACTTAAATAAGGCATACTTGTCCGAATCTTCCGTCATGACCTTGCCATCCTTAAGAACATTGACCCAAAGAACGGTACTCATATTGGCCCCTGACGCTAAAAGCTATAATTTAACGATTTTCTTATTTTTCAAATGACCAAAAACATTACGCGTATCGAAGATCATTTTTGCCGACTTTAAAATGAGCTTATAATTCACGTCGCTGTGATCGGTGGCGACGACAACGACATCAAAACCGGCAACGTTCTTTTCATTTAGGACGACCGACCGCAGATCAATGCTTCCGATCTTCAAATACGGGATCAGCGGGTCAGAATAAGAAACCTTGACGCCTCGCTGCTCTAAAAGTTCGATCAAGCGTAACGGCGGCGATTTACGCAAGTCTTTAACATCCTTTTTATAAGTCACGCCGGCAATAAGGATCCGGGAATTCTCTAAACTCTTTCTTTTCCCTTCCAGAATATCTTTAAGCCGACTGACCACATAAACCGGCATGTGATGATTGGTGTCCGCTGACAATTTAATATATTTTGAATTGAACCCATATTTTTTTGCTTTCCAGGCCAAATACAAAGGATCATCGGGAATACAATGCCCGCCGACGCCCAGCCCCGGATAGAACGGCATGAAACCGAACGGTTTAGTTTTAGCAGCTTCGATAACTTCCCAAATATCGATATTCAATTTGTGGCACATCATCGCCAATTCATTGATCCAGCCGATGTTGACGATGCGAAAAGAATTCTCGAGGAGCTTGGTCATCTCCGCCGCATCCGCTGATGACACTAAGTGAACTTCTTTGATGATCTTTTCGTAAAGCGCTTTAGTAAGGTTTCCGCTCTCCGCATCAATTCCGCCGACGATCTTGGGGATTTGCGTAACCGGAAATTTCTTATTGCCCGGATCAATACGTTCAGGAGAAAAGGACAAATACAATCCCTTGCC
>JADLGJ010000018.1 GCA_020849375.1 Candidatus Omnitrophota bacterium
AGCAGAGACCGCCATCACCTTATTAATGCGGAGCCCTACCCCCAAGATCAAAACGATATAAAAAAAGAAACTGACATAAAAGAAACAATCGTCGCCGTATTGGATCATGTCGAGATTCGAGTAAAGATCCTCCAGGTCCATACGGCTAGCGAACCCGTTTCGCGAAACTTTGCCATAATCCGTAAAGTCAACTCCCGCCTTATGCTCAACATTTCCGTTACGAAAAGGAGCCACCACTTCTTTATTAACCGTACTTTGATAGGCGTAATATCCCGGCAAGAACGAGAGCGCAATGACACCCGCAGACAAGATCACCGTTATAATGCGAGTCCGCGCAAACCTTATTATTGGCGGGATGGCGGTCTTTATCGTCAGGATGCAGCATAGAGCCATCAATGGACAGACAATAAGAAAGACCGTAAGAAAATAAAAAGGTAAATACGATATCAAGATCACGGCCGACGCCAAGGAGAAACCCACGCAACCTGATCGAGAGGGGCTTTTAAAGAATGAAAACAAGAAATAAAAGAACCAAATACTTGGGATATATAAAAGCTGGGGGTGGTACTGAGCGAACATTGACATGCTGACCGAAGAGAACAGAAAAAGGATGAACGCAAAATATGCTGCACGGTTGTCGCCAAGAACGGTCTTTGCCAATAAATAAAATCCCAATTGGCCTACCCAAAAATAAAGCGTTATGGCGAATAAAAAAGAGTAATAAAAACTCATTCCGCAAGAGTTAAAGGCAATGATCAACAGCCAAAAAGGATTGTAAACCCCCACATAATTTAGAAAAATATGCGTTGATTCGCCCCACATGACGAAGGGATCCCAAAGCGGAAAGACGCCAAGTTTCAGATTATCAATATAAAACTTAACGACAGAGTAAATTTGCAGTGTCTCGGAACTTATGACGGCTTTCCCGGAGAGAATAGGCCAAAAAAGAAAACACCAGACGCTGACGGGAATTCCGGCCTTAAGAAAAGTTTGTAATTTATTTTTCAAATGAGAGATCGTTGATACGCGGTTACCGAAAATAATATCATTGATATTATCCACCCTCGGATAAACAAGTCAAGGAGCGCGACAGAATTTCCCAAGCAATACTACTTGTAACTTTAAAATAAACTGTTCAATTCTAAAATTTAATTTGCTATACTGATTGCGTTGTTGGGCTTAAACCCATTGCACAAAGGATGTTCCTGATCAAATGATCATGCAAAGCGAAAAACCTGCCGTCCTCCTTCTCTACCCAAAAACCGGGATGGATTTCGGATCAACCGTTGCTCCTCCGCACGCTCTTCTTACGATCGCCGCCCCTGTTTTAAAAGCCGGCTACACCGTAAAACTTTTCGATCAGCGAGTCGAGCCGATCACCAAAGAAATTCTCGAGAATTATTTGTCTGCCGAAACGATTTGCGTCGGGATTTCTTCTATGACCGGCACGCAGATCCACTACGCTTTACGATTGGCACAAATGGTTCGCGACATTGTTGGAAATAAAGTCCCGCTTGTTTGGGGCGGCTGTCATCCTTCCGTTGCGGCCGAACAAACCCTTGCGCATCCCAACGTGGACATCGTTGCAATTGGCGAAGGCGATGAAACCTTCGTTGAGCTTGTCGAAGCTTTGGCCCACAAACGCAGTTTGCAAACTGTTAAAGGCATCATGTACAAAGACGGCCCGTCGCAGATCAAGACCGGCTTTCGAACTCTCCTAGACGTTGAAGACCTTCTGCCGACCCCCTGGCAACTCATTGATGTTGAAAAATATATTCACCGCGATATGTATGTCCAATCGCGGACCCGCGTTCTCGATGTCGGCCAGACCAGCCGCGGCTGTCCTTTTAACTGCGGGTTCTGCTCGAGCGCTTCCATCCGCGAAAGAAAATGGCGCGCTGTTTCTGTTAACAAGACCCTAGATCGCATTCAAGATGAGATCCAGCGCTTTAAGCTCGACGGACTTTGGCTACGCGATGATGAATTTTATATCAACCGCAAGCGGGCCACAGGTATCTGCCAAGGCTTCATTGACCGCGAATTTAATTTAAATTTTTACACATCGGGGACACGCGCGGACGTTTTCATGAAGGCGTCCGACAGCGAGATCGAAATCCTAAAAAGATCGGGCGCACATACGCTCAAGTTCGGCGCGGAATCCGGCTCTCAGCGGATTCTCGATCTCATGACCAAAGGGATCGTCGTCCAACAAACTCTCGACGCCAATGAACGTTGCAGAAAATTCGGAATTACGCCGGTCTTTGGCCTGATGGTCGGCTATCCGACGGAAACATTTGCGGAGATCAACCAAACGATCGACCTGGGTTTTCGCATTAAGAAAGAAAATCCGAACGCTCAGCTCGAGACCATGGCGATCTTTACTCCGCTTCCCGGGACACCCGATTTTCGTTTATCATTGAAACACGGCCTTGTCCCGCCGCAATCACTTGAAGAATGGGGCGATTGGATCTTTGATGATTACGATCTCGAAGGGCGCCGCAATCCATGGTTTGACGTCAACGGCCGCATGAAGCTAGGTAACATTTCCTATATGAGTATTCTGGCAAACGCGCTGGAGAATGTCATGGGGAGTTTAAAAAACAAGCCATTGCGGTATGTTGCAACAAGACTTTCAAAACCTGTGAGTTATTACTACACGCAAAAACTGAACAACAAAATGTATAACTTTGCGCCGGATCTACAGCTGGTCCGTCATTTACGCCAGGAACTTTTTTATAAAAGCGACTTTACCATCAATTAAACTATGGAAAATACAACAACGCTAGATCCGACCCCTATTGCAACTCCGGCCACTATTCCCGTCGTCGGCCCTCAAGAAAAGATCACCAGCACGACCGGCGGACGGCAGCGCGTTGAGATCATCACCGCGCGCGAAGTTAACACAACAGTGTTTACAAAAACATGGATCCTGTTGGCGTCCGTGATCTTAATGTTCGCGACCTGCCT
>JADLGJ010000019.1 GCA_020849375.1 Candidatus Omnitrophota bacterium
AAAAAACAAAACCAGAAAAGAACCATAGCGCTGCAGTCAAAATTGGACGATGAAAAAAGGTCTTTCTAAAAAATATCACCGCACTGGCCGCGGCGGCCGTGAGCGCCAAATATTTAACCGCTTCCGAGACGGTCAAGGGAGAGACGGCATAGATCCAAATATGATCGACCGGAATAAACAATTTCTGCAAATACCAAAAGAACAAATAGGCCCATGAACCTGCCAAAGTCAAAAATGAGAGGTTAAGGTAAGCGAATTTCTGGACAAATCCTCCCGTCACCGTATTCCCCTGGCTTAACTGATACCATATCACCAACAAAAATATCGTCATGGCCCAGAAGGGCAGCGTCAGGCGTAAGCTTTGTTTAAAACTACGGTCACGCATCGCCCACATCAAAAGATAGGCCGGCAGGAGCCATGATGTTTCCAGTGTGAGAAAAGAAACCGCGGCATAGATCAACGATAATAAATAATAGCGCTTGGCATGAGTTTGCAAATAACGGTCAAACGCCAAAAAACTCAGTTGCACGAGAGCCGCCGCAATAAGGACCGTGTTAAAAACGACCTGATTGACAATCTCGGCATTAATAGGATGTACGCAGAATAGAATGGCCGCCAGTAGTGCCGTAAATTTCCGTGAAGTTATGAGAAAACAAGTGCGGTATAAAAGCAGGACATTAATATAGAAAAGAGAAAGATTAAGAAGATGAAAAGGTACGACATTTTTCCCCCACCAGGGAAAAAACAGGTCATTAAAGAAAATATTGAGGGGATTGTAGTGCTGATTCGTGCTCTCGGTAAAAAGTCCCCAAAAGGAAGTCGCTCTCTGGTGCATATCAGGATTAAGATAGGTGAAATCGTCGAGCTTAAATCCATTAAAGATCGTCGGTAAATAGGTCACCAGACAGACCAACAACAATAAGACCGCAGGGAAGAACGAGGCAACAAGCAGAGAAGAGAACGGAAAAGTTTTTTCTGGATTTGTCATAGAATGATTTATATTTGTTGAATTATATCATACGAATAGTCTGACAATAACGCTTAAGTGTACTTTTCGAGGCTTGTCTTTGCGTTTAACTTCTGGTATGATAGCAAAAATTTATCCCCGAAGGGGATTCCGTAAAACTTCATGGGCCGATAGCTCAGTTGGGAGAGCGCCTGCTCCGCAAGCAGGAGGCCGGGGGTTCAACTCCCCCTCGGTCCACTTTTCAGCTTCGCGGAAAAGTGGATCCCGTCGTTACCGCATTTTGAAAAACTTTGGCATCTTTAGATGCCGAATTTTCTTATTTACTTTAGAAAAACGACGGGATTAAAAAACTAAAAATTCATGCATCGCTTCCTCTCTCAAAACACCGATCTCAACACCAAAACCCTGACGATCACCGACTCGAAAGAAATTCATCATCTCAGCACCGTGCTTCGTTTGAAAAAGGGCTCGGAGATCGCTATTTTTAACGGCAAAGGCGAAGAGGTCTTCGCAAAAGTTGAAGCCCTCACACCTCAAAGCGTACAGTTGTCTATCGTTTCTGCCGTCAAAGAATCATCCGCTAATACTGTCACCGTGACATTGGCCTGCGCGATCCCGAAAAAAGCAAAATTTGAAACCATTATCGAAAAATGTACCGAACTCGGCGTGGACCGCATTATTCCCGTCATGACGGAACGGACAGAAGTACGCCTGAGTCCCGGCGGGGAACGGGCCGACAAAAAACAAAAACGTTATGAAACTGTCGCGGTGAACGCCGCTAAGCAATCGCAACGAAGCATTCTTCCCACAGTCGATGCACCGACAGCTTTCAAAGACGTCTTAAAACAATTATCGCCGGCCGACGCCGCTTTTATTCCTTGTTTGAACGGCGAACGCAGAAATCTCCTCGAAGCTTTTCACGTGAAGCCCGGCCAAACCAACACCATATTCTTTATCGGTCCGGAAGGGGATTTTACACCAAAAGAATTAAAAGACGCGCTCGCCGCCGGCTGTATTCCCGTGACCCTCGGTCCGCATGTCCTCAAAGTTGACACTGCCGCTATCGCCACGGTCGCAGCCGCAAAACTTCTCATCGAGCGGGACCGCCTGTGAACGACCGATCCCAGGAACGCAACTTTATCATTTTTCTTTTTATCTTCGCCCTAGCTCTTCGCGTTGGCTATTGGCTCTACCTGCAACACAATTATTTCTTTTACGCAAATCCCGGCGAAGATGTCATGTACTATAAGAACTGGGCGAAAGCGATCGTCTTCGGTGAAGGGAACAGCGCCGAATCATTTTCCGGGATGCCGCTTTTCCCGTACTATCTGGCGGTCCTATTCCGCCTGACATTTGGCCATTGGGCAGCCGTGAACTTTTTTAATTTAGTTCTCGGATCGCTCAACTGCGTCCTCGTTTATGTCCTCGCCAAAAAACTATTTTCGATCCGCACAGCGGTGATCGCCGGCCTTTTAGCCGCCACTAATTTTATTTTGATCTATTATGACTGGCTGATGATGCCGATCACACTGTTGATCGCATTGACGTTGGTCATCCTGATCGCCCTCAGCGGCGACGGCCCGGTGACAAAAAGAAACTGGTTCCTGCTCGGCGTTTTTCTCGGATTGGCCAGCCTGGGCGATGGGAAATTCCTAGTATTCACGGCTTTGTTGACCGCTTATTTTATTTGGCGAAAGTTTCATTTCTCCTTAAACAAAACATTGAACGCGATCTTGCCGTTATATCTGGGCTTAATTCTCATCCTCGGCGGGGTCACGGTACGCAATAAAATCGTAGGCGGCGAATGGGTGTTCATCACGTCGCAATCCGGCCTGAGTTTATTTGTCGGGAATAATCCTGAAGCGACGGGGGCTTACGAGCATCCGGGATTTATGCGACCATCACACGAAGGGCAGGACCTTGACCAAAGGCTTTTTGTGGAGCAGACGGTCGGACATCCGGTAAGCCAAAAGGACGTCAGCAACTTCTACCGGCAAAAAGCCATTTCGTTCATCACGGCACAGCCGCTGGAATATATAAAATTACTTGGTAAAAAGCTAGACCTTTTCGCCGGGGATCATGAGCAAAGCCAGGCGATCGACCTTATTTTACAGCGTGACTATAAGAGCATGCTCGACTGGAATTCGTATCGTTTAATTTTTCCTTTAGCTGTTCTAGGCATATTTGTATGCCTGATCAAAAAGAAAAATACGTCCTTGGCCATTATGATGGTCGCGGCACAACTCGTTTTTTCCCTGATCTATTTCGTGACAACGCGCCACCGTGCTTCAATACTACCAGTTTTACTCATCTTTGAAGCCTATAGCCTCAACTGGCTGGCCGAAAGAATACATTTTCGTCAATACCGGGTTCTGGCCGCGAGCCTCTTGTCAGTTTTGGTCTTTTTATTATGTACGCCGCCGCGATCCATCGACGCCCAAACATTTGCTTTTTTAAATTATTCCAAGGCCGGGTCTGCGTACGACGCTAAAAAGGATTACCAAAAAGCTTCACAGGCTTATCTTGCGGCGCTCAACTTGCAGCCGCATGACGCGAATAATCTTTATAATCTCGGGACGGCATACGTCAATCTCAAGGAATATCCAAAAGCTGAAGCCCTTTTTCTAAAAGCGCTCGAGATCACGCCGTTCAATGTTGATGTTTTGTTCAATTTGGGCTATGTTTACGAACAAACGGGGGAGAGTGAAAAAGTGGGAAAGACCTATGAGCAAGTCCTCGGCTATGCTCCTGACAGTTTGGACGCGCATTTCCGCATCGCCAACCTTTACCAAAATCAAGGCCAATGTAACGAAGCCAAGCCGCATTTTGAAGCCATCATCCGCCAAAAGCCGATCCTCAAACCCGAAATCGATAAAATCTCAAGCACTTGTAATTAAAGGGAATTGAAGTATCCTTCGATTCCCTTAGCCAAAACCTTTGACAACCCAATCCGGCAACTGTATAATTCACGTCGTTACACAAAGAAATTGTTCGACTGTTTCCCACCTTATGAACCGGTTTCTTTTTCCCCTAAAAGGTGCGGTTTTATATATTTACGTTCTAATCAATTAATCGGAGGTTGTAATGACTGAAGTTAAAACCGAAACAAAAGCAGCTTCGCAGGAAGCAGCAAAAAAAGCAGCAGATCAGGAAAACAAGAATAAGGCCTTAGAGCTCGCCTTGACCCAGATCGAAAAGCAATTTGGGAAGGGTTCCATCATGAAGATGGATGCCAACGCAAGCCTGGATATTCCCGCGATCCCGACCGGTTCACTCGCCGTTGACATCGCACTTGGTATCGGCGGCATTCCGCGCGGACGCGTTATTGAAATCTACGGTCCGGAATCTTCGGGTAAAACAACACTCACTTTAAGCATTGTCAATCAAGTCCAAAAACTCGGCGGGGTCGCCGCTTTCGTTGACGCAGAACACGCGTTTGACGCCAGCTATGCCAAGACCGTCGGGGTTAAATTGGAAGACCTTTTGATCTCACAGCCGGACACCGGAGAACAAGCGCTCGAGATCGCTGAAACGCTCGTACGCTCGAACGCCGTTGACCTCGTCGTCATTGACTCCGTCGCTGCTTTAACGCCGCGCGCGGAAATCGAAGGCGAAATGGGTGATTCGCACATGGGGTTACAAGCCCGCTTGATGTCGCAGGCGTTAAGAAAATTGACCGCCGCGATCAACAAGAGCAAAACCTGCGTCATTTTCATCAACCAGATCCGTATGAAGATCGGCGTTATGTTCGGCAACCCGGAAACGACCACCGGCGGTAATGCTTTGAAGTTTTATGCATCTGTCCGTATTGATCTTCGCCGTATCGAATCGCTCAAAAGAGGCGACGAAGTGATCGGCAACCGTGTCCGTGCCAAGATCGTCAAGAATAAGATCGCGGCCCCGTTCCGTGAAGGCGAATTCGAGATCCTTTTTACCGAAGGCATCTCGCGTTTAAGCGATATTATTGACATGGGTGTCAAATATGAAGTGATCCAAAAAGCCGGCGCCTGGTTCTCATTCGAGAACGAAAAGATCGGCCAAGGCCGTGACAGCGCCCGTAAATTCTTAGAAGAAAACCCGAAGATCGCGAACAAGATCGAAAAAGCAGTTATTGAAAAAGCCGGCATTAAGCGCGGATAAAAAAGTTCACACGGGGGCCAGGTACGGATACTGGCCCTCATTATTTGAAGAATATGAAAAGACTTGTTTTCTTATTTTTCTTTATTTTTGCGGCACAAAACGTTCGGGCGGATGAACCGAATGTCCTCACCGCAGTAAGCGACGTGGCACAGAAAACCGGCCCGACGGTCGTTTCGATCAAGACCGAAAAAACGTATCGCTTACGCTCGCAGTCAGGATATTTCGGCAACCCCTACGACGACGAATTATTTAACCAGTTCTTTGAAGATTTTTTCGGCGGATATTCTGAACCTTCGCAAAAAGCGGTGGGGCTTGGCTCCGGCGTCATTATTGACCCGCAAGGTTACATTTTGACCAACGACAATGTGGTGGACGGCGCGGATAAAATTACCGCGACGTTGCCTGACGGCCGTAAATTTGACGCGGAATTGGTCGGTGTTGATTCCCGTTCCGACCTGGCCGTGATCAAGATCAGCGCGAAAGAAGGAGAAAGCTTACCGCAGATCCCGGTCGCGCAATTAGGCAATTCCGAAGACCTCAAGATCGGGCAATGGGTGGTCGCGATCGGCAATCCTTTCGGCAATATTTTAGACGATCCGCAACCGACAGTGACATCCGGCGTCATCAGCGCCTTGCACCGGACTTTGCCGCAAACTTCGCGTTTTGATACGGACTATTCCGACCTGATCCAAACGGATGCGGCGATCAATCCGGGGAATTCCGGAGGGCCGTTAGTCAACCTCAAAGGCGAAGTCATCGGGATCAATGTCGCGATCTTTTCCACATCAGGCGGGTATCAAGGCGTCGGTTTCGCGATCCCGATCAATTATGCCAAAGCCATTGTCGAACAATTGATCCAAGGCAAGAAGATCGAGTACGGTTTTATCGGGGTCAGCATTCAAGACATTGATGAACGGTTAGCGCAATATTTCGACCTCACACCCGGTGAAAGCGTCATGGTCACCAAGGTCCTTCCGGGCTCGCCCGCTGAAGGAGCAGGGATCAAAGAAGGCGACATTATCCAAACGATCAACAAGATCAAAATACGCAACGCGGCAGGACTGGTCAAGCAGATCAGCAATGCGGTTATCGGGAAGACTATCCAGTTACAAATTTTGCGTGATAACAAAACGATCGAATTACCGGTCACGGTCGGGCAAAGGACTCCCCAAGACAGCGAAGTCAGCAAGTCCGTTGCGGCACCGCAAACCAAAATTGACGTCACAAAAGCGTGGCGGGGATTAACGGTCAAAGAGATCTCGCCGGAGATGGCGAAACAAATGGTTTTAGCGAATACGAATGGGGTTGCCATCGCTGAGATCGAAAAGGGAAGTTCCGGCCACATTAGCGGTTTGCAAAAAGGCGATGTGATCATCGGGATCAATAAACGGCCGATACGGAATTTGCAGGATTATAATGCGGCGATACAAAACGCGTCGGGAAGCTGCTTGATCAGAACGGTTCGAGGATTTTTTGTCTTAGAGCCATGACCGAACCGGAAGATAAAACATTATCGTTAACGAAAGCCAAGGCGGTCGTTCACCGCCTTTTTAAATTCCGGTTACGCAGCGAACATGAGATCCGGACGAAGTTAAAAGACAAAGGTTTTCCACCGGAGATCATCGGGCAAACCATAGCGTTCTTTATCAAGTGTGAAATGATAGATGATGCTGTTTTTGCGAAGGCCTGGATCGGTTCGCGGCTCAACAAACCGATGGGACTGCGGCGCATCAAGCAGGAATTGAAAGAAAAGGGGATCGCGGACGAGATCATTACTGATGAGCTCGGCAAGGCCAAAAGCGATTACGACGAAAGCGAAGCCGTCAGAACCGTGATCAAAAGACGGTCAAGAATTTATACCGGCCTTGATCCGCTGAAGGCAAAACGGCGGATGGAAGGATATTTGATCCGCCGGGGATTTTCAACCGAAACCATTTACAAAACTTTAAAAGGGACGCGTTAATGGTCCCGCGCTCAAACAGTGTCTCGCGCCAAGACCCAAAATAAAAACAATATTTAAAAAGATCGGCGCTCGCCAAACTCGCACGGAACCATTAACGCGTCCCTACAAATAAAATGAGTTCAAATTATGATGACCGCTAACGAAATCAGAAAGAAATACTTAGAATTCTTTAAATCAAAGGGCCACTCGGTGATCGCGAGCGATTCGCTCGTCCCTAAGGATGATCCGACGGTTTTGTTCACGACCGCAGGGATGCAGCAATTCAAACGCCAATTCCTCGGGCACATTGATGGTTTTACCCGTGCAACTACCTCGCAGAAATGTCTTCGCACCGACGATCTTGACGTGGTCGGGGTGACAGCCTTTCACCACACCATGTTCGAAATGCTCGGCAATTTTTCTTTCGGTGATTATTTCAAAAAAGAAGCTATCGAATGGGCGTGGGAATTCTTGACCAAGGTCATCGGTATCCCCGGCGAAAAACTCTGGGTGTCCATTTACAAAGACGATACCGAAGCCGAAGACATTTGGCTCAATCACATGAAGTTCCCGAAACACAAACTCGTCAAGCTCGGCGACAAAAGTAATTTCTGGCCGTCGAACGCACGCCTGAACGGGCCGAACGGGCCGTGCGGTCCGTGCTCGGAAATTTTCTTTGATTACGGATTTAATCCGCGCTGTGATAAAGGCGACCAATGCGACCCGGATTGCAGCTGCGGCCGTTTCAGTGAAGTCTGGAACCTCGTCTTTACACAATTTAACCGTAAAGATGGCGGCGTCCTGGAACCGTTACCGAATAAGAATATTGATACGGGGATGGGCTTGGAACGTTTAGTCGCTGTCGTGCAGGGGAAGAAAACCAATTACGACACCGATCTTTTTATGCCGATCCGTCAAGCGATCCATAGCGAGATCTGCCAAGGCAAGATCAAGTTAGGCAATCGTGACGAGCTTGTTATCGCTGACCACATCCGGGCGGTCGTTTTCGCGATATCCGATGGCGTTATTCCTTCGAACAAAGAACGCGGGTCAGTTGTTAAACGTTTGATCAATGACAGCACCAATCTTGTATTGAACGCCGGCGGCACTGAAGCCAGCATTTATAAACTAGTCCCGTCTGTGATCGAAATTTTCAAAGAGCAATATCCGGAAATTATCGTAAAAAAGAACGACTTAATGAACCTGATCCAACGCACAGAAGACGCATTCATTCAAGTCCGTAAGGAGCGGCTACCGATCGTTGAGGCTGAGTTTAAAAAGACAACAACGGCGGAAGAACGCGGAAATCTTTTATTTATCAACCATGACACCTACGGGTTGCCTTGCCCGACTACGGCAACCGTTATGGACAAAGTCTTGAATTTGAAGCAAGCTGAGCACGACGCGGCTTTGGCGGTTTTCAAAAACCTCATGAAAGAACAGCAGGACCGTGCGCGAGCGTCCAGCAAAATGGCCGGGGATGTTTTTCTCGAGGGAGAATTAAAACTCGACGTCGCAAAAACAGAGTTTATCGGCTACACGCATTTGAGCACCAAGGCGAAGATCCTCAAGCTGTTTATCAGCAACAAAGAAGTTCTCGAGGTAAGCACGGGCGACGCCGTACAGGTCGTTTTGGACAAGACACCATTTTACGCGGAAAGCGGCGGGCAGATCGGCGACAGCGGTTTGCTTTTAACCGGCGCAGCGAAGATCCAGATCGATGACACACAAAAGACGAACAATATTTTTGTGCATACCGGGAAAGTCCTGGAAGGCATGATCAAAACTCACGAGACCGTGCACGCGGAAGTTGACGAAAAACGCCGTCTTTCCATCATGCGAAATCATACCGCGACGCATATCTTACAAAGCGCTTTGCGTACTGTTTTAGGGACACATGTGCAACAGCAAGGTTCGCTTGTCGCGGAAGACCGGCTGCGTTTTGACTTCACGCATCCTAACGCGATCGCACCGGCACAAAAAGCGCAGATCGAAGAATTCGTTAACGCCTCGATCCGCAACAAAGACCACGTTGAGAAAAAAGAAATGCCCATTGAAGAAGCAAAAAAATTGGGCGCTTTATCTTTTTTCGCCGAGAAATACGGCGCTAAAGTCCGCGTTATCTCCATCGGGAATTTTTCTAAAGAATTCTGCGGCGGCACACATTTGAATTCAACGGCGGAGATCGAAAGGTTCCGGTTGACCAGCGAAGGCGCGGTCGCCCAGGGCATTCGTCGTATTGAAGCGAAAACCGGCGATTTCGCGACAGCTTACGAAAAACAATTACAGCGCGAAGAGGAAGATCGAAAACTCCGCGAGCAAGACAAAGCGGCTGAAAAACAACGCCAACAAAAGATCGAACAAGAATTATTTGATACCTTTATTAAAAATGACTTGCCGAAACTTATGGAGGCATCGCAGAACAAAGTGGTCGTTCATAAATTTAAGGACGTAGGCATTGAATTTTTACGCAAAGTATATGATTATGTAAAGGCCCCCGAGCGCCTCGGTTCCGGCATTGCGGTCTTATCGTCGGCATCAGCGGAAGGGGCACAGATCCTCGTCGGTGTTTCACAAGACTTAACGGCCAAAGTGAGCGCCAACGACGTGATCAAAGCCATCGCGCCGGTCATTAACGGCAGTGGCGGCGGCAAACCGACCATGGCGCAGGCAGGAAGCAAAGAAAACCAGAATTTAGATGCGGCTTTACAAAAAGCAAAAGAAATCATTTTAGGTAAATTATGAAAATCATCCAAAAAGACGGCAGCGGCGCACAAAAACTTTACGACCGATACTCAGCCAACCACAAACCGCACATTGAAGAAAAAGTCCGCAAGATCATTCAAGATGTGAAGGTCAATGGCGACGCAGCGGTTATCCGTTATACTAAGAAATTTGACGGCGCCCAACTGGAAGCCAAGGACCTCAAATGCGCCGAAAGCGAGATCAGTTCCGCTTTCCAGAACATCACCAGCGATTTTATTTCCGACCTCAAACAGATCATCAATAATGTGACGCTGTTTTACAAAAAGCAGGAAGTTAAGTTAAAACCGTGCCGCGTCAAAGATGCCGAAGGTATTTTGCTGACTGAAAATATTTTGCCGCTCGATTCCGTCGGGATCTACATCCCGGCAGGGACGGCACCGCTGGTCTCGACCGTTTACATGACCGTGATCCCGGCGAAGGTGGCCGGCGTCAAACGCGTTGTCATTTGCACGCCGCCGGACAAGAACGGGCACATTAACCCGTACATCCTTGCCGTAGCGAACCTTTTGAAGGTCAACGAAATTTATAAAGTCGGCGGAGCGCAAGCGATCGCAGCGATGGCTTACGGGACCAAACACATTCAAAAAGTTGATAAGATCATCGGCCCAGGGAATATGTTCGTCACCGAAGCCAAGCGCCAATTGTTCGGTTCTGTCGGCATTGATATGCTCGCCGGCCCGTCCGAGTTGGTCGTCATCGCGAACCGCTCGAGCAATCCGGAATATGTCATTGCTGACCTTGAAGCGCAAATGGAACATTTGGGCGGCTTGTCCATCCTCATCACTAATTCAAAGCAACTGTTGAAGACCGTGCGCGAACGTGTCGCCGGCGGTTACGGTATCTACGTCAAGAACATGGACGAAGCCGTTGATATCGCCAACAAGGTCGCGCCGGAACATTTACAGGTGTTGACCAATAATCCGCGGAGCATCGCGGCCAAGATCCGCAACGCGGGGGCCATCTTTTTAGGGCCGTACAGCCCAACCGCGCTTGGCGATTACGGTGCGGGGCCCAGCCACGTTCTTCCAACGTTGGGAACAGCCAAATTCTTCTCAGGGATATGCACCAGCGATTTCACAAAGACAAGCCACGTGGTCTCGTACAGCAAAAAAGCGCTAGAAAAGATCCGTTTACCGATCGAGAAAGTCGCCCTCATCGAGGGCTTGAAGAAACACTCTGATTCAATTCACGTTCGTTTTACACACTAAAAAGGAATAAAAAATGTCACGCATAGCTACTGTCATTCGCAACAGCAATGAAACTGAAATAAAACTTTTCTTAGCCCTAGAAGAAGAAAATCGTCCTCCAACACGCACAAAAGCACTCATTCAAACGCCTATTCCACTTTTGAATCATATGCTAGAGCTTTTCACATTTCACGGTTTTTTAGATATGGAGCTAATCGTAAAGGGTGATACTCATATTGATATACACCACACTAATGAAGATATCGGAATTGTTCTAGGACAGGCTTTCGATAAAGCTTTAGGAAATCGATCAGGAATCACACGTTTCGGCTCTGCTTTCGCGCCTATGGAATCTACGCTTGGCCATTCAGTTGTAGATATCAGCGGAAGAGGTCATTTGCGACTACTTCTCGACGGGAAAACAGCTGGAGAGATGCCTCCAATAAGCAATCAAGGAGAGTACACTTTTATTTATTTAGAGCACTTTCTTGACTCTCTTGCGAAAAAATTAGGAGCAAATATCATCATCAACATTCAAAATCAGGATGGTTCTGGTGATATGCATACAATTGCTGAAACTGTTTTCAAGTCTTTAGGAATGGCCTTAAAGCAAGCTGTAGCAATGGATCCCCGCAGAGGTGGGAAAGTCCCGTCAACAAAGGGAATTATTGATTAACTTTGAGGAGAGTGATGATTTAAGGTTCCGCGCGCAGTTTGATTTTTATTTTCTTCCTTCGTTATTTCAGCGAAAATAAAAAT
>JADLGJ010000020.1 GCA_020849375.1 Candidatus Omnitrophota bacterium
CGTATTGCAAATGGACGATCTCAACTTCACGTTTGTCGCTAAAAGTTTTCCCATATTGTGTCGTGAATTCTTCTTCGGTCATAACATTGACGATGTCATTGTCGATCGCGAACGCCAGCTTGTTCGATAAGACCGCGATGTTAAGAGCATCTTTGATGGTCACGCTTTTTAAATAGAACGTGGCCCGCCCCTGAACGACGCTCGATGTCACAAGATTGAAATCTCCTTTGAGCGCGAGAAAACGCAGCACATCGATCACGCTCATATCACGGACGTCCAAAGTGATCTTGCGCAACATACGTTCTTCCAGCGGAACGGTCGGTTCATCCGTCGTGATCGGTAATGGATCCGCTTGATTGGGAATTAAAAGCTGGTCCGAAGCGGTCATCGGAGCTGAAGGGACTGCAGGGGTAGCAGAATTCGGCGGATTGCTCGGGGCTGGCTTTCTTTGCGGGGCCGGTGTTTGTCCGGGCGTTTTAGCGGGTGGATTTGCCGGTGCTTTTGCCGGCGGGGTTTGTGCACCCGCAACAGAAGCGATCAGAATAAAAATGACGGGCACAAGGGCAAGCACGGAACCGTTACCGAGTATTCGTTTTTTCAAAGTCACTGTTGAACCTTATCGCTGGTGTTATAAATTGATGGTTAGTTTTTCGCCCTGATAAGAAACTTCAACGCGGTCCGCATAAATAACATCCACCTTCAGCCCTTGAAGGTCCTCGCCTGTTTTCAAAAAATGTGTTACGGACGTACTTTTATCCTCGATCATCGCCGTCGCCGTATCGGGCGAATTCAACCACGAGATCCCGACCAGTTTGAGATTGGTCACCTTATCTTTTATTTTTTGATTTTCGACCGGAGCTACGATCTTCGTGTCTTCAGCCTTCTTCTCGAAAGGCTTAAAAATATTGCGCTGGCTCACCGCGCCGACATAATCCATAACATCCTTGACCGATGGGAGGACAGCCTCTTCGGGATTAAAGTCCGCCTGCTCGACGTCAAAGACGACCTTGGCCTGAGATTCTTTCATTCCGCGCGAAAAATCCATCACAAAAAATCCACCGGCGGCAAGGACCGCGACAAGTAAAAGCTGGTTCGCGAGGCGCAGGCCAAAACCCTGGCCCGGCTGAGAAGTCCCCATAAATAACGAAAATACTTTCTGGATAAACGGCGGCAGGGCGATCGAACCGACCCCGACACTGCTGACGGAATTCAAGATCTTGTTTGCATCACCCGCGGCCGGAGAAACAGCGGCTGCCGGCGGAGAACCGGCCGTCTTGTCCTTGGCGTCGGCTTCTTCGATCAACTTTAAAAGTTTTGATTCTGCGGTATCTTTAGCCATTGCGACACAAATTGCGAAGGTTAAGTTCTGTTCACGTTAAAACTTTGCGGGAACTCAATGCTCCCGAGTTTATACTGTTCTTCTTTCGCGATGACATCGCGGACCAAAATGCGGTCCACCGCGTGCTTGTTCTGCAAGATCAATTCTTTCAAAACCTGATGGCATAACTTGGTGATTTTCCGCGGATAGCCACGGGTATAGTTGTAGATCTCACTGACCGCCTCGTCGAGAAAGAGGTCCATCCGGCTGTTGTAGCCGGCGGTCTTAACACGAAAATTAATAAGCTCGCGGGTCTCTTTGACGTCGAGCGGGTTGAGGGTGTATTTGAAACTGATGCGATCCATGAAATTCGGCATATTGACGATCTTCGGATAAAGCTCAACCTGGCCGAGCAGGACGAGCTGGAGAAGTTTGTGCTCATTGGTCTCGAAATTCAAAAGCACGCGCAAAGTTTCGAGCATGGACATGTCAAGTTTCTGCGCCTCATCAATGATGAGCACGATCGTCTGCTTATCTTCGATCGCTTTTTGAATGAGAAATTTTTCAAAAGTGTCGCGCAATTCGAGCACGTCACATTGTGCGGGATCTATATTAAACAGCACGTCGATCCCATAATTGCGGATCAGCGCCGTCAAAAATTGCCGTTCATTTTCGTAAACCGGATTGAGGATGATATGAAAAAGCATGTTGGAACGCTTGCGCAATTCCTGGACGAGCAGACGGGACAACGATGTTTTCCCGGTGCCGATGTCGCCGAAGATCACGGACAGCCCGCGCTTCAAATGCAGTTCGATAAGGATATTTGTGAGCGAGGTATCATGCTCTTTGGTGAGGTAAAAAAACAAGGGGTCCGGGCTCGTGGAGAACGGTTCTTTTTCGAATCCGAGTAAAGTGTAATATGCCATAAATAACTATTAGTATTAGCTAATACTATTGTTTGTTAAAGAGACAATCCGGCGCCCCAAAAATATATTTTTCAGTTAGTTAATTTTAACATAAGTGATTGGCTTTACAACGAGTTAATGAACTTTTTTGGCAGGAAATTGCAGGGAAAAGCGGTTTTTCCCGAGGAGAAAAACACAAACACAAAAAATTTAAAAAAATATTAAAAAATTATGCCAAATTCGTTTTAAACACTTGCAAAATCTTCATTTCCGGATCATTGCGACGTTCTATTCTTGAAAAAAAATCTCGATTCCTGCCAAAAAACCGTTGGTACGGGAAAACGCCCGTAAAACCATCACGTCAGCAAAGAAAATCCCATCCCTCTTCCCGCCTGCGATCTTGATCCCGAAATAAACATTCATTCCCAACACAGCGCAAATACTCAATATCAACGCCCATACACCAATGTTAAAAAATCCCAAGAAAATCAACACGAACGAAAAATAAAACAGCATAACGCAGCCGACCTCGACGATATCTTTCCAAAACGTATAGCCGTCGCCTTTCGCCATCTTCGGGTGGTCGCGATACATTTGTACACGCCAATAACCGTGGCGGTATTGTTGATGCAGATATTCCCGCAATAATTCCGGGTGATGATGGTCAACTAAAGCATCTTTTGCAAAATAGATCCTATACCCTCTCGACGAGACCTTGTAACTCAGGTCATTATCCTCGCCGCTGGCGTTGCGGTAAGCCGCATTAAAACCGCCGACCGCCTGAAAAACCTCACGACGGACCGCAAAATTAAAACTGCCGAAATACGACGGGAATTCCGGCATCAATTGCATATGGCGGTAAATAATTTCGCGATAGATACAGCGGCTCAAACGGTTTTCGGGATTAGCGATGCCGTAACTGCCGGCGACGACCGCGACATTCGGCTTTTCAAAATGCGGCATTATCAACTCCAACCAATCACCGTGCGGCAAACAGTCCGCATCGGTAAAAAATAAAATGTCGCCGCGGCCTTCCAGCGCCCCGAGATTACGGGCGGCAGCGGGCCCGGCATTCTGCTGAAAATAATATTTTACCGTCGGGTATTTAGCGATCTCTGCCTTCGTATTATCCGTCGAGCCGTCATCAACAACAATGATCTCCACGTAACGGCCATTCCCGGCATTGCGGTAATTATTTGCCGCGGTCAAAGCCGCTTCCAGCGTGCGCCCGATCCCTTTTTCGCAATTGTAAGCCGGGATAATAATGCTAATTTTCAAAGATTCCATCAACCCACCTTTTTTGCGACCGTATACAAAAGCATCCCGAATTTCGGCCCCAGGAATTCCGGCGAAAGACCGAACGGCAGAACATTCACTCCGCCCGATTCAACAACAGCGAGGTCATTGCGGCGGTTCAAATCCAAAAGCCCTTTCAGTACAAAGGGTTTCTCCTCTATTCCAGGCATATAAAACGGGCGGATCAGTTCCCACGGCGACAAGAGATTAGGGACGAATGTAATAATATAGCCGCCGGGTTTTAAAACGCTGATCAAGTTCTGCATGATCTTATCTTGATCCTCTCCAGAAAAATGCTCGAACAATCCGTCGGTAAAAACCAAGTCAAAACGTTCCGCCATAAGCTCGGCGAGATTTTCATTAACCATATCGGCACGAACAAGTTTAGCCGCTCCTTTGGTCGCTTCTGCGGCCATCTTGAGGGCACTGTCGGAGTAATCCAAAGCTGTCGCCGACATTCCCTGATCACTAAAGAATCTGGTAAAAAATCCGCTCCCGCAACCGGCGTCCAACGCAAAAGCGCCCTTACGGCAGCGAGGCGCGAGAACCTGAATGATCCGTTGTTTCGACCAGCTCAGCTTGGAGAAGCGCTGGCTTTGTTCACGGCTCCAGAAATTATTCCAGTCGCTATCTTTAGGGTTTTGAAGGGTTTTCATCTCGAATATTCGTACGGGACAATGTGGTGTCCTGCGCTCAAACAGTGATTTTGACTTTTCAAAAGAAAAACTTACGGTAAGTCAAAATCAAACTCGCTAAGGACACCACATCATCCCGTACTTTTAATTTTCTGAATTTCATTTTCCAGTAAAGCGATCTTTTGTGCCATTTTGTCATTACGGCTGTTCTGTTGACAAAGGAACATCGTTAAAACAAGGCTTAAAAAGATCAACCCGCACGAAACAATAAAAAATATAAAGTTGCTGGTCAGCTGAAATCCAAGCTTTGCGGCAAAGCCGGACAAGAATTTATCAAAGACAGCCAAAAGGATCCCCAAAAGAGTGACGCTGAGCCAGCCGGCCGCATATTTGAACGTTAATTTTTCGCGGCGCACCAGATCAATGACGATAAAGAAAAATGTCACTGCAAGAAGAATAGATAGTAACCGAACATTCATAAAGACCTCACTTAAAGCTGTGCTGTCATGATGCCCCTCGCTCAAACAGTGATTTTTGTTTTGTCGAAAAACTAAATAAAACAAAAATCAAACTCGCGCGGGACATCATGACATCACAGCTTATTTTTCTTTAACATATTCAATAAAATCGCGATCGTAACCTTGATCATATAATACAACGTTTTGAAATAACGGATCGAGCTGTGGCCATGCGCACGTTTTCGCATCTGCACCGGAACTTCGATCAAGCGTAACCCAAAACGGTTCGCGCTCATGATCGATTCCGGCTCGGGAAAATCCTGCGGATAATCTTCCGCGAATATTTTGACCGCTTTCGCATTAAAAGCGCGAAAACCGGAGGTCGGATCACTAACACTAAACCCGGTCAGCCCGCTGATGAGCCAAGCAAAAAAGCGGATACCGATCCTGCGGACAAAAGATGATCGCCAGCTTAATTGCGGGCCCACGCCTCGCCCGGATGGGCGGGGCATTCCTTCGGACATTGCGTCCTCAGTCATAAAACGGCTTCCGACGGCAATATCTGCTTTTTCTTCAAGCACCGGAGCTAAAATGACCTTTAAATATTGCGCGTCGTGCTGGCCGTCACCGTCAACTTGTACGGCGATGTCATAACCATTGCGCAAAGCATACAAAAATCCGGTTTGCACCGCGCCGCCGATACCGAGATTGAACGGCAACGAAACAACGCGCGCTCCCGCGTTCAAAGCTTCTGCTGCGGTGGCATCTTTTGATCCGTCATCAATAACGATCACATCGAAACGGAAATCAAGTGCTTTGAGTTCACCGATGGTCGCGCCAATATTCCCGCTTTCATTGTACGCAGGTAGTATTACAAGAATTTTTTTCATGTTTTTGCACGGGTCCTGTCGCTGCGGACCCTACCGTCCTCGCAAGCTGCGGGCGGCAGGGGACCCCCTCCGCGCCACCCGTGCCAATATCATCGTGCTTTGCGCAAACGGTCAACCAAGCTGTAATCCACGATTTGCGTTCCGGC
>JADLGJ010000021.1 GCA_020849375.1 Candidatus Omnitrophota bacterium
AGATCTTTTGCAATTCCTGAGCGACACCCTTGGCCTCAAAAAGCGGGGCTGGCTCATTATAAAGATGAACCTTTTCCACCTGCTCTTTACCGATCAAATTCGCGACGAACTTTTGGACTTTTGAATACTCATCCTCGGAATCAATGATCAATTTGTCGACGTGGTTCGTAAAATAATCGCGGACGATCTTCCAGATCAGGTCGTATTCTTTGTAAATAAGCGCTGGAGCTTGCTTTGTTTCCGCTTTCCGCAGGATCTCCTGCCAGATCTTATAGAGGAATCGCGCATCACGGGTCAATTCGTGATTGCCCTTTTCATGGGAAGCGGTACGGACAATGAATCCGCCGGTCTTGGCGAAATCAAACCCGTCCAAGAGGCCGCGTAAACGTTGGCGCTCGTCGTGACTTTCTATCTTTTTCGAAACCCCGCCATGAGTATCATACGGCATGTAAACGACGAACCGGCCGGCCAGAGAAATATGGCTAGTTAACCGTGCCCCTTTGGTGCTGAAAGGTTCTTTAACCACTTGAACCAAAATTTCTTGTCCTTGCTTTAAAGGAATGGCCTTTTGCTCTACATTATTTCTTTTCTCACCACGCCCAAAGATTTTCTTAATGATCTTCATCGGACCGGCTGGCTCGTCGGCACTTTGCGGAGCAACAACATCGGTCAGATACAAGAACCCGTTCTTCTCTTGCCCGATGTTGACAAAGGCACCGTTGATCGAAGGAAGGATCGATTCAACCTTGCCTTTATAAATGTTTCCCAGGATTGATTGGTGATGGTCGACCTCCAGATGAAAATCATCTAGATGGCCGTCCTGAATGATGGCCGCCTGGGTTTCCCCGGGGCCAATGTGGACTAGAATTTCGCGCGACACGCCTACACCTCGCTGTTAAAAGTTAACTTGATAAAGAGGTCAAATGAAAGCTCACACAACAATGGCGGCTGTTCCGTTATACGAAACAGCGCCACTATCGTACGAACTTTACAAGGTCCCCTTTATTGGGCAGCGGGAGCGGCAGGTTCGTCGTTATTGATGATGTGCGGCGTGACGAAGATCAGAAGATCTTGTTTCACGACCGTTTTTTCACTCTTTTGAAAGAGCAGCCCGACCAAAGGAATGTCCCCTAAGAGCGGAACTTTCTTTTTAGTGTCGGTGACTTGATCTTTAATAAGCCCGGCAATAACCAATGTTTCGCCGTCCTTGATCATGACACTTGTTTTTGCTTCTTCTTTGCTGAGTTGCGGAACGGAAGCATTTTCAACCGTTACGAAACCCAAAATGTCAGTCACTTGTGGCTTAAGTTCCAGAGTCACATACCCCGCATGGTTGACATGCGGAGTCACATCAAAAATGACGCCGATATCCTTATACTCCCATCCGCTAACCTGATACCGTGCCTGCTGATCATTATACGTATAATTCGGGAATGGATATTCCTTACCCACAACGATCCGCGCCGGCTTGTTATTTAATGTCACAATCCGTGGATTGGACAAAATGTTTGTATCTGTTCTATTCCGCAACATTTCCAGAACAGCTGACAATTGCTGAAAATTCAGGGTCCCATAAGCAAAATCTGTCGTTTCCGCCGCCGGGATATCATTGTCTTGCAAGTATTTATTTGCCGAATGCGTAGTGAACGGGAATGATAACGCACGTTTTGCACCACTGATACTGGCCTGCGTCGTCCACTCAATACCCAATCTTTCCGCGTTATCCAATGATGTTTCAACAACTTTGGCTTCGATCAAAACCTGCGGTGTCGTACGATCCAATTGCTTAATAACCTCTTGAATAAGGTCCATATTACGCGAAAGGTCACGAACAATCAAAGTATTTGTACGTTCATCATAATTGATCGTTCCGCGTGCGGTCTTGATCTTATCCAAAGACGCGATAACATCGGAGGCTTTAGCATAGTTAAGAATGAACGTTTCGGTGATCAAGGGTTCTTGTTCGGCTAAGATCGAAGCATCTTCACGGCGTTTTTTCAAGCTTTCGATCGTCGTGATGGTGATGATATTGTCTTTTTGTTCATACCCGTAACCATAGGTTTCAAGAATAACTTCCAATGCTCTTTTCCACGGAACATCTTTAAGCTTGATCGTTACAAGCCCGGTGACTTCAGGCCCCGTAACGATATTAACACCACTTTTGTACGAAAGGATCCTAAGGACATTTTGAATATCCGCATCACGAAAATCAATGCTGACATTTCCAGTTTGCGAAACCGCCATATCTTCCGACGAACCTTCTGCCGTTTTGTCAGCAGCTAAAGAGGCTTCATCTTGTGGCGCAGAAACCGCCGGGTCTGACGCCGGGGCAACTTGCGCGAACAACGGGGTTCCCCACCCCAGAATAGCGACCAATGCCGCGATTAGGATCTTTGACATGTCATTCCTCCTTCTTTAATTTTAACGTGAAAGTCTCTTGGCCTTTTTCTAAAATTACTGCGTTCGGTTTGATGTCCTTGACAACGAATAAACCGACTTTGTCCCCCAGCTTAACAATGCTGCCGTTAATGATCGCGACACTTTCTCCGGTTGGTTCTGCCATGACGCCCTCAACAACCATATCCGATAACAAAATGTCCTTATCATAGTTCATAATGACCCCTCGCCCCCCCAGCAACGACCAGAAAGGATCACGCTTACCACTGTCGTTGTAGGTAAAATCTGTCTCAAGGACCAATTCTTTATCTTTTGCATTCGCGCCCAACCAAGGGACAGGCAGGATCGCGAAGATCGCAAAAAAAATGATCCAT
The DNA here is from genome assembly GCA_020849375.1 of Candidatus Omnitrophota bacterium. Lineage (GTDB taxonomy): Bacteria > Omnitrophota > Gorgyraeia > Zapsychrales > JANLHA01 > JADLGJ01. The sequence continues at coordinate 2,772 of JADLGJ010000021.1, forward strand.
TTATGACTGATCCGTCGCATCAATTGATCCGCCTTCCGGGCTTCCCGAATTTATCCGCAGGTGATGCCTTATCTGACTTCTCGATCTTTTCTGTTACCGCCAACCGTAAAACGAGCTTGACCATATGCTGGTTATTGTCGGCAGGATTGGTCAATATCCCAAGATCTGAAAATCCCAAGAAAATCCCCTCTTTCTCAAGACTATTTACGAATTTCCCGAAACTATGATACGAACTGCGGGCACCGATCACAATGGGGATAGCGATATAACTTGTATCCGCCGTTTTATGGACAACCTCACCGCGAGCCTCATCGGGCATCATTTGTTCGATGCGGACCCCGCTCTGAACAGCGAGCCGCGAAAGATTCTCTAAAGCCACCGGGATATCGTCCTTGTTACGGATCTTTTTACTAAGGACCTCGACCCTTTTGCGATAAAGCGTAACTTCCTCATTATACTGATTGAGGCGCTGTAAATTATTTTTTGTCTCGTCCAAGCTTTGCTTAAGGTTGCCGATATCACCGTTCAAGATCGTGATCTCACCAAGCTTAGATTGAAAAAAACCAAAATAGAACATGATCAAGATCGCGCCGCAAACGATCCCGACGATCAAATAAGGGTTTTTTGCGTTGACCTTTTCGATCGCGCTGGAGATCTCGTCACCGATATTGCCAAAACTATTTTTTGCCATTTTTTACCGTATCGCTGATGACCTCGGCGGTGATCTTAAAATCCGCAACGGTCAATGTTTCAACGTTCCGGGCCTTGATCATTTCAAGGTCCAGGTTCCTTAAGTTATTCATGAATTCTTTATTCGCTTTTAACTTACCCATAAAAC
>JADLGJ010000022.1 GCA_020849375.1 Candidatus Omnitrophota bacterium
ATTGAAGCCGTAAAAGAACTTAAAGAAAGAAATGAAGTTCTTAGCCAACAGCTACAAATCCAATCTTCACAGATCAAAGAACAGCAACAGAAGATCGAATCCTTACAAAACTCCTTAGAAACCAAAGAACCCTCATTAAACCCGTAGGAGAATTGTTTGAAACGACTATTTCTTATTTTTGCCATCTTTGCGGCCCTTCCCGTAAAGAATGGTTGGTCAACGGTCTGCACCGGTCCCGAGGCTGGGATAGAGCGCAAGAATGGCGACCGGCTCGAATACTGCGATGGATCGAACTGGCGCTTGATCGGAACCCCGCACTTATTACCTAACAATGCCGACTGCGGCGCGAACGCCGACAAACAGACCTATAATAACGTCTCTGACCGTATGGAGTTCTGCGATAACGCTAGTGATACGGATTATCTGACCAATGTCGCCAATTGCGGCGTCACCGCCCTTGACTGTGCCGGTGCAGATCGAGGGAAACAACGTTATCATACGACGAGCAACCTCATGCAATACTGCAACGGTGCGTTCTGGGTCAACATGGGAAGCACTCCTTCCCAAATTTGCTGTCCCACAGGTTTTATTCCTGTTCCTGCCGATGCGGCACCCTATGCGACTTATGATTTTTGTGTCTCTAAATATCACATGAAAGCCGTTAAAAAAACTGACGGCGTTCCGCAAGATGACGGTGGGGCGACCGGTTCTTACTACCCTGAATCGCGGCCAGATTATCGGCCATGGGGGAACATCAACTATGTCGATGCACGGAGCAAATGCGAAAGTTTAGGCGCAAATTTTCATTTGATCACCAATACGGAATGGATGACGATCGCAAAGAGCATTGAGAACAATCCCGCGAATTGGTCAAATAACAAAAAACCTGGTGACGCCGGATTTTCTTCCAGCGACTTTATTCCGACCGGGCATAGTGACGGTTTTTGTCCAGGCCCGCCCGGATGTCAAGTGGGGCAAAACTATCTGGCCGCGAATTCTAATGATGCACTGGGTTGTGACGGGACAGGAAACGTCAATTGCTTGAACAAATTGCATTCAGACCATTGGCAAAAACGTACCCTGACCCTTAGTAATGGGGCGGTCATTTGGGACTTCGCAGGCAACATCAACTCTTGGGTTGACCCCGACGGGCTCAGCAGTACGGTCGCCTATACACGAGCTGCTTGTACCCCTCCGGCACCCGCCTGCTTACAACAATTCAATAATATCTATTCAACGGACCGATATACATCAATGTCTCCGCTCATGGCAACCCCCCAAGACAATGCTTTTCTTCCGTCAACTAATCCAGGACCAAACTGGGACCAAAACGGTTTAGGGACGGTCACTTTTCTTAGCGGCGCTGGCATTATTACCGTGAGAGGGTTTTATCGCGGCGGATATTTTGCAGAAACAAGAGGCGTTCATAGCCCAGGGGATCCCCGCAACTTTGTTAGCGATTCAACGACCTACGACCGCCGTGGCGGGATTTACTCCGGGGGGGTCGAGCAGGCAGCCGCATCTAATTTCCCGGCGATCGGATTCCGTTGTGTTTTTCGGCCCTACTAAAAACAAAAATCTCGTTGAAGTCTCGAAAGATTTGACTAAACTATGGTTTAGGTTAACTATTAGGAGTGTCTATGTCGTTTTCAGATTTCATGAATAAAGTCAGGCAGTGGGACATGAAAGCCGCCCGCTGGATGATGCGCCACTTTTATATTCTCTTCTTTGAATTTGTCCTCCTCGTTATCTTCTGCTTTTTTCTCTACGGGACTTACCGGACGATAGACGTTGCCCACAGTGCTTCCGCAACCAGTGTTACTGAACAACTCCTGGTCCAGCAAGCCACCGGCACATCAATGATCATTATTTTGATGCTTTTGAATTCTTTCTGGATGCTTTATATGTTCAGCGAAGTCACCCGCCTGCGGACGATCCTTAAAGATATTTCCTTTTACCAGTCCCGCCGTAAATCAAATTTCGAAAAATAAAAAAAAAGAAACCCCACGTCGCGCTTGCCTGTTTGCAGGCATGGCTCCATGGGGTGATTGGCCTTTCAGTTAAAGGCCAATCAAAAGTACTCCTGATAAAGCTCCATCATCTTATCGGAAAACTTCTGCTTCATGCTCATCTGGCCTTCTTGCTCCTCCGGCGATACGATACCGCGAGAACGCCTCAAGCCCGACTGAGCTAATCCGACCGCACCAAAATATTTAGCGGCTTGCGGCAACCGTTTCGCGGTGATATTCAATTTACCGATCTTGACCGGCATTTGTGCCGCCTGTTCGATCCGTTCCTCCAAGCCCGGCAACAGCGAACCGCCGCCCGACATCACGATCCCGGCCTTGATCTCACCTGGGAATTGCGAACTGTTCACCGCCTGCAAAACCATCTCAACAAAACGCGCGACCGCCGGCTCTAAAGCCTGAGCAATGATCTCTTTTTTGATCGGGGTATAACCGTCCTCATTCTTGATCAAGATCTCCTCGTCACTGCGGCTTTCCGAACTTAAAGCAAACGCATAAGATTTCTTGATCTCCTCGGCAAGATCAAAGTGAATTCCCAAACGATTGGCGATACTCTGTGTCAAATGTTCCCCGCCGAGCGGGATATTGACCACATATTTCAAGAACCCATCCTTAAAAATAAGAATATCGGTCATCAAAGACCCAATATCTACCAAAGCGCAGCCTTGTCTCCGGTGATATTCGCTCAAACTGGCTTCCGCCGACGAATACGACGTATAAAAAACATTGCTGACATCAAAACCGGCTTGGTTCACGGCCTTAACAAGATTTTGCATCAAAACATTCTTTACAAGGATCATGAGCGTCTGCACTTCCATCTTCCGTCCATAAAGCCCCAACGGATTTAAAGCGGTATTCACATCATCAACCTTGTAGTATTGCGCAAAATTGTGCAAGACATGCTCTTCCATGGTCGCCCCAAGCAACTTCGATTGGTCCTTGACCTTACGGACATCAGCGTAAGAAATAACCTTACTGCCGCGCTCAAGAAGCGGGATGACCGCATTAGAATAATGCTTACTGATCAATTCTCCGCCGACGCCAAGCTGA
>JADLGJ010000023.1 GCA_020849375.1 Candidatus Omnitrophota bacterium
ATTCCTAAAAAAGCACTCGAAAAGATCAAGAAAAGTGCCAAATTCAACCTCGAAGAGATCCAAAAACTCGAAGAACGCACCAAGCACGATATCGTCGCCTTCATTAATAACGTCGGTTCGTATTTAGGGCCGGAAGCGCGCTATCTGCACATGGGTTTGACGTCTTCTGACCTTTTGGACACCACGCTTTCTGTCCAGTGCGTGGAAGCCAGCGATATTATCATTGCGGATATTAAAAAACTTCTTACCGTCCTTAAGATCAAAGCTAAAAAATATAAAGATACCAACTGTATCGCCCGCACTCACGGTGTCCACGCCGAACCGATGACTTTCGGGTTGAAACTAGCGGTTTGGTACGATGAAATGAAAAGAAACTTGGAACGTATGGAGCAGGCCCGCGAATGTATGCGTGTCGGGAAGCTTTCCGGCGCCGTCGGGACCTACGCCAACATTGATCCGCACGTCGAAGAATATGTTTGCGCGCAGTTAGGTTTGAAGCCGGCCAATATCGCGACCCAGATCATCCAGCGCGATACGCATTGCCAATTCATCACGACCTTGGCGATCATTGGTTCTTCGCTGAATAAATTTGCGACCGAGATCCGTTTATTGCAAAAGACCGAAGTCCTCGAAGTCGAAGAGCCATTCTTCAAGGGCCAGATCGGTTCTTCCGCGATGCCACATAAACGTAACCCGGTGACCTGTGAAAGAATTTCCGGCTTGTCTCGTTTGTTGCGCTCGAATGCACAAGCTTCGTTCGAGAACATCGCCTTGTGGCATGAACGTGATATCAGCCATTCGTCCGTCGAACGTATCATTATCCCGGACAGCACCGCCATTTTGAACTACATGCTTGCGAAATTCATCCCGATCATCGACGGATTGCTCGTTTATCCGAAGAACATGATCGCCAGTTTGACCAAAACCAACGGTTTGATTTATTCTCAGCGTGTTCTTTTGGAACTCATGAAGAAGGGGATCACCCGCGAAGAAGCGTATGAGATCATCCAGCATTGCGCGATGCAGGTTTGGCAAGATACGTCGGATTTCAAAGAAGTCCTTTACCGCGAACGCAAGGTACGCAAGTACCTCAAGCCGAGCGAAATTGACGCTTGCTTTGATATCAAGTACTACACCCGTCATCGGGATTTTATCTTTAAACGTGTCGGATTAAAATAATATTCATTGCGAGGACATTCATTATGGAAAAGCGTGAACAGATCTATGAAGGTAAAGCCAAAATCCTTTATACGACCGATAACCCGGATTTGTTGATCCAGTATTTCAAGGATGACGCGACGGCGTTTAATGCCGCGAAAAAAGGTTCCATTCATGATAAGGGGATCATCAATAACAAGATCTCGACGAAGATCTTTGAGTACTTGATCGCCCACGGCATCCCGACGCACTTTGAAAAGTCGTTGAGCGACCGCGAAATGCTCGTTAAAAGAGTCCAGATCGTTCCCCTGGAAGTCATTATCCGTAATGTCGCGGCTGGTTCTTTGTCCCGCATCTTGGGCATCGAAGAAGGCACGTCGTTGGCCTGTCCCGTTCTCGAGTTTTGCTACAAAGAAGACAAGCTCAATGACCCGATGATCAATGAAACACATATCCGAGCTTTAAAATTAGCGACGGATGAAGATGTTGAGCAGATCAAGAAGTATACGCTGAAGATCAATGAGCTGATGCTTAAGTTCTTTTCTTCATTGAATATCAAACTTATCGATTTTAAATTGGAATTCGGTAAATATAAGGGCAAGGTTATTCTCGCTGACGAGATCTCTCCGGATACATGCCGGCTTTGGGATGCTAAAACGGGCGACAAATTGGATAAAGACCGTTTCCGCCGCGACCTAGGCAATATCGAAGAAGCCTATCAAGAAGTTTTAAGCAGAGTCAGTCGATAGTTTACTCATTCCAAAAAAATCTTTGAACGGGTGGCGCGGAGGGGAGTCCTCTGCCGACGAGCCAGGCTTTAGCTGGCGAGGCGGTAGAGTCCCGCAGCGACAGGACCCGTAACAGAACTATTTTTTCTCGAATATGATCTGGCGCGCCGAAATAAAAGAAAAAGCAGGCGTTTTCGATCCTGCGGCAGCGGGCATCAAGAAAGATGTCGGAGATTTAGGTTTAGCCGACCTTGACGATGTGCGCATTGTGCAGGTCTATACCATCGAGGGCGAATTAAACGCCGAGCAAGCCGAGCTCATCGCTGCAGAACTCCTCACCGATAAAGTTACCCAAGAATATTATCTTTGCGCCGCGCATGAGTACACCTTACCCACACAGCTGGGGGACGATGATCATGTTGTCGAGATCGCTTACAATAACGGCGTTATGGATCCCGTGGAGTATTCGACGTTGAAGGGTATCCGTGATCTCGGCATCGAGACCGCGAAAAGCGTGCGCACGGCTAAGCAGTATCATCTCAAAGGCAAGATCTCGGATCCCGACCTGAAACTCATTGTCGAAAAAGTCCTTTCCAATAAATTGATCCAGCACGTTGTTAAGGGGTTCGCCGCTCCGCTTAAAGTCGAACCTCGTTCCTCGACATCGGTCAAAGTCATCATGGTTGATATGCTGAAAGCAACCGACAAAGAATTGATGAAGCTCAGCCAAAGCGGCCAACTCTTTTTGAATATCGCGGAAATGAAGCAGATCCAAAACCATTTTAAGAAGTTAGGGCGTAATCCGACGGATATTGAGCTGGAAACTGTCGCGCAAACCTGGAGCGAACATTGCCATCACAAGACGTTCCGCGGCAACATCCGCTACCGCGTTAAGGAAGGCTCGAAAACAAAAACGAAAATGATCCGTAGCTTGCTGAAAAGCACGATCGCTAAAGCAACCTACGACGTGAATAAATCGTGGTGCGTTTCCGTTTTTCACGATAATGCCGGCGTCATCAAATTCGATAAGGACCATCATGTGTGTTTTAAAGTCGAGACTCATAATCACCCCAGCGCTTTGGAGCCGTTCGGCGGGGCCAACACCGGGATCGGCGGGGTTATCCGCGATATTTTAGGAACCGGCCTTGGTGCCAAGCCGATCTGTAACACCGACGTGTTCTGTTTTGCGCCGCCCGATACCGATTTCAAAGATCTGCCGGCTGGGACATTGCATCCCAAGCGCGTCATGAAAGGCGTTGTCAGCGGCGTCCGAGATTACGGGAATAAGATGGGTATTCCGACGGTGAACGGCGCAGTTCTTTTTGATGAGGGATTTATCGGCAATCCGCTCGTGTTCTGCGGAACGGTCGGGCTCCTCCCGAAAGGGATGGGAAAGAAGAAAACATTTAAAGGCGACTATATTGTTGTTGCCGGCGGACGTACCGGCCGCGATGGGATCCACGGTGCGACCTTTTCTTCCGGCGAGTTAACGGATGAAAGCGAAACGGTTTCGTCCGGTGCTGTTCAGATCGGTCATCCGATCCAGGAGAAGAAAGTCCTCGATGTGCTTTTGAAGGCACGCGATAAAGGTTTGTATTCGGCGATCACGGATTGCGGAGCGGGCGGATTATCAAGTGCTGTCGGAGAAATGGGCCAGCATTTGGGCGCGACCGTCCACTTGGACAAAGTCCCGCTGAAATATCAGGGTTTGTCCTATTACGAAATCTGGATCTCGGAATCGCAAGAACGTATGGTCATGTCCGTACCGCCGCAAAAGGCAGACGCGTTATTGAAACTTTTCGCCGCTGAGAATGTCGAGGCGACCGTCATCGGCCAATTTGATAATGATGGCCAGTTAAAGATCTTTTACAATGATGTGCAGGTTTGCGATATTGCGATGGAATTTTTGCATGAGGGGATCCCGGACATTACTAAAGAAGCGTTCTGGGCTTTGCCTAAACTTAAGGATCCGAAATTCGCTTGCCCGTCGGATTTGAACGATTCTTTGTTCGATGCTTTGTCTCATTTGAACGTCGCTTCAAAAGAGTGGATTATCCGCCAGTACGACCATGAAGTCCAGGGCGCGAGCATCATTAAACCGCTGGTCGGGAAACATCAGGACGGCCCGTCTGATGCGGCGGTCGTAACGCCAAAATTGGGTTCCTCGAAAGCGATCGCCGTCAGCAATGGTGTTAATTTCCGCTTTGGAAAGATAGATCCGTTTTGGATGGCGGCTGGTTGTATTGATGAAGCGATACGCCAGGTCATTTGCGTCGGCGGTGATGTGAACAAGATCGCGCTTTTGGATAATTTTTGCTGGGGCAATCCGGACAAACCGGACCGGCTCGGCGGGCTTGTCCGTTGCGCGGAAGGATGTTATAAAGCCGCCGTTGCTTACGGCACACCTTTTATTTCCGGGAAAGACAGTTTGTACAATGAGTTCGCCTCCGGTAAGGGGAAAGAAACCATCGCCATTCCCGGCACGATCCTGATCTCTGCGATCGGTATCATCGATGATGTCCGTAAATGTTTGACCATGGATTTCAAGCAAGCCGGTAATCTTATTTATGTCGTTGGTGACACCTTGCCTGAACTTGGCGGTTCGATCTATTACGCGAACCACGATGCTGTCGGGCAAGATGTGCCGCTCGTTAACTTTAAGACAGCGCTCAAGACTTTTGAAAGTTTGTCGGCCGCTGTTAAAAGCGGTTTGATCCGTTCGATGCATGACTGTTCCGAAGGCGGTTTAGGCGTGGCTTTAGCGGAAATGGCTTTCAGTGGCGGGTTCGGGGTCAGTGCGCGTTTGGATAAAGTCCCGGTGAAGGGCAAGGTCACACGCAATGATTTTGTTCTTTTCTCTGAATCTCATTCGCGTTTTGTCGTTGAGGTGGCACCCGAAAGGCAAAAGGCGTTCGAGAAAGCCATGGGTGGCTTGCCTTTCGCGATGATCGGGCGCGTGGAAGCAACGCCGGAATTTATCGTTTATGGTTTGGATCAAAAAGTTTGCGTGAACGCGGACATCGCGGACCTCAAGGAAGCGTGGCAGCAGCCTTTGCGCTGGTAGTAGCCCTCACATAAGGAGATCTCTGTGGCAAATAAAAAACGGAAGAAACTCGACAACGAGCTTACAAAAATGGAAGACCCATGGCGCGTGTTCCGTATTATGGCAGAATTTGTCGAGGGTTTCGATGAGATGTCAAAGATCGGCGACGCGGTCAGTATTTTTGGTTCCGCTCGCACGAAGAAAACGGACCGTTATTACAAGCTTGCTGAGAAGACTTCCGCGTTATTGGTCCAGGAAGGATTCGCGGTTATTACCGGCGGCGGACCCGGCATCATGGAGGCAGGAAATAAAGGGGCTATCGAGGCGGATGGCGAAAGCGTCGGGCTGAATATTGATCTACCGTTCGAACAAAAGGCCAATCCCTACGTTAAAACTTTGATCAATTTTCATTACTTTTTTTGCCGTAAGGTCATGTTCGTCAAATACGCCAAAGCCTTCGTTATTTTTCCCGGCGGCTATGGGACGATGGATGAGCTTTTTGAAAGTTTGACCCTCATTCAAACTCAGCGTATCGAGCGGTTTCCGGTCATTCTCGTCGGGAAAGATTATTGGAAGGGTTTGCTCGACTGGCTAAGAAATACGATGGCTGCCGAAAAGAATATTGATATGAAGGATCTTGAGATGTTCAAGGTCGTTGATGCTGCCGAAGAAGTTGTTAAGGAAATCAAAGACTTTTATATTAAGCAGAATTTTGAAAACTTGATCGACCCGAAAAAATGGTTCAACCAAAAGTCCTAGTTTTGCGCACCGCGGGCACGAATTGTGACGCGGAAACGGTTTTCGCCTTTGAAAGCGTCGGTGCTACCGCTGAACGCGTGCACGTCAATGCGCTGTTGAACGGCGAGAAACATTTGCGTGATTATCAGATCCTGGCCTTGCCCGGCGGATTTAGCTATGGCGATGATATTATCTCGGGCCGTATTCTGGCGAATGAACTGCGTTTGCGCTTGGGCGACCAATTAAAGAAGTTTATCAGCGACGGGAAATTGATCATCGGTATCTGTAATGGTTTCCAGATCCTGGTCCGCGCGGGGATCCTTCCCGGAGGCAGCATGCAGGAAGATGGGATGCCGGCGGATTTTAAACAGACCGTGACGTTGACGCATAATGACTCCGGTAAGTTCGAGGACCGCTGGATCCATTTGAAGCCGAGTGGTAGTTCGGTTTGGACCAAGGGCATGGATGAAGTGATCTATCTCCCGGTCGCACATGGCGAAGGTAAATTCCTGCCGATGGACGATGTGACCTTAAGAAATTTAGTTGATAACGGCCAGGTGATCTTCCGCTATTGCACGGAAAAAGGCGGCAAGCCGGTTTATCCGCAGAACCCGAACAATGCCGTTGATCATATTGCCGGGATCTCGGACCAGACGGGACGGATCTTGGGTTTAATGCCGCATCCGGAACGCCATTTTCTTTCGATCCAGCATCCGTCGTGGACGCGCGTGGGGTCCAAGGAGAAGTATGGGGACGGTGCCAAGATCTTTGAGAACGGCGTTGAGTACGTTATAAAAAATTTAATTTCGCTCGGGGGGCGCGGAGGGGGTTCCCTGCCGCCCGCAGTTTACGAGGACGGTAGGGTCCGCAGCGACAGGACCCGAGCAAAAAATATGGCAAAAGGTCTTACATATAAAGATAGCGGCGTTGATATTGATCAAGCGAACCGTTTTGTCGACGGCATCGGGGCGTTGGTCAAGTCGACCATGGTCAAGGGTGCGTTGACCCGCAAAGGTTCGTTCGGCGGACTTTTTGAACTCGGCAAGTATAAAAACCCTGTCCTTGTCTCTTCGACCGACGGTGTCGGAACAAAACTTTTGCTTGCGATCGGTTCCGGCAAGCACGATACGGTCGGGATCGACCTGGTCGCAATGAATGTGAATGATATTTTGTGCGTTGGAGCCAAACCGCTTTTCTTTTTAGATTACATTGCCTGCGGAAAAGTGAAGCCGGACGTTTTGCATGAAGTGATCAAAGGCGTCACGGAAGGCTGCCGTCAAAGCGGTTGTGCCTTGATCGGCGGCGAGACCGCGGAAATGCCGGGGCTTTACGGGCCGGATGAATATGACTTGGCTGGTTTTACTGTCGGCGTTGTTGAGAAGAAAGATATGCTCGACGGGTCAAAGATCAAGTCTGGCGATGTGATGATCGGTCTGGCATCGAGCGGGATCCATTCCAACGGTTATAGTTTGGCACGCAAAGTTTTTACGGCCGCAGAACAAAAAGATCATATGAAAGAGCTTCTGACGCCGACACGGATCTATGTGAAGCCGGTTTTGGCCGTCTTGAAGAAATTTAAGATCCGCGGGATCGCTCATGTTACTGGCGGGGCGTTTTACGAAAAGTTGACCAAGATCTTGCCGAAAGGGAAATGTTTTGAAGTTCAGCGCGGCTCTTGGCCGATCCCGCAAATTTTTCAGACGATCCAGAAGAAAGGCGGCATCGCTGACGCGGAAATGTTCCGTACTTTTAACATGGGGATCGGAATGGTTCTCGTGGCCCCAGCGAAAGATGTCAAGAAAGTAGGTGCCCTTTTGAAGAAAGAGGGCGTTGAGAATTTTGTGATCGGTAAAGTTATTAAAGCAGCAGAAAAGATCCGTTTTGTTTAAGGCTCGATAATATGAAAGTCCTCCTTATAGGTTCCGGTGGCAGAGAACATGCGCTGGCTTGGAAATTAAAGCAAAGCCCGATGTTGGCTAAGCTGTATTGTGCGCCTGGTAATCCGGGGATCGCAGCGATCGCCGAATGTGTGAATATTAAGGCCGATGATATCGCGGGGCTTTTGAAATTTGCGAAAAAAGAAAAGATCGATCTTGCCGTCGTTGGCCCTGAAGTGCCTTTGGTCCTGGGCATCGTTGATGAATTTGAAAATGCCGGGTTGAAGATCTTCGGCCCAAGTAAGACAGCTGCCCAATTAGAAGGCAGTAAGGTTTTTTCTAAGGAATTTATGCTCCGCCGGAATATCCCGACGGCAACCTTCATGAATTTTGACCGTATTGATGACGCCCGCGCTTTTTTAAAACATGCTCAATTTCCGCTCGTTGTGAAAGCTGACGGTTTGGCAGCGGGTAAAGGGGTCGTGATCTGCAATACGCTGGAAGAAGGCCTCACCGCAATAGACCAGATCATGAAGGATAAGGTTTTTGCTGAAGCTGGCGCAAAAGTGGTCATTGAAGATTATTTGGTTGGCGAGGAAGTCTCTATCCTTGCGGTCTGCGATGGCGAAGATTATCTGATTTTAGAATCCGCGCAGGACCACAAACGGATCTTTGATGATGATCTAGGCCCGAATACCGGTGGGATGGGTGCGTATTCTCCGGCTCCGGTCGTCAATGAAACCTTATTGCGCAAGATCGAAGCCCGTGTCATTGAGCCGACGGTGCGCGGCATGGCGCGTGAAGGCGTTCCGTTCAAAGGCATCCTTTATGCGGGCCTGATGATCACGACGCAAGGCCCCTATGTTCTGGAATACAATACCCGTTTCGGCGATCCGGAAACACAAGCTGTTCTGCCTCGTTTGCAAAGTGACCTTTTAGAGGTGATGCTCGCTGCTTGCGAAGGCCGCTTAAATGAAGTCCAGCTTCAATGGGATAAGCGCCACTGCGTGTGCGTTGTCATGAGTTCCGGCGGATATCCGGGAAAATATGAAAATGGTTTTGAGATCAAAGGCTTAGTTGCCGCAGAAGAAGAAGCCGACACCGTTGTTTTTCAAGCCGGGACCAAGAACGAAGGCGGCCGCATTGTCACCGCCGGAGGGCGAGTCCTTGGGGTCGTGAGCCTTGGGAGCACTATTAAGGAAGCGATCAAGAAAGTTTATATCGCCGTCGAGAAGATTAAATTCGACCATATGTTCTTTCGGCGCGATATTGCGGCCAAAGCATTAAAAAAAAACCTAAAATCAGCTGATGTTGTCG
>JADLGJ010000024.1 GCA_020849375.1 Candidatus Omnitrophota bacterium
ACCAACCCACTTGAGTTCGGCTCTCAAGCCAATGGCGCATACTTGACGGTCGTCGGGGTTTGGACAAGTACCTCAAGCCGTAAATTTAAGGACAATATTCAGCCTCTCGACACACAAAAAGCGGCCGCAACCCTTAAAGAATTACGCCCGGTGACCTACAATTACAAGATCGATACGAACGAACATCACGTCGGGTTCATTGCAGAAGAAGTGCCTGATTTGATCGCCGCAGAAGGCCGCAAAAGTATAGACCCCATGAACGTGACCGCGATCCTCACATCAGTCCTCAAACAACAAGGACATGACCTCCAACAACAGGATGCGGTGCTTAATAGTTTGGAAAGTGAATTGCAGAGTTTAAAGGCAGAATTGAATAAGTAGGCGACGTCCCCCTGACGGGGACAGGCCCTACTTTTTATATCTTGACGTCCGCGTTATAATCCACATCAGTTACACCGAAACCGAATAACTTTAAAAAACCTTCATGATATCCTTTGACGTCGGCAAGCGCCTTGACGTTCTCACTGCTGACGTTTTGCCAGATCTTAGCGACTTCCGCCTGGACATCATCCCGCATTTCCCAATCGTCAACGCGGATACGGCCTTCTTCATCAACGGGAACTGCCTTGCCGGTATAGAGCCGTTCCGCAAAAAGACGCGTCATTTGATGGATACATTCTTCATGCAATCCTTTGTCTTTCATAACTTTCATCAGGATCGTAAAATAAAGCGGAATGAACGGGATCGCGGAACTTGATTGCGTGACAAGCGCCTTATTAACGGAAATGAAAGCGCGGCCGCCTTTCTTTTTAAGCCGTTCATCAAGTTTTCTCGCAGTGGCTTCAAGATGATCTTTAGCAGCACCGATAGTTCCACTACGGTAAACAGCGTGTGTCACCGCCGGCCCGACGTAAGAATAGGCCACAGTGACCGCGTTCGGAGCTAATAAACCTTCTTTTTCTAACGCTTCGACCCAAAGCTCCCAATCTTCCCCGCCCATGACAGCAACGGTATGCGCGACTTCTTCGGGGGTCGCCGATGGCAAAGTCACCGAAATGATCCCATCGGTTTCAAAATCAATGGACTTATTCGTATAAGGGGCTCCCACCGGCTTAAGTGTCGATTTATAAAGAATGCCTGTCTTCGGATCGGTGCGGCGCGGGGACGCTAAACTATAAATCAAAAGATCGACCTGCCCCATGTTTTCCTTGATCGCTTTGATCGCTTCCGCTTTGATCTCATTTGAAAAAGCATCGCCGTTGATATTCTTTGAATACAAACCGGCCTTTTTAGCTTCCGCGTCAAAAGCGACCGAGTTGTACCACCCCGCTGTGGCCGTCCGTTTATCATTCTCAGATTCTTTTTCAAAGAAAACGCCGACCGTTTTAGCACCACAGCCAAAAGCGGCCACAATTCTCGACGCTAAACCGTAACCATTGGACGAACCGACGACCAGAACATTCTTCGGACCATTGTTGATCTTAGGCTGTTTCTGGACATATTCAATTTGTTCACGGACATTAGCCGCGCATCCCACCGGATGGGCTGTTGTACAAATAAAACCGCGAATTTTTGGGGCAACGATCATATTATTTGAATCCCTTCTTCCTCTTTTGCTTCCTTATTCAAATAATATCCCTCATTTCTGCAAGAAATGAGGGATCATTTAACGGACGATTTCTTAGCGACGATCACAATCCCGGAAGTTGTCACATCAAAACGCTTACGGTCAAGTTCAAGGTCATAGCCGATCGAGGCGTGCGGCGGGATCACAACTTCTTTATCAATGATCGCATTCTGTATCTTGGCATGTTCTCCGATCACCACGTCGCTCATGACGACCGAATTAAGGACCTTTGCATATTTTTCGATACGGACATTTGTTGAAAGGACCGAACTGCGGACCTCCGCACCGTCAATAAAACATCCACCACCCAACAGCGAATCAAAAATAGCGCCCGGGACATGCGAACCATTGCCGCCGTCAGCATTCTGGACCTTGATCGGCGGATACTGCGAGTGGTATGTCCGTACCGGCCATTGCCGGTCAAAAAGCTCAAACTCCGGTTTGGCCTTGACCAGGTCCATGTTCGCCTGATAATAGGCGTCGCGGGTCCCGATATCCCGCCAATAACGCGGTTTATTATTCTCGTCAACAAAGTTATAAGCAAAAACACGCTTCTTGCCCTTGATCATTTGCGGGATTACATTTTTACCAAAATCATGCTCCGAAAGCAAATTTTTGGCATCAAGTTCAAGTTCTTCCCAAAGCGCTTGCGTATTAAAAAGATAAATGCCCATGGATGCCGAAATACGGTCGGAATCACCGGGGATCGTCTTGGGGTTTTGCGGTTTCTCCTGAAAGCCCATGATCTGATTTTCTTTATTAACCTCGATAACGCCGAAATTGACCGAACTTTCCGCCGGCATGGGGATACACGCGACCGTCATGTCAGCACCTTGCTCCCGGTGATATTGGATCATTTTCTGATAATCCATCTTATAAATATGGTCGCCGGCCAAGACCATGACCATTTGCGGGTTGAGGTCGCGGATCGCGTAAAAATTCTGATAGATCGCATCGGCGGTACCACGGTACCAATCGGCGCTGATACGCTGTTGCGGCGGGATCACATCAATAAATTCGCCGAGCTGGCTGGAAACAACGTCCCAACCGGACAATAAATGTTTTTGCAAAGAAAACGATTTGTACTGAATAAGAATGTAAATACGGCGCAAACCGGAGTTCACGCAATTGCTGAGGGTAAAATCAACAATGCGGTAAATGCCGCCAAAAGGGACAGCTGGCTTGGCGCGGTCACGGGTCAACGGGTTTAACCGCTCTCCTTTACCACCCGCCAAAATAAATGTTAGGACTTCACGTGTATCCATAGATTTTGATTATAATTGAAAATTCCTAACTGCAACGCAAAAATTTTTACGCCCGGAAGGCGCTGCTTACGGTTTTTGATTCGACGGGGTTCCCAACAGCCGCAATCTGACCTTCAGTTCCTTGCTTTCTGGATTTTTTTGCAAGCCTTTTTTCAAAAGACTGACCGCCTTTTCACGCTCTGACGTCCGTTCATAAACCTGGCCTAATTTCAGATAAGCGCTTTCAAAATGCGGGTCCTTGTTAATGATGAGCAGATAAATCTTTTCAGCCAGATCATAGGCCTTGTCCTCAGAAAAGAGATCCCCCACGGCAACAACATCCTCGAAGGATCCGGCATCCAGTTCATACCCTTTCTTTAAAAGCTCGAACGCTACAGGGTATCGTTTACGGATGACCTCGACTTTGGCAAATTTGATATATGGTTTTGGTGAAGCCGGCCAAATATCAATGATCTTTTGATATTGAATAGCGGCCTCATCAAAACGCTGCAGGTCCACCAAGGCCAACGCCATATTCATACGGGACCCCTGGTCATTGAAGTTCAACGTTACGGCAATACGAAAATTCTCATACGCCGTCTTAAAGTCCTTTTTCTTTGCCGCAACCTTACCGATAACTTTATAGGAGCCGATGGATCCAGGGTTAACTTCCAGAGCGGCACGGGCTTGAGCAACGGCCGCGTCATCAAGGCCGAATCCGATGAGCGTAAACGCCCGGTTTGAATATTGATACGGCTGAACTTCTTTGGAACCCAGGCGATAAAGGTCCATCTTTGTGGTTTTCCAATTTTCCATATCAATACGGTTACGGCTGATCACCTCCCGGTTCAAGGGGACATCCTTCAAAAAAACAACACCGTCATAATCGAAATAAACCACCGACCACTCGGGGCTTTTGTAAAGATACTTCAGTAAATTCTCCGGAGCAGCACTAAAGACCGTATTCATAAAGACGCCGGTGATCTGAAAACGCTTAAGCGCGCCCTTGAATTTTTCCACATCATCTTTTCCCAGGATCTCTTCATAATATTTGAAGAAATCCGGGCCATAAACCTCGGTTCTCCCATCTATAAAAACTTTTATATTAGGAAAACAATGCCCGACTAAGTATGCGCCGGAATTAAAATCATTATAGAAATTCCCACGCACCCGGTTCTTCATCAAGAATTGCGTCGCTTTGATCGGGTACTGCCTCTGCGAAACCCCGCCGAATTCACTCTTGCGCTCATAGGTGTCAAAATCAAAATAACCGTTATTCTGGACATCGGTATAAAAACGCATCGCCCAAAGGACGATCAGCACCTGCGCAAAGGCCGCGGTAATATAAAGGAATTTCTGACTTGTAAATCTGACCGGCACAACATCTTTGAACCTGATCGTCGTAAGATTAGCAACGATAGCTAAATACGCGGCAAACGAAAAGAACACCATATTGCGAATGGCTGATAAAGAGAATACCAAAAAGAACAGCCAAAAGATCAGGATACCCACATCAATCTTACGGCGGTTAAAAACGAAGGTCAAAAAAGACATAATGATCAAAATACGGTAATACGACCAATCGGCCATTGAAAAAAGCGTGGCCCTCGTTATCGGCTTCTGTAATTCAATGATCTTCGAAAAGAAGATCTTTGAATCCCCGGAAATCTGGAACAACACTTTCAACGGATAGACGGCACCATGAATACCGGTCGGCGTCAGGAAGCAGGCGACGATCACCATCCCTAAGATCAACTTCGCCTGATGATATTCTTTATCGGTCAACCGTCCAACGGTCTTCCAGTCCCACGGTAACCAGACATGGCGTTTAAGCCATTCGGCAAAAATGGTGATCATCACGATCAACGGGCCGAAAAAGAAAAATCCGTGTATGTTGGCCCAGAGGACCTGGATCACAAAAAGAGCTCCCACGGCCCATTTGCGATGGACAAAGAACGCCAAAATGACCACATACAAAGTAAAAAACATCAGGCTGAAGAGCTCGGGACGGATGGTAAAACGGGACTGATACACCAAGGAGACCATGAATAAAGCAAAAAGGGTCACGACCTGATTCTTACGGCTGTATCCCAAAAAAACCAAAAGCAAAAGGGTCAGCGAGACAAGCCAGACTTGCATAGTGATCAAGCCGTCCACACCCCAATTACTATGGATCAAATAGACGATGACCTGGAATAACCATTCATGATTGACCCATGGTTTTCCGGCGACAGTACAAGAAAGGATATCAACGGAGGGAACATAAAAGTTGTGCTGGACAATATACTTACCCAAACCAATGTGCAGCCAGAGATCAAGGTCTTTGATCTCCAGATGCGCCATAAAGACCAAAAGGCAAAATGTGGCCAGAAGAAGAAAGATCCCGGAAACCAAATGCAGGCGTTTCCAAAAATTGTCAGATAATTGGAACATTCATATCCTTTGAGTAAAAATTAATAGGTTTACTTTACCACAAAATGCCCGTTTCCATGATCAATTAAAACAGATTTTTCACCGAATTGATAAACGGTTTCCACCTTCGGTGACCGGTAGGACAAGGCCGCGGACAAAAGCTCTTGTGTATACGGATGTAACGGCTGCTGGAAAAGATCATCTGTTTTTGCCATTTCGATGATCCGCCCGCTGTTCATAACCGCGATCTTCTGGCAAAGTTTTTTCACGACGCGAAGATTGTGCGTAATAAAGAGATATGTGACCTGATACTGGGCCTGCAGGTCTTTGAGTAATTCGATGATCTGTGCCGCAATAAGGACATCCAGGGACGAAACAGCCTCATCAAGGATCAGCAATTTGGGGTTCATTAAAAGGCTGCGGGCGATAGCGATCCGCTGACGCTCTCCCCCGCTGAACTCATGAGGAAAGCGGTTTAAAGCCTGCTCATCTAAGCCGACCGACTTTAGCATATCTTTCATCCGTTGTTCTTGTGCTGCCTTTGTCAGTTTTTGCCCTAAAAATGTTTCTGCTAAAACCGCCCTGATCGAAAAACGCGGGTCGAGGCTATTATACGGGTCCTGAAAAACCACCTGCACCTTCCTGCGCAAAGGCCGCAATTCCCGTGATGAAAGCTTGGCCCAATCCTGGCCTTCAAAAAGAATAGAACCAGCGTCCGCATCGTAAAGTTTTAGGATAAGCCGGCCTAAGGTCGTTTTCCCCGAGCCGCTTTCACCGACGAGCCCGAGATTTTCGCCTTGTTTGATGACAAGGTCAACACCATCCACGGCCTTAATGACCTTATTTTGCGCGCCGACAGCGGCAAAATGCTTTTTAACACCACGCAGTTCAACTAACATATGACAGAAGCTCCCGGGTGTACTGATGTTTCGGATTCTTAAGGACTTCTCCCGATGAACCGCTTTCCACGATCTTTCCGTTATTCATTACCGCAACATGATCCGCCATATGCTGGACGACGCCAAGGTCATGGGTTATCAAGAGGACGGACAGATCAAATTCATCGCGTAGTTTTAAAAAAAGCTCCATGACCCGCGCCTGTAAAGTCACATCAAGGCTGCTCGTGGGCTCATCGGCAATGATCAAACGCGGTTTTAACGCTACCGCTTGTGCTATCATCGCCCGCTGGCGCATCCCGCCGCTTAACTGATGCGGATAGCTTTTGTGGACACGGAG
The DNA here is from genome assembly GCA_020849375.1 of Candidatus Omnitrophota bacterium. Classification (GTDB taxonomy): domain Bacteria; phylum Omnitrophota; class Gorgyraeia; order Zapsychrales; family JANLHA01; genus JADLGJ01. The sequence continues at coordinate 6,520 of JADLGJ010000024.1, forward strand.
AGGGTCTTTGATCCCGACGATATCCAAAAGCCGCAACGTTTCTTCAAGGCGTTTCTCCCCTAAAAAATCCGTATGAGCAGTAAAAACTTCTTCGATCTGCTGGCCGACGGTCAAAACCGGGTTAAAGGCATACAACGGTTCCTGAAAAACCATCGCGATCTCTTTACCGCGGACTTGCCGGAGTTCTTCCGCCCCTATCTTAAGCAGGTCGCGCCCGCCGAAAATGGCCTCGCCGCTTTTAATCTCCAAACCGGGGGCCAAAAGCCGCAGGACCGCAAGGCCGGTCGTACTTTTTCCGCTTCCCGAACCGCCGACCAAAGCAAAGATCGATCGTTCTTCAACGGTTAACGAAACATCGTCAACGATCTTTTTACTATTGACGCTCACCGCAAGATTTTTAATTTGCATACCATCAAATCCTATTGGCTTGTTTTCGGGTCTAAGACGTCGCGCAAGGCATCCCCCACGACGTTAAAACACATGACGGTTATAAAAATAAAGAACCCGGGCAAAAGGATCCACGGCGCGAATTTGATCTGCACAATACCCATCGCTTCCGCCAATAAGTTTCCCCAGCTCGCATACGGGTCTTGGATACCAAGACCGATCAAACTCAGCGACGATTCCGCCAGAATATAACCCGGGATCGACAACATCACCGCGATCAATGAATACGACAATGTATGCGGCAGAATATGGCGGATAATGATCCTCAGGTCAGACAATCCCATCGTCTTAGCGGCGAGGACAAATTCTCTTTCGCGCAGAGAAAGACACATCCCGCGGATAACGCGCGCTAGGCTCGCCCAGCCGATAAACGACAAAATAACAACAATGGCTAAATATACCTGAATGGAATTAAAGTTCGGAGGTACCACCGCGCGTAAAGCAAGCAATAAATAAAACCCCGGGAACATCATGAACATTTCGCAAATACGCATGATGATATCATCAGTTTTTCCGCCATAATAACCAGCGATCCCACCGACCAACAGCCCGATCGAGAAAGAAATGGCAACGCCGAGAATCCCGATCGAAAGCGAAATACGTGCGCCGTGTAAAAGCCGGGAAAACAAATCCCTCCCCCGGGAATCAGCGCCCCACAAATAAATGCGGCCGGGTTCTTTAACACCAAAGAGATGTATCGTTGTCGGCACAAGCCCTAAGATCTTATACTTGTCGCCTTGCACAAAAAAGGAAAGCGGATATTTTTCATCGGCTTTGTCCTGATAGATCCGTCGGCGGTATTCATCAAATTTGATCTCCGCACCATAAACAAAGGGCGGCACCAAACTCCCCTGCTCATCACGAAAATGGATCTTGCTCGGCGGAGCATAGGAATAGGTTCTTTCTTCATTACTGAACGAATACGGTGCCAAGAAATCCGCAAAAAGCGCGGCCGCGTGGATAATGCCGAGAATGATCAGCCCGGCGACGGCCCAGCGGTTTTCACAAAACTGGCTCCAAGCTCTATTTTTCATACCGTATCCTGGGATCAAGGCGGGCCAAGAGAACATCGGCCAAGAGGTTTCCAATGATCAAAAGAAAACCGCTCAAGAGAAAGCTCGCCATGACCAAATAAATGTCCTTCGATTGCACCGCCGTGAGCATCAAAGCACCCAGCCCCGGCCAACTGCAAATGATCTCCAATAAGGCCGCGCCGCTCAACAAACCGGCGAATTCATAACCCAAAATAGTAACGAGCGGATTGATCGCATTACGTAAAGCATGAGAATAGATGACGCGGTTCTCCGGAAGCCCCTTAGCCCGCGCGGTCAAAATATATTGCTGGCCCAAGACCTCGAGCATATTCCCCCGCATGATCCTTTGCAAAGCACCGATAGACGAAATTGACAACGCCGTCGCCGGGATAGCCACGTGGCGCAGGACATCAAAGAACTTCTCAATGATATTCATTCCATCATAATTAGCGCTATGCATCCCTCCCAATGGCAGGATCCCGCTTTGGCTGGCGAAATACAGCAAGAGCATCGCGACAAAAAAAGTCGGGCTTGCGAGCGCGATATAAGATGTAAATTGAATAAGCCGGTCGGTTATTTTGTTGCGGTGTAGCGCGGCATAGATCCCCAAGGGGATCGCCACGCCCCAAGTCAGGATCAAACTCGCCAGCGACAGGACAAAGGTATTCCATAAACGCCCGCCGATGACATCAGCGACGGGAATATTGTAAAAGAATGAATAACCAAACTCAAAATGAAAAAGGTTCGTCAGCCAGGAAAAATATTGCACCAAAAGCGGCTTATCAAGTTGATAAAGTTTAATGTAGCGCTCAATGGTTTCAGGGGAAATTTGCGGGTTGAGTTTAAGCGTGTCATAAAAACTTCCCGATGTCTTTTGCATAAGAATAAAGGTCAGCAAAGACATGACGAGCAGGATCGGCAAAATGGTCAATAGTCGGCGAAGAATATATCTAAGCATAATTATTTATTTATATAAATTTCTTCCATATTGTGGAACGGCCCGGCGTAGCTCGTCGGCTTTAAATTCCCAAAACGGTTACGGATCGCGTAAAGATCGCTGTTCAGGACGGTATAGATCAACGGCAATTGCTGCGAAACAATGACCTGAAATTCGTCATAGAGAACCTTGCGCTTATTCTCATCAAGTTCTTGCACGCCCTGAATAAAGATCTCATCAATCCGCTTTTCCCAATCCGTCGCCGGCGTTTTTTGCATCGGATACCACATATGCAAACCACCCGTCGAGTGCCAAACATTTTTCCCAAAATGCGGCTCGATCCCTCCGGTCAAACCAAGAACGATCGCATCCCAATCAAAAGTCGAGTTCAACTTCGTGACCAAGGTATTGAACTCGAGCGATAGAAAGTTAACCTTCATACCCAACGACTGCAGGTCGTGCCGGATAATGCTCGCGATCTGGACGCGCTCATTATTGCCGGAGTTCGTTGAAAAATTAAACTCGACCGTATGCTCTTCGGGGTCTTCGATCCAGCCGTCGCCGTTACGGTCAATATAACCGGCATCGGCCAAGATCTTCTTGGCTTTCAAAAGATCGTAATCGTACTTTTCGACGTTGGGATTATAAAAGACCCCTGCGCTCTTGCTCATGTCGGAATCCTGCGGATAACCAAAACCGTTCATTAGGATCTCCATCATTTTATTTTTATCGATCGCATGTGCCACCGCCCGGCGGAAATTGATGTCGAGGAACCATTTGGACTTGACCGGATCAACGAAAGGTTTTTGTGTTTTCGGGTTCACGCCAGTGTTTTGGTTGAAAACGACAAAGCTGCTGCCGAAATCCGGCCCGGCATCGTAAACTGTAAAATTCCCTTTTCTCTCATTCGGCTTGATCAACGGGTATTCCATCCCGCGCAAGCCAATATAATCCACTTCCCCATCAAGGAACTTAAGCATCGCCGTGTCAAGATTTTGGACGATCAAATAAACGATACGGTCGAGATACGGCAAAGCATCGCCTTCTTTGGATCTCTTCCAATACAACGGATTACGGACTAACACGAACCGTTCGCCCGGACGGTATGAGGACAGTTTAAAAGCCCCGGTCCCGACGATCTCGGACGGCGGAGTATCAAGCCCCCAGGTAAAATTAAACTTTTTCTCGGCGACTGCCTTGGCCAATTTATGTTTAGGTAAAATAGCCTGGCTCATCGCACGAAGGAACGGTGCGAATTTAACCGGCAAAGTGAACCGCACGGTTAAGTCGTCAACTTTCTCGACTTTAAAGGTCTTGTCTTCGATAGTAAAAATGTCACGGGACGAACTGGCGATATCATCATTGTAAATGAGGTCATTGAAGGTAAAAACGACATCGTCAGCAGTGAACGGCTCGCCGTCATTCCATTTCACACCCGGGCGCAAATAGAATGTCCACGTATGGCCGTCTTCGCTGACTTCCCAACGTTCGGCAAGCGCGGGTTCAACCTGCAAAGTCACAGCATTCATGGTGGTCAATCCTTCGAAGATATGGGAAGTCACTTCGCGGGTCGATGTTTCTTTTGCGGTGATGTCATTGAAAGATTTGGGGTCAGACGTTGACGTGAGGACGATGCTACCCCCGTAAGAAGGTTTCGCGTGGGCAGGCGTTAGAAAGAAAAACAGAAAAGCTAAGGCAACTAAAAGAACTTTTGGGGTCAAAGGCGTAGGAGCCATGCGTGATTAAGGCGATCGTACGAGCTAAGATCTTATTTGGTTTGTGCAGCCGCAGGAGCTGTCTCAACAGCCGGCGTTCCAGCGGCTGGAGTTTCCGTCGTGACCGGTGTTAGCGGAGCCGTTGTTTCTACAGCCGCTTTTTGATCTAGAGCTTCTGTCTTTTTATCATCAAGTGGAATATTGATCTTGATATCCGGTTGCTTCGTTTTATCCATGAGGCGTTCCATGAGCGACTGGTCGCGGCGTGCAGATAGGTTCGCTAACGTCAAGCTCGTGACCAAAAAGATCACAGCGAGAACAGCTGTGGCACGGACCATGAATTCATTGGTGCGGGCCCCGAACATATTTTCGGCAGCGGCAAAACCTTCGGTCAACCCGCCTCCACGCCCGGCCTGCATGAGAATACAGATAACCAGGAGGACACAAACGAGTGAATGGATGATCAAAACAAATGTCATAAGTTCCCTTTCATAATATGGACTCGGGTCCTGTCGCTTCGGACTCTACTCGTCCTCACTTCGTTGCGGGCGAGCAGAGGACTCCCTCCGCGCCACCCGAGCCTATTAAAAATTCATTAAATAACTTGCAAACAGTTCTTGACGATCGCGGTGAAAGAATCGCTTTTTAAACTGGCACCACCGACCAAAGCGCCGTCGATATCCGGCTGACCCATCAGTTCTGCGGTGTTTTCCGGCTTCACACTGCCGCCATATTGGATACGAACCTTGTTAGCGATGGCCGCGTCAAACTTCTTCGTGAGCCACTCGCGAATGAATTTATGAACTTCTTGGGCTTGTGCCGGGGATGCGGTCTTTCCGGTCCCGATCGCCCACACCGGTTCATATGCTAAAACAATATTCTCGATTTCAGCCGCGGTCAAGTTGACCAGTGAACCGTCAAGCTGGGTCTTGATCACATCAAATGTTTTTCCACCTTCACGTTCTGCTAAAACTTCACCGATACAAACGATCGGGGTCAATTGATGCTTTAAAGCGGCTTTGATCTTTTTATTGATCGTCGCGTCGGTCTCACCAAAGAACTGGCGGCGTTCGCTGTGGCCGATAATGACATATTGAACGCCGATCGCTTTGATCATCGGGGCCGAAACCTCGCCGGTAAAAGCGCCGGAATCTTCCCAATACATATTTTGCGCGCCTACGCCAATATTCGTTTCCAACAGCACATCCTGAACTTCAGCGAGCGCTGTGAAAGGCGGACAAACCACGACATCAACTTCCGAGACATCGCTTAAGGTCCGTTTGAGCTCATTAACCAATTCGACCGCCTCGAACGAGGTTTTAAACATTTTCCAATTCCCGGCAATAATGATCTTGCGCATACGATTTCCTTCTATTATTTATCTGTCAAAGCGGCGATCCCGGGGAGAACTTTACCTTCAAGAAGTTCAAGCGATGCCCCGCCGCCGGTTGAAATATGAGTAATACCTTCTTCACAATTAAATTTCGCCACGGCCGCCGCGGTATCCCCCCCGCCGACGATGCTGGTAACGCCCTTAAGCTTCGACAAATGCTCGGCCAACTCGCGGGTCCCATCAGAGTATTCCTTAACTTCAAAAACACCGACGGGACCGTTCCAAACGACCGTCTTAGCCGTAGATAAAATATCTTTGAACGTTTTGCGGGTCGCAGGCCCGATATCAACACCTGACCAGCCCGGCTCAAGGTCTTTCATGATCTTAAGCCCTGAAGGGTCTTTAAAATTCTGAACGGCCACAAAATCTTCTGATAAAGCGATCTTGACATTCGCTTTCTTCGCTTTTTCAAGAATGTCTTTGGCAACCGGGACCTTATCGGCTTCCAAAAGCGAGGTCCCGATCTCTTTGCCCTGCGATCTCAAGAACGTGTAGGCCATGCCGCCGCCGATAATGATAACGTCAACTTTAGGCAACATATTCTCAATAAGCGCAATCTTGTCGGAAACCTTGGCTCCGCCGAGAATGATAACAAAAGGTTTGGCAGGTTTGTCAATGGCTTGTCCTAAATATTTGATCTCTTTCTCAAGAAGAAAACCAGCCGCGGACTTCAAATAATGAGTGACCCCTTCGGTCGAAGCATGAGCGCGGTGAGCGGTACCAAAAGCATCATTGACAAAAACATCGGCGAGAGAAGCTAATTTCTTGGCAAATTCCGCGTCATTTTTGGTTTCCGCTTTGTGAAAACGAAGATTTTCAAGAAGGATGACTCTCTCCTTACTCGTTTCAACGGCTTTCTTAACATCATCACCGATGCAATCCTTGGTGCAAAGGACTTTCCCATCGGGGCCGAGAAGTTTTTCTAAATGCTTCCCTACAGGTGCAAGTCTTTGGTCTTCAACAACTTGCCCTTCCGGACGGCCCAAATGGCTCATCAAAATGACTTTAGAAGCGCCCTGTTTCAAAACATATTGAATGGTCGGAAGCGCTTCGCTGATGCGGCGGTCATCGGTAATATTAAGTTTATCGTCGAGTGGAACGTTAAAATCGACACGGATCAAAACTTTTTTGCCTTTTACATCAAGATCTTTTACGGTGAGTTTGCTCATAGTTCACTTCCTTATATATTGTGTTAATACAGTTTATGGCTTAAAGAATTCCAATATTATACGTAAGAAGTCGTTTTTGTCAATGGAACCAAAACTTTTTGGCGATTTTAACCTTTGGAAAGGGCGACGTCTGGAGCAGTTTCCAGCTGGCCAAGGAGGGGCAATGTTTGGGCATTGACGGGCTGGATATTAATGATCACTGGATAAAAGCCGTTAATATTGATATTCTCCAGATTCTGCTGCGGGAGAGGCAACGGCACTCCCTTCCCGTCACGCTTGATCTGCAAATTTAAAAGGGTCGGGTCAAAGTTAATACCCCCGACGTTATTCCCGTGAACAAGAGCAGCCGATGCTGTTAACTGTTGAACAACTTTACTTAAAACAAATTTAAAATCAGTTTGGATGCCAGCTGTAATGTCTGATTCCGAAAGGTTCTGACCTATATAAAGCATCGCCAACTCCGCTAACTTACCACTCAAATATTGTCCAACGCCATCCGCCTGATCTAATGCCTCTGAGAAATTATTTAGCGTTTGTGGTTGCCGATCAGCCTCAAGCTGTTTAACAAAAGCGATAAATGCTTGCTCAACACCGCTTTTTCTGACCTCATTTTCAATTAAAGCGGCAAATTGCTCGATCTGATAATTGATATTCATGACCCCGCCGGGAGATCTTAGTAAATCAACCTGCCCTCCCCCGCTAAAGATCGAAGAAGAAGCTACAAATGGCGAACGATCTGAACCGCTAAAATCGGTAAATAAAATTTCTTTTATCCCCTTCAAAGCATCTTCTGCCTGGAATTGAAATTCCGGTCTCGGCTCGTATCCCTGAGCCAATTCGATCTCAACGTTAACGGATGTTTGTGGGATTTGCAGAAACATGATTTTCAGAAAGTTCTCAATTTTGACTTTACGAAAATCAGTCCGGGCCCTATAACTGAGAAAAAATTCAAATTGAGGATATTCTTCTTTCAATCTTACAAATGCGACTGCGGTACGGCCATGGAATCCTTTCCTATCAACAATCCTTACGCTTTCTGCTCTTGCCAAAACCACCACCCCAGACGAGGAAGACAAAGTTCTCTCATCATGGGCCGCGATAATGACCTCTGCGCTATCATCGGCAGTATCACCCGGCTGTATCCAAGTCCAAACTGGTTGGCCTGGTTGATCAGAATAAAAGGCGTGATAAGTGTACTCTCTTTCGGTGAGAGGATCAAAGCCGGCATAACGACTTTGCACGCGGCCATTTAATCTTGCTTCAAAAAGCTTAACTGCCTCGGAAAGACGACCGCGGTAATCCCCGGTAAGAATATAGGTTTTGATCCTCTGCCCAGCATCTTCCCAACCCCAAAAGATCGTGAGGTCACGGCCGCGGTACTCGCCATAATTAACACTATAAGTTTTATCGCCGATCTCCTGACTCAAGGATTCGATCGTTTTTATTTCTGAGAATGGGATCCGGGTCGGGACAACAAACCCTTGCTGGTCCAGGACGCCGCTGGAAGAAGATCCTCCTGCCGTGCCGGATGAAGAATACAAAACCTCCTCATTGACGATCTTCACAAATTCAGAAGACAACGTTATCTGCCCCTGGACATCACGAACACCCATTGCGCTGAATATATGAACGCTTTGAGGGTATCGTTGCAGATGCTTAACTAAAAGTTTATTTAAGACCGGTTGCAAAATAACAAAAGCCGAACTACCGTCCGCCGCTATTGTCTCTTTGATCCAGCCCGACTCCCCTCTCCACCAAGAGTCTAAAGCAATATACTCAGTCCCCTCCATAACAGCGGACAAAATTTCCGCCCCTGCGTTGACTTCTAACTTTGTCAGGATACGGTTAACAACGACACCTAATTCATTCCCAATAAAATCACCATCAGCAACACCGCTCGACGCGACAGAAACATCGCCGCCACCTAAAGTGCCTTGCAATTTCTTCAGGTCCTTTAAAAGCTCGTCGATATTCTTGTAACGACCTTGGCCCCGAGGAGCCACCGCGCGCTCAATGATCTGCTGTAATTGCGGGAACGGAACAGTCTCTAACGGAAGCACCATTTTACCGGTACGGGACGTAGGCGGATAATATCCGGTCGAGACAAACAATAAAACAACGCCAATATTCGCAATATCTAATTGAAAATCCGGTTTCACTTCATTATTGTTATAAAAACCATCGACAAAATTGTCACGGCCCGTCGTCCTTTTTAAAGAATTCTTATCTTGCACCCAGTCATACGGGAGTGCCATCGAAGCGTCAAAATCATGTAACAAAACGGTATCAGAGCTGACCCTAATATTCCCCGGACCAAGGTCACGGACCACAACGCCATTCTGATGAACGAACTTGACAGCCGCAGCAAGTTTAAGCGCAAAATCAACAGCTTGATTGAGGTCCGTCATCGGGCCGCGGCTTTCGATCTGTTGATCTAGGTCTTGTTCCGGTAAATATTCGGTGACCAAATAATACTCTTTGCCCGGGGCGATCTTACTGGCTATCAGTTTAGCAATTTGCGGACTCCCGCCGTCTTGATTAAGCCGCGAAAGGATCTCCGTTTGGTTGCGTAAATAAAGCCCTATCCCTGTATTCGGACGGCGCATCTTAAGAACATATTTTTTTGCTCCCCATGTTAACAAATAAATCTCGGTGGCATTTTCGCTGGGCATCGGATTGATCACAACTTCATTGCTTTGCGCAAAGACCGGGACCCGCAATTGCTCATTCGTTATAATTTCTGTGACGAGCGGGATGAGATAATCACTGACCCACAAAAAATCCCCCGTGCCTTTACTATCATAGGTGACTTTCAACTCGAGAGCCCGTTCGGTAAAGTTAAGGACCCGCAAAAAATCATCGACGGCATATTTAGCACGCGTGCCCTTTTGTAATTCTTCATAAATATTCTTCAAAGCCGGGCCGATATCAGGGACACCTGCGGCGGCCAACAGGAATAATTTGCTGTTATCTTGGTTATCTGAAACGGCCAAACGCTGAAGCTCCGTACGCAATACCTTAAACTGAGCATCAGCACCAAATTCCTCGATCACTTTGGCTAGTTGCCGGGCGGTTTCTTTCAAAGGGTAATAAACATCGGGCACGCTTAACGCTATACTTTCTTCCTCAGGTTTTGCAGGGTTCCAGATCCTTATCCCTCTCACATCCCGCAAAGTCCCTCGATCATACAGCCAGCGGACCAGCCCTTCGCCGGTTAAATCGGAAATATTCTCATCGGCGATCGAATCGTCACTTAAAGCCCCGATCAATTCTTTGAGTGCATTGCTCGTGCTCACTTTACCGCTGATCACTTCCTGCAAAACAAAAGAGTCGCGCTTAGAATATTGACGGTCCAATTTCGCCGGGCTTTGTTCAACAAGCGCAAAAAATTCCCTTGCCCGTAACGAAAGATCATACGGCGTCGCGGCGCTGTTGGATGACGGCTCGACCTGATCCAACCCCGGGCGATTATATTTATCCGTTAAGACCCCACTCGAGGATGCGAACGTATATATTGTTTGATAAACCGGCTGGTTAAAATCGGCGACGCTCCCAGGGCGACTGCGAATAGACTCTATCTTTATTAACGGGATATTCACGGCATCGCCGCTTGTGCGCTCCACAACAAAATGTCTTTGGGTGCGCTTCACCGCTTCAGACATTTTTGGTTTTCCACTTTTCACAAAGGCCTTGGGCAATTCCGTCGTCAGCAATTTTATCATTGCTTCCTGAGACGGGTCATTATAAATCTCAAAACCGAACACCCCACCGACCTTGACGTGCCTGTTAAATAATGCTTCAACCGTACGAACTTGATCCTTAAAATACAGCGCGACACTGGTCTCAACGAAAACCATGTCAAACTTCCCATCGCTGTCGGCGAATTTCTGCAAGGCCACGTCCCTGGCCTGCTCGTCCTCAATATCCAAAGGATCTTGAACTTTGATCCGGTCAAGAGCATTCCTGATCTGTTGCGGAGGATACACGCGGTTATCAAGTTGAGCCGCGACGGCCGCCGCTTTATTATCATTCCACATTCCTTCTTGGTCATTAACAGCCACAATCTCAAGATTTGGATATTTAAGCGCTAACTGCATCGCAGAAATCCCGCGACCAACACCAATTAACAATAGGCTGACCTTTTCCTGATCCTTGCGCTGGTCGAGATACGAGGAGATCCGATAAGCGCTCTCGAGAGCATATAACCCACGCGAAAGATTGTCCTCATCACCGAACACCCCACTCGACGCGGCGGAAGGAACTTTGTACACCGCGACCCAGTTCTGATCCTCGAACTCAGGAGTTGTTACCCGCGTTAATTCAGGGAACAGATCGTATTCTCTCGCGAATCCGGCAACAATAAGGATCGTATTGGGGTTGGTGGTCCCGGCCATGATCTTATTTTTCACAGCTTCATCAATTTCAACCCCGCCGCCCTGATAATAATAGATCACATCGGGGGCATTCGGAACTTTAAGAGAATACTGACTGATATCTTCCCGATAAAAACCAACGGACCAGGGGACATTGATCTCCCGAGCCACTCGCGCAAAGGCCTCTTTGGCAATAGCGACGAGTTGCGGATCTTTCTCCACCCCAACCGCATTAGCACCCAACAAAGCCGCAGCCAAGGCCACACGGCCATCACCGGAACCAAGGTCAACAAATTTTTTACCAGGCCCGACGCCAAATTGCCTAAAAAGAGGAAGAACCTCACGCAACGATGACGGCGCAAAAGTACCATATTCTTGAGACGTTGATAACGGATTCCCAAAATGATCTAAATATTTCTTCCCCATTTTGGCATAAACCGCATTATAGATATCGTTTATCCTGACAGCTCTCTGGCTATCTAAAGCATTTAAAACGAGCTGCGACTGCTCCCCTTTGCTTTCCGCCGCACTCGATGAAACAAGAGCGATTTGATCGCCAGCTTGGACGATCGCTGACGCGGCGCGGTTAACGTCCGCAGAACCACGCACAATCTTGAGGTCATTAGAATTAAGGGTCATCCCCAGCTGCAGCCCTCCCGAAAAGTATTTGCGCGGGATCGCTTCGCTGTCGGCGCTGTCTTCTTTAATAACGCTATAAACGCCTTTCTTGAAGGCATCTAAATACTGATCATAAACTTTTTGCTTAATGCCTTTAACATCGCTTTCAATACCTTCAACCTTAGACCTGTCTGCGTAAATTCTTCCCAGCAAAGAATCTTTCAAGGCCTTTTTGTACCAAGCGGCTAAAATAACGCTTTGATAAACTTGCCGTGTCGGCGCAAAATTCTTTCCCTCATTGAGTTCTTTATTGAGTTGCGGCAGGATCAGTTCGCGAAAAACGTCGGTGGATAACTTTGATACGTCCTCATCCCGCACAGGAGCGCGGGACTCCGATCTACCCTTCTGGTTGGGCAGATCTACGTCTAACATAACCTTGAGCTTGCTCTCCGAAATATAGGCAAAGCCGTCTTTCTCGACGACGGTCGCGCCATCAGGGACGATCCAGACTTTATTGAATGTATTTAAAGGAATTTCGGTGGTGCCGAATTGTTTTTGCGAGCGAGCGCGAACTTCATTCCAAAACTTTTGGCCTAATTCTTTGTCAGGATTGGTGAGCGATGAAGAAAGCTGTTTAAGAATATAATCCTGCTCTAACATTTGCCGGCCCATTTCGGTCTGGCCAAGAGCATCGGGAATAATGCGGTCTTTTTCGTACGGTGAAAGGTTGACCCAGGCATCCTTGTCAGGAATGGTCATCGCCGCGAGGAAATATTTGATGAGTTTGGTGCTTTCGTCTTTGAGCAGGTCGTTGTTGATCTTGTCCTGCCCGCGGTCAACGATAAAGTCGAACAAAAGCGGATTCTCGGCGTGGACGGTCATGCCTTTGAGAACTGGCGGCAAAAAGCCCTGGCTTAACCAAAGCATTTGGCCCGGCGCCGGAAGACTGGGCAAAAGCTGAGCGCCTGAAGGCGTGGCTGGCGCAACGGCCATCGAAAGGCCGAAGGCTACGACCAAAAACGCACTCACGGCCTTTCGGAAAAGATAAAACAGCGGTTTTTTACAGTAAAAAAAGTTCAAGAGGTGTCCTTTTCAACACTTAAAATAAGCCATTTTTTAAAGGGAATCTTAACGAAGAACGTACTTATTAGAGAAGATTGACACGCTAAAAGAATAACATTTTTAGTGCGGGAAGGCAAAGAAACTTAGATTTTCCTCTGATCGGGATCCTTGCCGGCCAATTGGATGACCGCGGCCACCAGCCCCATCAGGATCCACATCAAATTCCCCAAACGTGCGGAGTAAAAATTCGTATCCATTGCGCCATGGACCCAAAAACCGACCAAACCGCTGAACAAGCCCATCAAAACGACCCGGTAATAACCATTAGGCAGCTTCATCAACACCTTCCAGCTTTCTAAGGCCAGGACAATCATAAGCCAGAGAAACGATGCGAGTCCAACGATCCCGATCTCGGCCAGCATTTGCAAGTAACAATTGTGAGAATAAAACCCGGACCACGGTTTGTTATACCGCTGAACCGCTTCTGTATAAGTATTGAGGCCGGTGCCAAAGACCGGAGCAGCTTTGAAGACTTCAAACGTTTCCGCCCAAAAAACTTGCCTCCCGGTCCAATTAAAACGTGACAACGCCGACAGAACATCGTCAACATAAAGTTGGAGCTCCGTTTTCTTTTCCATGGTTTCTTCTTTAGCCAAACGCTTGACGCGTAAACGGCCAGCCATCGAGATATCGTCGGTAATGAACGAAACATTGCGGACGCTTCCCAACTGCGAAGAAAAAACGACCCAAAAGACCGCTAAGAAAATGAGCGGGACATACCATTTCTTCCCATGAAAAACAGCGAGCAGGATTGATGCGCATGCAAACCCGATCCATGCGCCACGGGAAAAAGTCCAACCCAAAGCAGTTGCGGCCATGAGTGCACCAATGAAGATAACGATAAAACGTCCGGTGCCGCCTAAATGAATACCGGGTTTGGCGGACGGTTCGCGGCGTCCGTTCCAAGCCCAGGTCAACGCGCCGACAAAAAAGACAGCCGCTGTTAACAAATAGGACCCAAAATCATTGGGATGCCCGAACGGCCCGGTGACTCTCCCCTCATAAGTGATCGCTTTTTGGAAGATCAGTTCCTGTTTAAAGAAATGCTGCCAAATCC
>JADLGJ010000025.1 GCA_020849375.1 Candidatus Omnitrophota bacterium
GGTATGATTACGAAAACCATCCTGTTGATACTGGCTCAAGGAAAGATAATAATCAAAAGGCCCCATGACCTGCCCGGAACTGATCTGCGAACGAATATAACCGAAACTTCCTCCCTCGAACCGCCCCTGCAAAGGATCGGCGGTATAGCCCATCGGAGAAACAAAATTGATCGCGCCCCCTAAGGTCGTCGCGCCATAGCGTAAAGCATTACCGCCGCGAAAGACCTCCGTGTAATCAACGGCCAACGGTTCAATTTTATAAAAATCACCGGCGCCATCCGCCTGATTAATAGGAACACCGTCTTGCAACAAAAGAATGCCGCGCAAATGAAAGGTCCGCTGCAGCCCTGATCCGCGGATCGAAACGCGGGATTCCTGAGCTCCGGTGTCGCGCTGTTGAACAAAGATCCCTGGAGAATAACTCAAAAGATCTTGCGGAGTGGTCGCGCGTCCAGTTTTATAATCATCCGCCGAAATTACGTCAACGCCGCCGGGAATATTCTTTATCGTTTCTTCAGCCCGCCCGCCATTTGGAACAACCACAGAATATTTCTCCTGTTGCCCGACAACCACGATCTCCGACAATGTCACTGATCCGTCATGACTTGCTGCCAACACGGCCTGTCCCTGCGGGTCAAGCAAGAACACAACACCGAAGAAAATCATACAAAGCTTAACTCTCATAACACCTCTCCCTGTAATGCGGCCTGCTTACGAAAACAGTTTTTCCGCAAATTAAACATTAAAAAACTTCGAGGGTTGAAAATTAGACTTTAGGAACGTGCTCGATGGATTTGTAAACGGTAAGGGAATAGATACTTGGAGTGTGGTGAGAAAAATTTGTGCCCAACAGGGGGCTGGGATCCCGGAGATCTGCGGCAAAAAAATGCCCACTATTGCCGGAGGGAGATGCTTCTTTTTCGTTGCCGGGAGGATGGGCAAAAACAAATTTCTTGCTACCGCTTCCCTGACTCCTCGCTAAATGCGAGCACAGACAGATCGCGCGCTGGCCGCCGCAGACCTTTTTCTCGTCGTTGGGTTTAATAAAGACCCCTAATGGCAAGATCCACAACAAAAAAGCCGTAGCAATAAAAGCATTTCTTAAGCGCAACATAAAAAAGTTATACCAAAGTTTATTTTATTAACTACGAAATTCTGCAAACAAGTCGGTCGACAAATATCTTTCGCCAGTACTCGGGATGATCGCGACGATCAACTTCCCTTTGCTTTCCGGACGCTTAGCAACTTCAAGCGCGGCATAAACAGCAGCGCCCGACGAAATACCGCAAAGGATCCCTTCTTCACGGATCAATCGCTTGGCGTGCGTAAACGCCTGCTCATTATCAACCGGGATAATTTCATCGATGAGCTTAGTATTTAAAATGCTCGGCACAAAACCAGCACCGATCCCCTGGATCTTGTGCGGGCCGGGTGCTCCACCGGATAGGACCGGAGAACCCTTTGGCTCGACGGCAATAGCTTTGAATGACGGTTTACGCTCTTTGATCACACTCGCCACCCCGGTCAATGTCCCGCCGGTCCCGACGCCAGAGATCAAAATGTCAACTTTCCCGTCGGTATCGCGCCAGATTTCTTCAGCAGTCGTTCTGCGATGCACTTCAGGATTAGCGGCATTATCAAACTGCTGCGGTTGGAAATAATTCGGGTCAGAAGCGGCTAATTCTTTAGCTTTCGCGATCGCCCCCTTCATCCCTTCCGGCCCCGGCGTTAAGATCAGGGTCGCGCCTAAAGCACGCAATAAAGCGCGGCGTTCCAAACTCATCGTTTCCGGCATGGTTAAGATCAACTTGTAACCTTTGACCGCGGCGACGAAAGCGAGAGCGATCCCGGTGTTGCCGGAGGTCGGCTCAACAAGCGTCGTTTTACCTTTAATGATCTTCCCGGCTTTTTCTCCGGCTTCAATCATGGCTAAACCGATGCGGTCTTTGACCGAACTTAAAGGATTAAAAAACTCTAATTTCAAAACAATGTCTGCGTGCAGGCCTTCGCTTAATTTATTAAGCCGCACCAACGGTGTGTTGCCGATCAACTCTGTGATGTTATTTGCGATTTTCATGTTGTTGTCCTTTCGTTTAAATATCGTATTCGCTCTAGGTAATGTTCTTTGGAGTCAAACAGATCTCTTCATTGCGTTGAAGTTTTAAACTTTTATATTCTTCTTGTGAAATTTCCGCCTGTACGCTTTGTCCGTCGCTGGCAACCGCATCGATCCTGACGACTGAGCCAGCCGGATTGATAAACGAGATCTTTGCCTTAATGGACCTGGCTGAAACCGGTTGACGCGTGACCGTCAATTCATGCGGCCGCACATATATTTTCTTTGTTGTTGCGTCAGCGCTACCCTCTTCGGTGCGGCCATGGAACAAATTGACATTGCCTAAGAAATTAAGGACAAAGACATTCGCCGGGTTGTGATAAACATTTTCGGGGGTGCCAACCTGCTCAATTCTTCCTTTGTTCATGACGACAACGCGGTCGGCGACCTCCAACGCTTCCTCCTGGTCATGCGTAACAAATAATGTGGTGATATGTAGGTCGTCGTGAAAACGGCGCAGCCATTGACGCAGCTCTTTACGGACTTTCGCATCCAGCGAACCGAACGGCTCATCGAGCAAAAGGACTTTCGGTTCGATCGCTAAAGCCCGCGCCAAAGCGATGCGCTGACGTTGTCCGCCGGATAGTTGCGAAGGATACCGATTGGCGACCCAATCCAGCTGGACTAATTTTAAAAGTTCGGTTACCTTCGCCTTGATCTGTTCTTCCGTCGGGCGGACGTCCTTTGGCTTGACGCGTAATCCAAAAGCGATATTTTCAAAGACGGTCATGTGGCGAAACAGGGCATAGTGCTGAAAAACAAAACCGACATTCCGGTCTTTGGTCTGCGCATCCTTCACGTCTTTGCCGTGAAAGATAATATCACCCTGGTCTGCTGTTTCCAGGCCGGCAATGATCCGAAGCAGCGTGGTCTTTCCCGACCCCGACGGGCCGAGCAAAGCGATCAATTCACCGGTCTCGATCTTAAGGTCAATATTCTCGAGCGCCTTAAATGTGCCGAATGTTTTGATGATATTTTTGACTTCAATACTCATCCGTGATTCTCCAATCTTAAAGCCGCTTTCAACTCTGCGCGGTATCGATATTCGACCAATGATTTTGCAAAAAGCGTGACTAGCGCCAGCATCGCCAACAATGAGGCTGCAGCAAATGCGGCGGTAAAATTATATTCGTTGTAAAGGATCTCAATATGTAACGGCAGCGTATTGGTTTGTCCGCGAATATGCCCGGAAACAACGGACACCGCACCGAATTCTCCCATCGCACGCGCATTACAAAGGATAACGCCGTACAAAAGGCCCCACTTAATATTCGGCAATGTCACGCGCCAAAATGTTTGGAACCCGCTCGCCCCGAGGGTCAGCGCAGCCTCCTCTTCATCATTGCCCTGCGCTTTCATAACGGGAATAAGTTCACGCGCCACCATCGGAAATGTCACAAAGATCGTTGCTAGAATGATCGCCGGCGGCGCAAAGATAATTTTGATCCCGTGGTCTCTGAGCCATGTTCCGAAAGGCCCCTGTGCGCCGAACATCAGGACATAGATCAACCCCGAGATAACCGGAGAAACGGACAAAGGCAGATCGATCAAAGTCGTCAAGAAACTCTTTCCATAAAAATCAAATTTTGCAATGGCCCACGACGCGGCAACACCAAAGATCAAATTTAACGGCACCGCGACTAACGCGGTGATCAAGGTCAAACGGATCGCAGAAAGCGCGTCGGGGTTATTGATGGACTTGAAATAAACCGCGATCCCTTTATTGAGGCCGGTTATAAAGACCATGCTCAATGGGAGAAAAATAAAGAGCCCCAGAAAAGCTAAAGCCATCCCGATCAATGTCCAACGCACCCAAACTGGCTCCGAGCGAAGATGAACCGCCATATTAATTCATCCCTATTCTTTTTGAAGACACCCATTGCAAATAATTGATCACACCGAGCATGGCAAAAGAAACCAAAAGCATGACCACCGCGATCGCCGTTGCTCCGGCATAATCATACTGTTCCAGTTTTGTCATGATCAGCAGCGGCGCGATCTCGGTCTTTCCCGGCATATTCCCGGCGATAAAAATAACGGAACCATATTCTCCAATACAGCGCGCAAAAGCTAAAGCAAACCCGGTGATCAGCGGCGGGATCAGTGTCGGGAATATCACTTTAGTAAAGATCTGCCAGCGGTTTGCGCCGAGACTCACGGCCGCATCTTCCAGTTCTCCATCTAATTCCTGCAAAACCGGCTCAATGGTCCGAACGACAAACGGCAAGCCGATAAAAACGAGCGCCAGCGTGATCCCCAGCGGGCTGTAAGCGGTTTCAATTCCAACGGCATACAAATATTTTCCAAGCCAGCCGTTTTGACTATAAATAGACGTTAGGGCAATACCCGCCACCGCCGTCGGCAGCGCTAAAGGAAAATCAACCAGGGCATCAACGATCTTCTTTCCCGGGAAACGATAGCGCGCCAAAACCCAGGCGATCAAGAATCCAAACACGACATTCACTAATCCAGCGACAAAGCTAGCCCCAAAACTCAGGCGGTACGCGGCCAAAGTCCGCGGGCTAGTGATCACTTCAAAAAAAGCTCCCCACCCCATTGTCGATGTCTTGAGAAAGAGCATCGACAATGGGATAAGGACGATCAAGCTCAGGTAAAAAACGGTATACCCTAAAGCAAGATTAAAACCGGGAAGCGTGGATTTTTGTTTTAAAAGAAACATTAGTTTCCGTAGATTTGATCAAACGTTCCTTTATCCGCAAAATGTGTCTTTTGCGCTTTTTGCCATCCGCCCAAAAGCTCGTCGATCGTGAACAAACTGATCGGTTGGAATTGATCGGCATACTTTTGCGCGATCGCTTCATTCCGCGGACGGTAATAATTCTTCGCTGCGATCTCCTGTCCTTCATCAGAATATAGATAATTCAGATATTCCTCAGCAGCTTTTAATGTCCCGTGGCGGCTCGCATTGCGTTCCACGACCGCGACCGGCGGCTCCGCCAAAATACTAACTGAAGGTATAATAATTTCAAACTTATCTTTTCCTAATTCGTTAACAGCCAAATAAGCTTCATTTTCCCAGGAGATCAGGACATCACCGATCCCGCGTTCAACGAAGGTCGTCGTTGAACCACGCGCTCCGGAATCAAGGATCGAAACATTGCGAAAGATCGCCCTCAAGAAATCCTGCGCCTTGGCTTCATCATTGCTCCACTTTTTAAGCGCATAACCCCAGGCGGCTAAATAATTCCAGCGTGCCCCACCAGAAGTTTTCGGATTCGGCGTGATCACGTTAATCCCGGGCTTTGCCAAGTCATCCCAGTCTTTGATGTTCTTGGGATTTCCCTTGCGGACCAAAAGGACGATCGTTGACGTATATGGCGAACTATTATGGGGTAGTTTCTGCTGCCAAGCCGCCGGCAAAAGGCCCGACTTCTCAACGATCGAATCAATATCATAAGCGAGCGCGAGAGTGACGATGTCCGCATCTAAACCATCGATCACGGCGCGAGCCTGTTTACCAGACCCGCCATGAGATTGATTGATCTCAAGAGTTTCTCCACTCAATTCCTGCCAATGCTTAATAAAAGCCTTGTTATATTCTTCATACAGTTCACGTGTCGGGTCATAAGAAACATTTAGAAGCACTTTTTGTTTAGCGGCGAAAACCTGAGGGGCGCCGGTTCCAAGAACAAACAATGTTAGGACGATCAATATTAATTTACGCATAGTTTTTCTCCAAAAAAATTTTTATATTTTAAAATATCTCTTAATAGGTCACTTGGAAGCGTGTCAAAACGACATCTTCGGTTCTGCGGTCCCCAACCGCAGCCCCGCGGTCAAACTGGGTCTGCTCAAAATCTAAAGACAAGCGGACATTTTTGTGGGGATACCAATTCAAACCGACGCCCCAAGCATCAGCGCCGGAGACTGAGGTTGCTAAGCTCGAAAAACCTCTGTCAAAAATGCTATTGTCGATGGCAAGATGCTCATAGCGGGTCACGACATCAAAAGCCCCCCAAGTTCCTTTCGCCAGGTCGAAGTTTGTTCGCGGCGTTATCCCTTTAAAAGTCGCCAACTCGCCGGTCAAAACATAATTCCCGGTCACTTGCCAAGCGCTGTTATCAAAAGTATCGCGGATAATATTCCCGCCGCTCGTGCGCGCAACTTTTAAATGTGATTGCGTATACTCCCCGATCAAGCCTAGCGACCCCTTGTAATAATATAATTGCGGGGCAATGCGGCTGTGGATCCCGTCGGCATTGACGCCGGAAGAATAGCTAAAGATACTGGCCTGGCCAGTAGATTTGTATGTCGGCAGCGTGCTTCCTTCATTATGCCCAAAAGACCCGGCAAGTCCAAGCCCCAAACCTTTTACCGCCTCAGGACCATTATTTTTAAAAGGCTGGACAAAAACCCGCCCGATCACATCTTTATCGTTATTATTATCGGCATCTTGAGCCGTTGAACTGGCCAAATCAGCGGACCCGTTAAAAATCCCGATCGAGTAGTTGGTTGTTTCTTTTAGAATATCACCCGATAACTGGAACCCGACTTCGCGATTCGGCACCAAATTGCTCGGTAATCCCGTCTCAACGAAATTATTTGCCGTATCAGACTGCGCGCGTTCCAAACCAAGGGGAACCTTAAACTTCCCGCCCTTTAATTTCAATGACGGAGAGAATTTAAATTCACCGAAGGCGTCAACTAACGTTGAGGCGCCGTTCCCAAAGTCCGGCATAATATAATAATCGAAGGATTTTCCAACCGTTCCTTCAAAAATAATACGCGCCCGCCGGACAGTAAACGTATCATTGACGCCCAGATTCTTTTTGTCATAAGCAAAGAACCGGCCGTCCGCATGAATAACCCCGCGGATCTTTAATCTGAAACTTTCATCGGGGCTCTTGATACTAAACCCATCTTTGACATTTGCCGTGATAATCGGGGCTTCACTAGTTTTTTTATTCTCTTCTTCTTTTTTAACTTCCAACTGCCGCTTGAGGAGCGCGATTTCTTGTTCCAACCCCAGCAATCGTTTCTCAATATCCGAGGTTTCCGCATCAGCCCAGACGCGGCCAGGAACAATCATGGCTAAGGTAAGGATTACGACTAAACTCCACTTAATATTTTTCATTGGATTTCCTTTATATTTGATAATTCATCGATATCGTTAAACTTTGACTTTCCGCTCTAGCGATCACGTCTTCTAGGCTGGTATTATCTAAAATATTTGCGATCGCGTCCCGCACATCCTTCATCACTAGGCGTATGCCACAACAACTTTCTTCCCGGCATTCTTCACATTTGCGGTATGCGGTCTGACTAACACAACCCACCGGAGCCAACGGTCCATCAAGAATTCTTATTGCTTGACCCATTTTTATGTCTTTTGGGTGCTTATATAGGGAATACCCTCCACCCTTGCCTTTTTTGCTTTCCAACAGGCCGTTCTTTTTTAAATCAAGCAAAATAGCCTCTAAAAACTTACGAGGGATCCTCTCTTCCCTGGCAAGATTAGAGATCAAGACTGGACCCTGATCATATCTTTTTGCCAAATAGATCAAGGCATTCAAACCATATTTTGTTTTCTTTGAAATCATAATATCTATAATCCCTATGGATTTAGTAGAGAATACGATTAACGAGCACAATTGTCAAGCATTTTTTAAAAATTATTTATGTTGGATTATAAATCCCTCGAAATAATGACTTGGTGCAGAAAGAATATCCTTGTTAACGACCCCAGAGCTTTCTCTTAGCCCCCCGAATATTTCTTTGCGAGAAACTTTTCCTTTCCTATCGGCAGAAAATACACAGAAGGATTGACCATCAATTGATAATTCTTTATGTCGACATCCGGTTTTTGCGGGCTTGCCCCTGCATAATATTTTAACAACACGCTCTCTTGCCCGATGCCGGAACGCAACGCCATAGCGGCCAGCTCTTTCGTCGTCGAATGATCACCCATCTTTTCATAAGCCAAAACCGATAATTCATAACTATTGATGACCGCCTTATGAAAAACGACCAAATTCAAAGTTTTATAGGTGGTGCTCGCATAAGGGGGCCAATATTGAAAATAATCCAGGTCCATGGCTTGATCGACATCCATCAACTGCAAGCCGAAGGAACGCTGTAGATATCCGACGGCGGCGGCGTATTCGCCGCGCTTAAAATACACCAGCCCCAGGTCATAATTTAACCAAAAATGCCTCGGCTCCAGACTAAGCGCTTTTTGTAGAAATTGAGCCGCCTCGACGCTTTGCCCGAGATAAGCTTCACAAACCGCCAGCATGGTATACGTCCGGCTTAAGGCTACTGGGCCATCAACAAAACCATTGGCGGCATAAAGCGGGACCGCATAAACGAACGCCTCATAGTATTTCTTGGCGAGCCGGAACTTTCTTTCATCAAAAGCCGCCTTGCCGCTCAAATAAAGCGCCGGATAAGAAGCAATATCCTGCAAATTATTCACCCGCGCCATTTTGACATTATCAACATCAACGATCTTGATGATCAAAACCGCAAAAAGACAATAATAAATGATCGCTTGCGAAAAACATTGCTTCAGCAAATTCTTAAGACTTACCTTCATTGGTATTTCGCTCCTTCGCCGCAAACCACAGTAGAGATAAAAGCGTTAACACTAAAGATATAGACAAACTGACCGAAACGGCCGTCATCATCGGCGCGGAATAGCGCATCTCAATGTCATTGGTGCCGGGCGGCAAACGCAGGCCCTTAAAAGCCATATTCGTCCGCTCGATCACAGCCGGCTTTCCATTGACCCATGCCTTCCAAGCCTTATGATAACTATCCGTGTAAACCAAGAATTTCTCGCCGGGATATTGGGTCCGCACCTTGATCGCATTGACGTCAAAATGGGCCACCGAGAAATTCTCCGACGGCCCCGCGACCGCCGCTGCCGTTTTGAGGTCCACCGTATTTTCCGTGAGGCCTTCACCATCATAAACATGAAACTTATATCTCGTGTACTGCTGTAAATCTGCAAATGGCTCCTTTAAGGTTAAATTATAAGACCAAAAGGAGGGAAAACCGTTTTCGAAGAACCGCGAGGCATCTTTCATCGCAATACGAGAGTAAGCCGTATCGTCATTGCCAAATGGCTGAAAAGATACCGGACGCACATACGAAAAAACTGGCTTTACAGACGGGACACGGGTACACTCTTCGATCAGGGTTTTATTGCCATACGCAGAGGCCTTCAAGGCCCCTTGATTATGCCGCCAGATCACTTCGCAGGGCTGAACAATAACACTAAAGAATAATACGGTCGGCAAGAGAAAAGCATCCCAGCGCTTTAGGCCAAGAATAAAAATAACCCAAAATAAAAGGCTAAGACCCAAAGACAAGAATGAAGTAGCAACAACCCCATATTGCCGGCTCAAAAAAAGCCCGATGGTGGCGTGAACAACCGCCACAAAAAACAAGAATACAAAACGACTCCTCTCGACTAACTTTTCTCTTATTTCAAAATAAATGCGCAACTGTTCCGAAACCAAAAGAATCATCGCCGCCAAAAAGAACGGTAAAAAGAAATGCATGTTACGGATCAGCTTAAAATATGGAACATGTTCGAAAATAAAACGGTGGACTCCCGTTCCGACCGCCATGATCAATAGGAACAGGGGCAATGCGGCCAAAGCAGAGACCGCCATCACCTTATTAATGCGGAGCCCTACCCCCAAGATCAAAACGATATAAAAAAAGAAACTGACATAAAAGAAACAATCGTCGCCGTATTGGATCATGTCGAGATTCGAGTAAAGA